>JANNKV010000070.1:0-35914 GCA_031396485.1 Polaromonas sp. | reverse complement strand
TCGGCATCGCCGTTTCAAGGCACCTTTCATTGGTCATTGCTGAAAAAATGGGTTGAACACGATGTGGACAGCAGTTGCACAGGCTTTCGCCATGGTCTTCGAGCCCTACACCCTGATGGTGATGGTGCTGGCATCGCTGTATGGGCTTTTTGTCGGGGCCGTGCCGGGCCTGACGGCGACGATGGCGACGGCGCTGCTGGTGCCAGTAACTTTTTTCATGGCCCCCATTCCGGCTGTGGCGGCCATCGTCACGGCCACTGCCATGGCTATTTTCTCGGGCGACATTCCGGGCTGCCTGCTGCGCATTCCGGGCACGCCAGCGTCGGCGGCGTATACCGACGAAGCCTACGCCATGACGCGCAAGGGCCAGGCCGAAACGGCCCTGGGGGCTGGCCTGGTGTTCTCTGCCGTCGGCGGCCTGTTCGGTACGCTGGTGCTGATCATCGCGGCTCCGGCACTGGCTGAATTTGCCACGCGCTTCAGCTCTTTTGAATATTTTTGGCTGGTGCTGCTGGGTCTGACCTGCGCTGTTTTCATCACCTCTGACCAGCCGCTGAAGGGCCTGATCACGCTGTTTCTCGGCCTGCTCGTCGCCTGCGTGGGCCTGGGCAACCCGGCTGGCTTCCCCCGCTTCACCTTCGGCAATACCGAGATGATGGGCGGCATCGGCATGGTGTCGATGATGATCGGTATGTTTGCGATTTCTGAAATTATTCGCTACGTGGTGGACACCAGCCCGCAGGCCGAGCTGGTGGTCGAGCAGGTCGGCAATGTGCTCAAGGGGCAATGGACGCTGGCCCGCAAATACCCGGTGCAAATCCTTCGCGGCAGCGTGCTGGGCACGGCAGTGGGCGCCTTGCCCGGCGCGGGTGCCGACATTGCCGCCTGGATGTCCTACGGCATCAGCAAAAAATTCTCGAAAGAACCCGAAAAATTCGGCACCGGCCATGTCGAAGGCATCGTGGAGTCGGGCTCGGCCAACAACAGCGCGCTGGCCGGCGCGTGGATTCCGGCGCTGGTGTTCGGCATTCCGGGCGACTCGATCACCGCCATCGTGATTGGCGTGCTCTACATGAAGAACATGAACCCTGGCCCATCACTCTTCACAACCAACCCGCAGAATATTTATGCGGTGTTCCTGATTTTTATCGTCGCCAACATCATCATGATTCCGCTGGGCCTGCTGTGCATCAAGGTGGCCCGGCGCATCCTCAAGGTGCCGCGCAATCTTTTGATGCCGATCATTTTGATGTTCTGCGTGGTCGGCACCTTCGCCATCAACAACTCCTTGTTCGAGGTCAGCGTGATGCTGGTTGCCGGCCTGGTGGCCTATGTGCTGGAGCAGAACCGGTTCCCGATTGCACCGGCCATTCTGGGCGTGGTGCTGGGCGGCATGCTGGAAGAAAACTTCATCACGTCAATGATCAAGTCTGACGGCAATTTGCTGGCGTTTGTCTCGCGTCCGATTGCGGCCACGCTGGCCGCGGTGACCATTCTGGTCTGGCTGTCGCCCGCGCTGCTGGCCGCGCTGAGATACCGCAAGTCAAAGACAGTCACTCAGCGCAGTGCTTCGGGCGGGGTCACACCGAACTGACTCGCCCACGGCGCCAACGTCGCCATGATGGTCGGGTACAGCGCCACACCTGTTTCCATTTGCGAGGCGGCCAGCATCAAGCCCCGCTCCCCAGGCGTCCGCACAGGCTTGCCGGGGGTTGCCGGACGGGAGGCACGACATTGCGCGGCTACGGTGCTGGTCTGCCGCGTGAACGCATCCAATCCGGCAAACGCGCGCGGGTCAATGATCTGCAGAAAGACGGTCGCACCCCAGCCTTCGCGCGGGTCGGCACGGCCATGGCCGGCCAGACCGCCGGTCAGCGCCTCGACCAGCAAGCTCAAGCCATAGCCCTTGTGACCTGAATCCTGCCCACCCAGGGGCAAGATCGTGCCCTTGGGTTCGGCAAACAGCACCGCAGGGTCATTGCCTGCCACGCCGTGGCCGTCGAGCAGCCAGTTCGCCGGCAAGGTTCCGCCTTCCTTGTGCAGCCGGTTGGTCAGCCCGTTGGTGGTAGCCGATGTGGACACGTCGACAAGCACCGGCATGAGGCCGGTGGGAATGCCAGCGGCAATTGGGTTCGGAGTGAACACGGCGTCGAGGCCGCCAAACGGCGCAACGCTGGCGCTGTTGGCGTCCGAGCTGGCGAGCACCATCATCAAGCCCTGGTCGGTAGCCCGTTTCAAAAATGCCGCCAGACACGCGATGTGCTGGCTGCGCCGGATGACAATCGTGCAGGTGCCCTGCGTGGCCGCGCGCCCGGTCGCAACCGCCATGGCCTTGAGCACCAGCCACGGGCCGGGCAGCCTGCGCCCATCCCAGGTCAGGGCCGCGGGGAAGTCGGCCAGCACGTCGGGCTCCCCGTCCCGCGTCATGGTGCCCGACTCCAGCGCGGCGAGGTACGGTCCGAGCAAGGCCAGACCGTGGGTGTCATGACCGAGCAGATCGCCCTCGAGCAGAATGTCGGCGACGGCACCGGCCTTGTTATCGTCCAGCCCGGCGCGGCCCAAAAGTTGCCGGGAAAAATCCAGCAAATCATGATGGCGGTAACGAGTGCGGCTCATCGAATATGGCCCTCGGGCAAATCAAGGGGGTGGGGGCGATCAGCGCTCATACGGGATCCTTGTTGATGTTGGCTGCGTCGTAGCCGGGCTATGCCGCGAAGTCCAGAGAAACCCGGCAAATCGCCGCGTCGCCGAGAGCGGCTGACCCACAGCAAGGGGCCATGACAGGGTTTAGCCGGATGCTTCACGCAGAAATTCATGGGATTATTAATTGGTCAGACCACTTGTCCAATTCTGGCTAACCCTACACCTCCTACACCTGCTTCCACGCTTCCCCATGCCACTTCAAATCGTCGGGCCGCAACGCCTGTATCGCCAGATTGCCGAACAACTGCGGGTGCTGATTGGCAGGGGCGAGTTTCCCGTCGGTGCCCGTCTGCCTGCCGAGCGCGACCTGGCCCGGCAGCTGGGCGTCAGCCGGCCGTCTGTGCGGGAAGCACTGATTGCCATGGAAGTCGAAGGCTGGGTCGAGATACGCACCGGCTCGGGTATCTACGTGCTCGATCGCGACGCCAAAGGCAAGGGCATCAAGCTGGCGCCCACCGAATGGGGGCCGCTGGAGCTGATCCGCGCGCGCCGCGTGATCGAAGGCGAGATCGCCTCAATGGCCGCCGTGCAGGCCAAACGCAAGGACATCGACGCCATGCGCAAGGCGATCAGTGCCATGGAAACCAGCGCCGCGCAGGGCGTGTTGCCGCTGGACGGCGACCGCGCCTTTCACACCGCGATTGTTGAATCCTGCGGCAACGTAGTGTTGATCGAAACCGTGCAGACCTTCTGGGATTCACGCCGCGGCCCGCTGTTCACGCGCCTGGGCGGCTACTTCGAAACCCTGAAATCCTGGGAAGCCGCCATTGCCGAACACAAGGCGATTCTGGAGGCCATTGAGGCGCATGACGGCGCCCGTGCGCGCGAGGCCATGCACGCGCACATGGACAAGTCCCATGCCCGATTCAGCGCGAGCTGGCGCCGCGCGAAAGCCAACTGACCTGGTATTTACCGTTCCGTGCGCCATTTTCCTATCCATTCATCAGGAGACATCATGAAGCAACAGAAACGAATCGCTATTAAAACAATAGCTGCTTGCGCACTATTTACTTGCGCTGCAGGCTCATTTGGCATTGCAAACGCACAAACCAAGCTGAAATGGGCCCATGTGTACGAAACGTCCGAGCCGTATCACAAGCATTCGGTGTGGGCTGCTGAAGAAATCAAAAAACGCAGCAACGGCAAGTTCGACATCTCGGTTTTTCCGGCCTCCACACTTGGCAAGGAAACCGACATCAACCAGGGCATGACGCTGGGCACGGTCGACATGATCATCAGCGGGCCTTCGTTCGCGGCGCGCAGCTACCCGCGCCTGGGCATTGCCTACTACCCGTTCATCTTCCGCGACGCTGACCATTTGATTGCGTATTCGAAGAGCGACGTGTTCAACGAGATGGTTGAGGGTTATCGGCAAAAAACCGGTATCCAGATACTGGCCTACACCTACTACGGCGCGCGCCAGACCACCGCGCAAAAGCCGTTCAATGACTGCGCCGGCATGAAAGGCATCAAGATCCGCGTGCCCGACGTGCCGGCCTACACCGCCACGCCGAAAGCCTGCGGCGCCAACCCGACGCCGATTGCGTTTGCCGAGGTCTATCTGGCGCTGCAAAATGGCACCGTCGACGCACAGGAAAACCCGCTCACCACCATCGAGGCGAAGAAATTTTTCGAGGTGCAGAAAGCCATCATGATGACCGGGCACATCGTCGACGGATTGACCACACAGGTTGCCCCACACGTATGGAACACACTGAGCGCCGCGGAGAAAGCCATGTTCACCGAGGTGGCGCGCGAAGCCGCAGCGCGGAGCACGGCGGACATCAAAAAGCGCGAATCCGAGCTGGTGGACGAGTTCAAGAAAAAAGGCCTGACCGTCGTCAATGTCGATCGCAAAAGTTTTGTCGATGCGGTGCTGAAGTCGTCGCCGGTGGAGTCGATGGGCTTTGACCGCAAGGACTACGACCGGATCATTTCCATCAAGTAATCTGCTCCCTCGCCTCGGCCCTTGCGGGGCCAGAGGCAGTCTTTCTGGAAAGCTGCCATGCACGAAACCGACAAGATCGTCACCGACGACGGGGAGTTCCATGTCGTCGACGATGAAGTGGATCTTTCCCCCGTCACCACAGAAGCCTGGATCGCACTGGGCTTTTTCTGGTTGCTGGGTCTGACGGTTTTCTTTCAGTTCTTCACCCGCTATGTGCTGAACAATTCCGCCGCCTGGACCGAAGAGATCGCCCGCTACCTGCTGATTGCCACCGTGTTCGTCGGTGCAGCGGTGGGTGTGACAAAGAACAATCACATCCAGGTCGACTTTTTCTACCGCTTCATGCCCAAGCCCGTCGCGCGGAGCATGGCGGTGCTGGTCGACGGCATACGCATCATCTTTTTCGCGGCTGCGGTGTGGCTGACCTTTTTGATGATGAGAAAAATGGGCGACTACAAGATGACCATCATCGATTTGCCGATGAACCTGGTCTACGGCGTCTGCCTGTTCGGTTTTGCAGCCATGCTGCTGCGCTCCGTGCTGGTGGCCCGCACGCACTGGCAACGCGGCTACAGCGTGCTGGAACGGCCCGAAACCACGATGGAAGACAGATGATGCCGATGACCTTGGTGGTCGCCCACCCGACTCACGATTTCCGATTGCCCGCATGCTAAAAATCGTCTTCCTGTTCTTCATGGCCACCGGCATGCCCGTAGCCATTGCGATGGCGGGCTCGTCGCTGGTGTACATCCTGTTCACCGGTAACCTGCCGCCCTTCGTCGTGATTCACCGCATGATCTCGGGCATCGACAGCTTTCCGCTGCTGGCCGTGCCCTTCTTCATTCTGGCCGGCAACCTGATGAACAACGCCGGCATCACCACCCGCATCTACACCTTCGCGCTGGCACTCGTCGGCTGGATGAAAGGCGGGCTGGGCCATGTCAACGTGGTCGGTTCGGTGATTTTTGCCGGCATGAGCGGCACCGCGATTGCCGACGCGGCAGGCCTCGGCACGATCGAAATCAAGGCGATGAAAGAGCATGGCTACAGCACCGAATTTGCTGTCGGCGTCACCGCTGCGTCAGCCACGCTCGGCCCCATCATTCCACCCAGCCTGCCGTTCGTGATTTACGGCATGATGAGCAACACCAGCATTGGCGCGCTGTTTCTGGCGGGCATCTTGCCCGGCCTGTTCATGGCCTTTGCCATGATGCTGACCGTGGCTTACTTCGCCCACAAAAACGGCTGGGGCGCGGACATCAAGTTCAGCTGGCTCAAAGTCCTCAAGGCGCTGACCGAACTGGCCGTGGTGATCTTCTGGCCTTTCCTGATGTGGTTGCTGATTGCCAAAATGGACATGCCAGCGCAGGCCACCGTGGTCGCCGGGTTGGTCGGTTTATTCGTCGCCGACAAGGTGTTCAAGTTTCAGGCGGTGCTGCCCATCATGACGCCGGTGTTGCTGATTGGCGGCATGACCACCGGCATATTCACGCCCACCGAAGGCGCGATCGCTGCATGCATCTGGGCCATGGTGCTGGGCTTCGCCTGGTACCGCACGCTGAAGTTCAAGATGTTCGTGAAGGTTTGCCTCGACACGGTGGAGACCACCAGCACGGTGCTGTTCATCGTAGCGGCTGCCAGCATTTTCGGCTGGATGCTGACGGCGACCGGCGTGACTGCCGCTGTCGGCCAGTGGGTACTGGCTTTCACCAAGGACCCGATGATTTTTCTGCTGATGGCGAACCTCCTGATGCTGTTCGTGGGCTGCTTTCTGGAACCCACGGCGGCCATCACCATCCTCGTTCCCATCCTGCTGCCGATCTGCCTGCAGCTGGGTGTGGACCCGATTCACTTCGGCCTGGTGATGGTGCTGAACCTGATGATCGGCCTGTTGCACCCGCCTATGGGCATGGTGCTATTCGTGCTGGCGCGGGTGGCCAACCTGTCGGTCGAGCGAACGACCATGGCCATCCTGCCGTGGCTGGTGCCGCTGCTCGGCAGCCTAGCCATCATCACTTACTTCCCCAAGGCGGTCATGTGGCTGCCGAAAATGTTTTATTAAAACCTTTCGGGACAAACCAAAGTACCTGCCGCGAAGCGAAAGACCTTGCTCTGTCCCCAACCGAATAAGTCTTATGACCCCCTTCATCCGCCTCCATCCCAAAGACGATGTTCTCATCGCCCGTTCACAGCTCGTGGGCGGCACCACCGCTGAGAACGTCGTCATCAAAGGCCTGATCCCCGCAGGCCACAAGATCGCCACGCACGCGATCGACACCGGCCAGCCGGTACGGCGCTACAACCAGATCATCGGTTTTGCCAGCAAGCCGATTGCCGCCGGCGAGCATGTGCACACGCACAACCTCGACATGGGGCCGAACAAGGGCGACTTTGTGCGCGACTATGCCTTTGGTGCTGACGCGAAACCAGAACCAGAAAAAAAAGAAGCGACTTTCATGGGTATCAAGCGCGCCGACGGCCGCGTGGCCACGCGCAACTACATCGGTATTTTGTCGAGCGTCAATTGTTCGGCTACGGCATCCCGCGCGATTGCTGATCATTTCTCTCGAACCACGAACCCCTCGGCACTGGAAAAATTCCCGAATGTCGATGGTGTAGTGGCGCTCACCCACGGCACCGGCTGCGGCATGGACACCGAAGGCATGGGCATGCAGATCCTGCAGCGCACGCTGGCGGGTTACGCCACGCACCCCAACTTTGCCGGCGTGCTGGTGGTCGGCCTCGGCTGCGAGTCGAACCAGATCAACGCGTGGCTGGCGCACAGCAGCCTGCGCGAAGGTGAAACCCTGCGCGTGTTCAGCATTCAGGACACCGGCGGCACCGCAAAAACCGTCGCCAAAGGCATTGCGCTGATCAATGAGATGCTGCCGCAGGCCAACGCGGTAGAACGTGAGCCCTGCAGCGCGGCGCACATCACCATCGGCCTGCAATGCGGTGGCTCGGACGGCTATTCGGGCATCAGCGCCAACCCGGCGCTCGGGGCGGCGGTCGATTTGCTGGTCGCGCATGGTGGCTCGGCCATATTGAGTGAGACGCCCGAAATTTACGGTGCCGAACACCTGCTGACACGCCGCGCGGTCAAACGCGAGGTCGGCGAAAAACTGATTGAGCGCATCAAGTGGTGGGAGCACTACACCGAGATCAACGAAGGCGAGATGAACAACAACCCGTCGCCCGGTAACAAGGCGGGCGGCCTGACGACGATTCTCGAAAAATCGCTCGGCGCGGTTGCGAAAGGCGGCACCAGTAATTTGCAGGCGGTGTATGAATACGCTGAACCGGTCACCTCGCGCGGCTTTGTGTACATGGACACGCCCGGCTACGACCCGGTGAGCGCCACCGGCCAGGTGGCGGGCGGCGCCAACATGATCTGCTTTACCACCGGGCGCGGCTCAGCCTATGGCTGCGCACCTTCGCCGTCACTCAAGCTCGCGACCAACTCGGCGCTGTGGCGCAAGCAGGAAGAAGACATGGACATCAACTGCGGTGAGATCATCGACGGCAGCAGCACCGTGGCCGAGATGGGCCAGCGCATTTTCGAGCTGGTGCTGGCGACCGCCTCGGGCGAAAAAAGCAAGAGCGAAGCGCATGGCTATGGGCAGAACGAGTTTGTGCCGTGGCAAGTCGGCGCGGTGATGTAGTTTTATGCAAAAAACCATTCCAGCCCGCGAATTACGTGCGCAAGTAGCTACTGTTTTAATAGCAGCCGGCAGCACTGCGCAGGAAGCGGAAACCGTTGCTGCCAACCTGGTGATGGCCAACCTGAGCGGCCACGACTCGCATGGCGTGGGCATGCTGCCGCGCTATGTGGATGCGGTGCTGGAGGGCGGCCTCAAGCCGAACAGCAGCCTGCAGGTCGTGCTCGATATCGGCACCCTGCTCACGCTCGATGGCCGGCGCGGCTACGGCCAGATCGTGGGCGAGCAGGCCATGACGCTGGGCATTGCCCGCGCCAAAACCCACGGCAGCTGCATCATGACGCTGGCCAACGCGCACCACCTGGGCCGCATCGGTCACTTTGCCGAGATGGCGGTGGCCGAAGGCCTGGTGTCGCTGCATTTTGTCAATGTGCTGTCGCGCCCCGTGGTGGCTCCGTTTGGCGGGGCTGACGGGCGCTTCGGCACCAATCCCTGCTGCATTGGCATTCCGCTCAAGGGCGGCGATCCATTTGTTCTCGACTTTGCCACCAGCCGCGTGGCGCAGGGCAAGATGCGCGTGGCCTACAACAAGGGCGTGCAAGTCGAACCCGGCACGCTGATTGACGAATATGGTCACCCCACCACCAATCCGGGGGTTGTCGTGGTGCCGCAAGGCAATGGTCTTTTTGGCGCTCTGATGGCTTTTGGCGAGCACAAGGGCTATGGCATGGCCGTCGCGTGCGAACTGCTGGGCGGTGCGTTGACCGGCAGCGGCACCTGGCATAAACCGACTGATCCTTCCGTGCGCGCCGTGGTCAACGGCATGCTGACGATTTTGATCGACCCGGTGCGGCTGGGTACGCAGGCCGCTTTCGAAACGGAGGCCCGCGCGTTTGTGGACTGGCTTCAGTCCGGCCCAACCGCGCCCGGGGTTGACGCGGTGCAGATTGCTGGCGACCCCGAGCGCGCCGCGCGCAGGCAGCGCGAGAAGGACGGCATCGAGATCGATGCGCAAACCTGGGCCGAGATTGTTGCGGCGGGCCGTAAGTTCGGGGTAGCTTTACCGCATTGATCACATTTGATTGCTATTAAATGAATAGCTACTCGCGCAAGCAATACCTGGGCTAGGGGCCTAATACTCTCGAAAAACTCCTGAAACTGGCCAAAATGACTGTTTTGATCAAAGACCAGGTCGCACTCGTCACCGGCGCCAATGCGGGCATGGGCCTGGCTACGGTGAGCGCGCTGCTTGAAGCCGGCTATCGCGTGGCTGCAACCGACCTCAGCACCGAGCGGGTTGCCAGCGAGCTCGCCCAGCACGGTAAGCGCCTGGCCTGCTTCACCATGGACGTGAGCGACCGGGCGCAGGTGCATGCTGCCTGCGAGGCGATTGAAGCCCGCTTCGGCCGCATCGACGTGTGCGTGAACAATGCCGGCTTTTTGCAATACGCCAACTGCGAAGAAACCACGCCCGAGCTGTGGCACAAGACGCTGCGTGTGAATCTGGACGGTACGTTTTTTGTCAGCCAGCGCGTGGCGCCCGGCATGAAGGCGCGCGGCTTTGGTCGCATCGTCAACGTGTCTTCCTACGGCGCAAAAACAGGTGGGCTGTCGCCGCTGCCGGCCTATGCCGCCAGCAAGGGCGGCATCATTTCGCTGACCTTCAGTTTTGCGCGCGAATACGCTCCCTTTGGCGTGACCTGCAATGCGCTTGCGCCGACCTTCGTCAAGACCCAGATGCTGACCGGGCAGGTCAGCGCCGAGCGGCAGGAAGAACTGCGGAAAAAAATTCCAGTTGGCCGCTTTTGCGAGCTGGAAGAATTCGCGCACTGCGTGCTGTTTCTGGCGCACCCGATGAGTGGTTTTATCACCGGCGAGGTGCTGGATTTGAACGGTGGGCTGCAGTTTGATTAGGCCGCCCGTGTCACAAACCTTGCTCAGTATCGACGCGTTGAACGCCGTGGCCGCGCGCGGGGTTGCCGTTCCCGGCTACGCACGCAGCGGCACGATCGGCGTCGTACACCTCGGCCTCGGCGCCTTTCACCGCGCGCACCAGGCGCTTGTGTTCGACGCCCTGCTGCAGCGCGGCGACGTGCGCTGGGGCGTGCTGGGCGTGTCGATGCGCAACCCGGCGGTGGCCGAGGCGCTGGCGGCGCAAGAGGGTTTGTATGCCGTGCAGATCGCCAACGCCGCGGGTGTGCACTGGCAGGTAAGCGGGGCCATCTGGCAGACCTGCGTGGCGGCGCGCGAACCGGCACAGGTCGTTGCCGCGCTGGCGGCACCCGGCACGCGCTGGGTCACGCTGACCGTGACTGAAAAGGGTTACGGCCCGGCTCTGGTCGATCTGCTGGTGCAGGGGCTGGCGGCACGGTACGCGGCCGGCCTGGGCGGGCTGACCATCGCGTCGTGCGACAACCTGTCCAACAACGGCCGCCGGCTGCAGGCGCTGTGTGTGGACGCAGCGCAAACGGTCAATCCGGTGCTGGCAGACTGGATCCACACCCGCTGCGCCTTTCCGAACAGCATGGTGGACCGCATTGTTCCGGCGGCGACTGCCGAACGACTCGCCGCTGCCGCCGCAGCGCTGGGTGTTGAAGACCACGCAGCGCTGGGTACCGAAGCATTTTGGGAATGGGTCATCGAGCGGCGCTTCGTTGACGACGCCGACGGCGATGTGCTGGCCTCTGCGGGCGTTACGGTCGTCGATGACGTGACGCCGTTTGAAGAAGCCAAGCTGCGCATGCTCAATGGCAGCCATACCGCGATGGCCTGCATCGGCGCGGTGGCGGGTTGGCCGGTGATCAGTGACTGCGTCAACCAGCCCGCCGTGCATCAATTCATCCACGGCCTGATGACGCACGAAGTCGGCCCGCAACTCAACCGCCCCGACTGGCACGCTTACCGCGATGCGCTGCTGCAGCGCTTTGCGAACCCGGCGCTGCAACACAGCGTGCACCAGATCGCCACCGATTCATCACAGAAGATTCCACAGCGCTGGCCGCCTTCGGTGCTCGGCGCTTTGGGCAGCGGCCTGCCGATCGAGCGGCTGGCCTTTGCGGCTGCGGCGTGGATGCGTTATCTGCAGGGCGCTGACGAGAACGGCCAGCGCTACGTCATGAACGACCCCATAGCCGACGAGCTTCATGCAGTAGCCCTTACGCACCCGGGTGATGCTGCGGCCACGGTACAGGCGCTGGGCACGCTGACGGCCATCTGGGGCAATGCCTTGCCGAGTGATGCGGCGTGGCTGGCCCGCGTCACGCACTGGCTGGCACAGATCAATGCACTCGGCATGCTACGTACGCTGGCCCAACTCAATTCGGAAAACCCACCATGAAAATCACCAGCGCCCGCGTCATCGTCTGCAGCCCCGGCCGCAACTTTGTCACGCTGAAAATCGAAACCGATGAGGGCCTGACCGGTATCGGCGACGCCACGCTCAATGGCCGCGAGCTGGCGGTGGCGAGCTATCTCACCGACCATGTCATTCCGTGTTTGATCGGCCGTGACGCGCACCAGATCGAGGACATCTGGCAGTACCTGTACGAGGGCGCGTACTGGCGGCGCGGGCCGGTGACCATGAGCGCGATTGCGGCGGTCGACACGGCGCTGTGGGACATCAAGGCCAAGGCCGCGAACCTGCCGCTTTACCAGCTGCTGGGCGGGCGCAGCCGTACCGGCGTGATGGTCTACGGCCATGCGAACGGCAAAGACATCGCGCAAACGGTTGACGAAGTGCTGCGCTACCAGGCTATGGGTTACCAGGCCATTCGCGCGCAAAGCGGCGTGCCTGGGCTGGAGAAGGTTTATGGCGTGGGCAAGGGCACACTGTTCTACGAACCGGCCGATGCCGATCTGCCGAGCGAGCATGACTGGAGCAGTGAAAAATATTTGCTGCACACGCCTAAACTGTTTGAAGCGGTGCGCAACGCCGTCGGGCCCGATGTGCATCTGCTGCATGACGTGCACCACCGCCTGACGCCGATCGAAGCGGCGCGGCTGGGCAAGTCGCTGGAGCCGCATCACCTCTTCTGGATGGAAGACGCTACGCCCGCCGAAAACCAGGAAGCGTTCAAGCTCATCCGACAGCACACCACCACGCCACTGGCCGTCGGCGAGATTTTCAATTCGCTCTGGGACTGCAAGGATTTGATCCAGCACCAGCTGATCGACTACATCCGCGCGACGGTGGTCCATGCCGGCGGCATCACGCATCTGCGGCGAATTGCTGACTTTGCGGCGATGTACCAGGTGCGAACGGGCTGCCACGGTGCGACGGATTTGTCACCGGTGTGCATGGGCGCCGCGCTGCATTTCGACACCTGGGTGCCGAACTTCGGCGTACAGGAATACATGCGGCACACCGAGGAGACCGACGCGGTGTTTCCGCATGCCTACAGCTTCGACAAAGGCTTCATGCATTGCGGCGAGGCGGTGGGTCATGGGGTGGCGATTGACGAGAAGCTGGCGGCGAAATACCCGTATCAGCGCGCCTTTTTGCCGGTGAACCGGCTGGCGCATGACGGGACGCTGTGGAGCTGGTGAATAGGTTCACCCCTGCTGACGCTCACACCGCGCGTCGTCCCCTCCCCTTCCAGGGGACAGCGCCTGCGGCCGGGCGGAGCCCGATCCGCGGCCCCTGCTGGTGGATTGGTTCACCCCTGCTGACGCTCACTGTGTGTAGCGTCCCCTCCCCTTCCAGGGGACGGCGCCTGCGGCCGGGCGGAGCCCGATCCGCGGCCCCCGCTGGGTGAAGAATAGTGCCCTTTTTGGCGGGCTAGGGACCGGGCAACGACGGTCAGCCTAATAGCGTGGTCAGGCTCGCTTCGAGGTGCTCTGAAGGCAGGCGCTTGAAACCCGACCGTGCAAAACGCTGCAGACGCCCGACCATGAACGACACCAGCACCGAGGCTTGCACCTGCGCGTCGACCGAGGGGGTTGCCGCGCCGCTGGCAGCTGCTGCGTCTCGCAGGCTTTGCTTGAAACCGGATTCGAGCTTGTCAAAAAACTGGTTCATGCGTTCTTGCAGGCGGTCGTTTTCGAAGACCAATGCGTCGCCGACCATGACACGCGTCATGCCGGGGTTCTTTTCGCCAAACTGCAGCACCATGACCATCAGTTTGCGGGTGCGGACGACGTGGTCCGTCTCGCGTTCGGTGATCTGGTTGACGAGGCTAAAAACGCTTTGCTCGATGAATTCGATCAGCCCTTCGAACATTTGCGCCTTGCTGGCGAAATGACGGTACAGCGCGGCTTCGCTGACTTCGAGCCTGGCGGCCAGTGCAGAAGTGGTGATGCGTTCGGCGCCCGGCTTTTCGAGCATCGTGGCCAGGGCCTCAAGAATCTGCACCCGACGCTCACCCGGCTTGGGTCGCTTTCGCACCACGTGCCCGGAAGTAGCGTTTGTCGACTGCAAGCTGAGTTCGGGGTCGGTCGCAAGGTCGGGCATGGCAGTATTTTTAGTTATGTTTATGAATGTTTCAAAAAAGCGATATTCGTTGCAATTCATTCTCTCACGGTGCTGCGGAGATACGGACACTCGACGCCTACAGGTTTTCCTCAGTGGCGCGCAGCCGCAACAGTTACATTTCGCACTGCGAAGTGCCATGACACGGCAGAAAACCACCGGTTATTGATCAAAAGATCAAAAGTCAGTTATCCCCCCAGAGCAAAACCGGAGTCCGTTGGCGAATCATGCACCCTGGCGATTTCGTCGGCAATGGGCAGCGGCCAGAAGCTGGCTGGCAGTGTGCGGCTCAGTGTGCGGCGAAGCAGTGCTGGCGGGAGCTGTCGGCCACGCATATGTTCTGATTGCAGGCCGCGATCAATGCACGCAAGCCAGGGGCGTGAGAATTTCCTGAACGCAGGCAGCCGAGACAAACGAGTACCCATTTAGACGGTTTCGCTATTATATTGATAGCTGTCAACGCAGGTTTTGTCTGGTCTACAGGCCGATTTGGCTCTGGAAACGACTTGTGGCGAGGCGTGAAGCACACCCGCGTTTGGCAAGCTCAGTGCGAGCGGATCATTGTCCCAAACGCCTGCTCGGTCAGAATTTCCAGCAGCAGGGCGTGCGGCACGCGCCCGTCGATGATATGAACCGAATTAACGCCGCTCTTGGCGGCATCCAGTGCGCCTTCGATTTTGGGCAACATGCCGCCTGATATCGTGCCGTCGGCAAACAGTTCATCGATTTCGCGCGCAGACAGATTGGTCAACAGCTCGCCCGCCTTGTTCAAAACGCCGGGCGTATTCGTCAGCAGCAGCAGCTTTTCGGCTTTCAGCACGGTGGCGAGTTTGCCCGCCACCACATCGGCGTTGATGTTGTAGCTCTCGTTGTGCTCGCCGAAGCCGATCGGGCTGATGACGGGAATGAAAGCGTCGTCCTGTAGCGCCTTGACCACGCTGGGGTCGATGCTGACAATCTCGCCGACGTAGCCAATATCGTGCTCGCGGCTCGGGTCATCGCGATCAAGCATCTTCAGCTTCTGCGCGCGGATCATGCCGCCATCGCGCCCCGTCAGCCCGACCGCTTTGCCGCCGGCCTGGTTGATCAGGCCAACGATGTCTTGCTGAACCTGGCCGGCCAGCACCCATTCAACGACCTCCATGGTTTCATCGTCCGTCACCCGCATCCCCTGGATGAACTGGCCCTTTTTGCCCAGTCGGTTTAGCGCCGTTTCAATCTGCGGGCCGCCGCCGTGCACCACGACCGGGTTCATGCCCACCAGCTTGAGCAGCACCACATCTTCGGCAAAGTCCGCCTGCAGCGCCGGATCAGTCATGGCATTGCCACCGTACTTGATGACCATGGTTTTGCCATGAAACTTGCGGATGTACGGCAGCGCCTGCGCAAGGATTTCTGCCTTGTCGCGCGGGCCGAGATGGGAGGTATCAGGGTCGGAGGAAATGAGGTTGGTCATGGTGGAAGATGGGCCGAGCGGGCGGCTATCAAATTCAATAACTCGCAGGGTTTGTGGCGTTCAGGGCTTGATCGCGAAATCTTCCTTGGTGCGCCCCTGCTCCAGGAGCGACTTCAGCCAGCGGGGCGTAAGGCCGCGACCTGTCCAGGTTTCTCCATTGGGGCCGTGGTATTTGGCCGCCACGGTACTGCCCGCGGCTTTAGATGCGGCCTTGCCAGCTGGCTTTCTGCCAGCGATCGCCTTCTTCCCTTTGGCACCCCGGGCACCACGTTTCACCGTTTGCAAGTCTTTGGTGGTGATGCCAAACGCTTCCATTTTGGCGCGAATGTCTTCAACAGTTTTGTCAAATTCCCGGCTCTTGATGTCAGCCGCCTGCTTTTGCAGTTTCTGGATCTGGCTCTGGATATCAATAAGATTACTCAAGATATATTCCTTTCAATGAAAACCAACAACAAAACCTATTCAAGAAGATTTTTAATCTCTACACAGGGATGGATTAGACCTTAAAAGTCAACTCACGCAAAATTTATTGCAACTAAAGGGGCCTGGCAGAATATCTGCCAAACAGCGCTGCCGCAAAAGCCTCAGGTTTTCTCATCCTCATCACGCCAAAGTAACCGGATAAGTAATCTGCGCCATAGAAACACAGCAGCCAGAAAGCCGGCCAGCAATCCCCCCAAAACAATCACCATGCGAGGTGTCGGGCGTTCAGGCTGGGATGGCACCGACGGTTTGGCGACAAATTGCGCCTGCGACAAAAAACGCGCACTGATTTGCGACAAGTCCGCGGCCAGCGACAGCAGCTTTTCACGTTCGGCCTCAGTCTTGACCTTTTTGCTGGTTTCGGTGATCACGCCTGAGAGCTGGCGCACGCTGTCACTCCCGCTTTGGGCTTTATTGGCAGCGGCTTCAGCTTCGAGTACCAGCGACTTCACAAACGACTGTTGCTCAATTTCGCGGTCCAGTTTCTGAAGACGCTCGCGAATATCAATAATCTCGGACTCGGCCCCCACCAGCTGCGACATCGGTGACATGAATTTCTCGTTGTCCTTGCGAACGTCAACCACCTGCTGCGAATCGCGCCGTGCGGCATCCGGATAAGCAGCGACGATAGCTTTCAGTGCCGTCGCGCGTTTCTGCGCCTGCTGAATATCAAATTCAAACTTCAGTTTGCGCTCCAGTGCACGGTCCGAAAACTGCCGGTTGTCGGCTGTCCAGCGCGACACCTGTTCGCGTACGGCCTCTCGCGTGGCTACGTCCTTGAAATAATCGCCCAACCAGCTTGCTACCTGAGCAACTTGCTGGGGCTCTGCGGCTGTGTAGGTCAAACGCAGGCCGAGGTAAACCGTAACAGGCGGCTTGCGTTCCGCTTCCCGACCTCTGTTCAGGTCACGATCCCGCTCGCGCTCCGTATTTTTTTCTCGCTCCTGCTCCAGCTGAAGCAATATGTCGGGCAACTCCTTCGCATCGGCCCGGCTCACTTTAGGCACAGGCTTGTGCCAATCCCCCCGGGCGACGTCGCGGACCAGACGATTCAAATTCTCGCTTTTTACTTCCGGCGGTGGGGCTACCGTCATATATTGACTGACGGTGGTCGTGTCATTGGCCAGCTCGGCAAAGCGTTTGTATTCTGCAGTGCCCATCTCCATGCTGAGCACGCCCTCTGTCTTGTATTTAAGCAAGGGGCCATAGCCCAATAAGGCACCCACGCCGGCGCCAAAGGCCACAGCCACAACAACCGCAATAACTTTCTTTCTCATACTTACTCCAAAATCATTTGCAACAGTCTGGCCAGACAGCACCCTACCGTTCAGATCAGCGCCGGCCTTGACGACCATTCAAGCTCGCTGGGTTGGTAGCCGTGAACCAGATCCATCAGGATTGCCCGAATAACCACGCCATTGCTTTGTATGGCCGCCTGCCGCATTTCAACCAGCACCGGCGACAGCTCCCGCCAAGGCAGAAATGCTTCGCGCGCCTTCATGATGCGCTCGTGGACGGTGGGTTCAGGGTTGTCGCCAATCAACAGCTCCTCGTACAGTTTTTCACCTGGGCGAAGTCCGGTAATGGTAATTTCAATATCGCCCTGGGGATTGGATTCATCCTTCAGCGTCATGCCGGCCAGCCGGACCATACGCCGCGCCAAATCCATAATTTTCACCGGCTGCCCCATGTCGAGTACGAACACATCGCCACCTTTTGCCATCGCGCCCGCCTGCAAAACCAGCTGGGCCGCCTCGGGAATGGTCATGAAATAGCGGGTTACTTCCTCGTGGGTCACGGTTAGCGGCCCTCCAGCCAACAGTTGCTTGCGAAAAAGCGGCACCACGCTGCCGCTGCTGTCAAGCACATTGCCAAAACGCACCATGGCGAAAACCGTGTTGTTATGAACTTCCGCGCTGTAAGTGCCGTCGGGCAAATGGAAGCGCAAGGATTTGTTGTCTGCCAACGCCTGCAACACCAGCTCGGCCATGCGCTTCGTCGCGCCCATGACGTTCGTAGGGCGCACAGCCTTGTCGGTCGACACCAGTACAAAGTTGGCAGCCCCGCTTTCCATCGCCGCACGGGCCATGTTCAGCGTGCCGAAGACATTATTTAAAACGCCTTCGCTCGGGTTACTCTCTACCAGAGGGACGTGCTTGTAGGCCGCTGCGTGGTAAACGGTAGCGGGCTTGTATAGCTGACAAATCTCGCGAAGGCGACCAAAATTACCCACACTGGCCAGCAGCGGAATGACGTCGACCGTCAGTTCATGCTCGGCGCACAGCCCGAGTAACTGCGCGTGAATGGTATAGAGCCCGAACTCGTTATGTTCGACAAGAATCAGGCGGCTCGGCTGCTGCCGGATGATCTGCCGGCAAAGTTCGCCGCCTATGCTGCCTCCGGCACCGGTGACCAGCACCACCCGGTGCGACAGGTTGCGCGCGAGCAAGGCCCGGTCGGGGGGCACCGGCTCCCGACCCAACAGGTCTTCGGCGTCGAGCTCCTGGAAATCCTGAATCGCGACCTTGCCCGAGGCCAGATCGACCATGGCTGGCAGGGTTCGCACATGAACGGGCAAGCTCCCGAGTTGCGAGATGATCCGGTTGCGCTGCTCCCGCTCCAGCGACGGCATGGCCAGCAAAATGTCAGTAACACCCAGGCGCTCCACCGCATCGGCCACATCGTCTGAAGCCATGATATTCACGCCGTTGATACTGCGGCCGACCTTCCTCGCGTCGTCATCAATGAAGCCAAGCAGCACAAAACGGCGTCCTATTCCCAGGGCTGACGCTGTCTGCACGCCCGCATCGCCAGCACCATAGATCAAAAGTCGCCCTTCCGCATGTTTTGCCTTTGCAGCCCAACCAGCCAGCCAAAACCGCGCCAGCGCCCGGCTGCCACCGACCAACAGCAGGAATAAAAGCGGTTGTATCAACCCGGCACTGCGTGGAACGCCGTCCCATTTCAGAAGCAGCAAGGCGCCAAAGAACAGCACGGTATACAGTGCTACGGCCTTGGTGGTGGCAGCCAAAGCGGCCATGCCGGTATAACGGAAGATTGCGCGGTAAAGGCCGAGGCGAACGAATATCGGAATCGCCAACAACGGCGCCAGCAGATAGACGTATTTTTGTTCCAGGACGGGCGGGCCGGTTTGGTCAAGCCGCAAGTAGAAAGCAACCCAAACCGATACAAGCGCCAGAACGATATCGAGCGCTACCACTACCAGGCGCTTTGCTGGACGCGGTAGCGCAAGCAAGGGCGCGGCTGATTTGATGAGAGGCATTTTCGAGGTATTCAAGAGCTCATTGAAAGCTTTTGCTGGCCTTTCAGGTTTGAGGAATAGAGTTTGGGGCGATAGAGTTTGGGGGAGTCGGCAGGTTCTGGCGAGTCCTGACGCCATATGCTAACAACACACCAATTGACAGACAAAAGAAATCGCCGATGTAGGCGTCGAAAATCGATGAATTAAAAAGGCATGACACGGCCAACGCCACCACCACTGATTGACCAGCTCTTGCTACTGGCGGATCCATTTTGAAGAAATCCAGCACTACGGCGCTTAAAAATGCCAGTAACAGCACGATACCTCCCACACCGAGTTGTACGCCCCACAACAAAAACTCCTGATGCGGATTACCACCTGGATTTAAATCTTTGTGACCAGGATGCTTCAACGCCTCGATCCGGTTGTATTCAGTGGTCCAGCTGCCCACCCCTGCGCCTGTGAACGGTTTTTGAACAATGGCCTCTACAGAGCCACGCCAGAAGTCCAGCCGGTTATCTGTCGACGTGGCAGACCCACTGCCCGCCGAATAAGCGGAGATTTCTGCTTTGGTAAAGGCGAACCGCTGCGCCACGTTTTCGAAAGTAAGAACAGATAACACGATAACCAGCGGAGGCATGACCATCGCTGCGAAGCGATAACGTCTCGGCAGCGCCCACAAAAAAGCCAGCGACACCATGGCGACTCCAACCAGATAACCGGACCGACCCACAAAAACTACAAATACTCCCCCCAAGGCCAGTAATGACAATCCAACAGCGACAAATCGCAGGAACCGGCTCGGTGCCAACGTGCGCAAATGCCAGAACAGGGCCGCGACGGTTCCACTCATGATGCCTTGATCCAGATAACTTGAAAACACGGCATAACGGCTTGTTGCCATATTTGAAGTTGCCCAGATCAACGGGACATGAAAATAGAGCAGCCAGGAACTCCCAATGAGAAATATCTGCCCGGCCAGAAAGGCAGACAGCACCCACATTGCTTCGCGCTGCGTGCGAATCATCACCAGAAAGGCCGGAATCACCAGCAGCTTTCCGTATTTGCCCATCGCGCCCAAGGCGTTTGATAGGGGCGCCGATGTCCAGAAGAGGCTTAAAGAGAATGCCAGCAGGATCCACAGCACCAGTCGGGGGGTCCACAAGCCCTGCAACGCAGATTTGCCCGTCAACTGCTGCTCGCCTTTTAGCAGAACAACGAGGGCGCTAACCACCAGTACTAGTTTGCTAATGCTAATGATGGCAACTGACAAACCTGCGGAAAGGGCAGCGAGGCAGGCAACACCCGCGCGAAATCCAATTCGATTGATCAAAGGTCACGCCGGTAGGTAGAAAGAAAAGAAGGTGTCACGCTTATCAATGACGAGACGCCTGCCGCAACACAGCGTCAACCACCTGACATGTCTTCGATACCTCTGCATCGGTCAGCGTGGGATGAACCAGGAACATCAGCGATGTTTCGCCCAGTTTCTTGGCCACAGCCAACGGAGCAGGTGGTCGCCATCCCGTGCCATCGAAAGCCTTTTCAAGATAGACCTCAGAGCAGGTGCCCTGAAAACACGGCACCCCTTGCTTGTTGACCTCGCCGACAATACGGTCACGGTTCCAGCCCTCATTCAATTGGTCAGGCTGAACATATACATAGCACTTGTAGTGCGCATGCGCGCAGCCACTGCGAGCGGCACAGCCTGCGGTGCACTGGCTGCGGTTGCAGCCGAACAAGGGCACGCGCACAGCGGCATGTGCGCGGCATACCGCCCAGATAGCCTCTGCATTGGCCGTACGCTTCGCCGTCCACGCCGTCATGCGGCGCAATTGAATACGGCCAATTGCAGCCTGAATTTCCAGCATGCGCCAGTTGGTACCAAAGCTTTCATGTAGCCAGCGGAAGCCCGGTGGGTGCTGGCGCTCGTAGACCGCCTCATAGCTCTTGCCGTGGTCCTTGAAAGACCACATGGCGCGCCAAAGGGTTTCGTCATTTGTCGTGACCATGCCACCCTCACCGCCAGTACTCATGATTTTGTCCTGGCAGAACGACCACGCGCCCACATGACCTATGGATCCAACGCTCCTGTTTTTGTAGCGCGCCCCATGCGCCTGGGCGCAGTCTTCAATCACCTTGAAACCATGTGTTTCAGCCAGCGCCATGATGGGATCCATGTCGCAGGGCCAGCCGGCGAGATGCACGCAGATAACGGCACGGGTAGCAGGCGTGATCACCCTGGCGATGGTGTCGCCAGACAGGTTGCCGCTATCTGCGTCTACATCGGCAAACACCGGCGTAGCACCGGCGTTCACCACACAAGACACACTGGCGATGAAGGTACGCGGCGTCACGATCACCTCGTCGCCGGGGCCAATACCCAACGCTTTAAGCGCCACATCCAGAGCCAATGTGCCGTTACTCAACGCAACCGCGTAACGGGTTCCACACCAGACAGCAAACTCTTTTTCAAACTCGCGGCACTCAGTGCCCGTCCAGTAATTGACTTTGTTGGATAGCAGCACCTCATGCGCGGCAGCAGCCTCTTCGGCAGTGAAACTGGGCCAGGAAGAAAAGGAAGTGTTCAGCATCGTATTTTCCGAAAGAGTTTCATTGGGCGCGCGACGCCAGCGCCTGTGCCGGATTTCCAACCACCGTCAATCCATCGAGCACCGGCTTGACCACCACCGCGCCGGCACCCACCACCGCGCCCGCGCCAATGCGTCCTCCATGTCGCACGACCGCGCCCACACCGACCCAACTGCAGGCCCCGACGGATACGTTGCCCGACAGGTGCGCTCCAGGACTGATATGCACGGCATGCTCAAGGGTGCAGTCATGATCGACCGTAGCACCGGTATTGATGATGTTTGCCTCACCGACCACGGCATCCACATTAACGATCGCACCGGCCATCACCACCGTGCCCAAACCAAGCCGGGCAAACTGACTTACACAGGCGCGGGGATGCACCACCGTTACCATCTGAGCACCCGCAGTCTGCAGCGCCTGCTGTTTTTGCCAGCGCACGGTGCAATTGCCAATCGTGACGAGAATCCCATCAAACTCTTGCAACCGCTCCAGCAGGGTTTCCGTGTTGCCACATATGGGCCAATGGCCGTTTGCAGAAACACTTGGCCATGCATCATCGAAGAAAGACACGCTTTGCCAGCCTGACGCGAGCGCGGCATCAGCCACTACCTTGCCGTGGCCACTGGCGCCCAACAAGGCCAGTTGCTTCACGGCCTGCCCCCTGTAAATTTACTCATCGTCGCCTCTCCCTCGCCACTAATACCCTCGCGCACCAGCACCTTGCGCACGGTAAGCCACAAAATTTTGATATCGAGCCAGAGGGAGTGATGGTCCACATACCAGACATCAAGTTTGAACTTCTCCTCCCAGCTCAACGCATTACGACCATTGACCTGCGCCCAGCCGGTGATACCAGGGCGCACTTCGTGGCGACGAGCCTGCTCCGGCGAATACAGCGGTAAATACTCCATGAGCAGCGGCCGAGGTCCGACCAGACTCATGTCACCCTTCAGGACGTTCCACAACTCGGGAAGTTCGTCCAGGCTGCTGGAGCGCAAAAAGCGACCAAATGACGTGAGACGATCTGAATCCGGCAATAACTGTCCGCTGGGTCCGCGTCCGTCTGTCATGGTTCTAAATTTGATCATCTGGAAAGGTCGCGCATGCGAACCCGGCCGAACCTGTCTAAAGAATACCGGACTCCCCAAATTGCGACGGACTAACCATATCAAAAATAATAGCGGGATACCCAATAGCAGCAAGCATAGAGAGGATAAAAAAATGTCAAAAAGGCGTTTCATGTATCAAGTGCAAGCACTACCGCCTTCCGCATTAGCATAGGGACGGTACCCTTCTGCATTGTTGGACTGCCACCGCCAGGTGTCGGCCATCATCTCAACGAGGTCCCGTTCTGCCTTCCAACCCAGTTCCCTCAGCGCTTTGGACGGATCGGCCCAACATTCGGCAATATCTCCGGGACGACGGGGCACAACTTCATAGGGAATCTCTCGTCCGCTCGCTCTTTCGAAGGCATGAATCATCTCCAGCACACTATGTCCGCTGCCAGTACCGAGATTCCAGACATCAAGCCTAGGTCTGTCAGCAATGGCATCTAGTGCACTGATATGACCATTGACCAGGTCGACTACATGAATGTAGTCGCGCACTCCCGTGCCATCGCGCGTGGGGTAATCATCGCCGAACACAGCTACGCCCTTCAGTTTTCCTACCGCCACCTGACTGATGTAAGGAAGCAGGTTGTTGGGAATGCCATTAGGGTCTTCACCGATTTGCCCACTGGGGTGTGCGCCGACGGGATTGAAATACCGCAGCAAAGCAATCCCCCATCGGGGATCGGACTGGGCCAAGTCTCGTAGAAACTCTTCCACAATTAATTTGGAGCGTCCGTACGGGTTGGTAGGGGCAGCAGTAGGAAAATCCTCGCGAACTGGCATTTGAACTGGCTCGCCGTACACGGTTGCTGAAGAACTGAACACCAGCCGACGCACGTTTGCCTCGGCCATAGCTTGGCATAATTGAACCGTCCCCACCACGTTATTTTGGTAATAACTTAACGGTTGCCGCATACTCTCACCAACCGACTTGAGCCCAGCAAAATGCAAGACGGCGGCTATCGGATGCGCTGCGAAGGTCTGCTTCAGCATGTTCGCATCCCGAATATCTCCTCGCACAAATTGAGGAGTACGATTAGCTAATCTTGCCACCCTGCGCAAAGATTCAAATGAACCATTGGACAAGTTATCCAGCACAACTACGTCATTTCCGCCTTCAAGCAATGCCAACGTAGCATGCGAGCCTATATAACCTGCCCCGCCGGTTACAAGAATAGTTTCTTTCACTCTTTAACCTTTTGATCAGAGTACAGCAACTCTTGATAAAACTTTAACATACGCTCCCAATGCTCGTGTCGCTCAAACCGTTGTTGAACTACCGCTCTGGCCTGACGACCCATCTCGTCGCGTGTGCTCACCGGAACATCAAGGGCTTGGCGCATTGCCGCGTGCAATGATCCAACATCACGCGGTACCACCAGCCACCCGTTACGCCCAGGCTCAATGACCTCGTTACACCCATTGATGTCAGTGGCGATGACGGGCAAGCCCATCGACCCCGCTTGCAACACTGCATTGGGGAAACCTTCGCGGTAGCTGGGAAGTACCAGCACGTCAGCCGCTTGCAACGCGGCCCGGATGTCGTCCAGAAATCCTAACTGATGTATCCGCGGGTGGGACTCGATGGCCAACAAAGTTGCTGCATCGATCGGGGCAGTCTGATCCAGGCCGCCAACCAGGAGCAAATGAGCTGTCGAAGGCATGAGGCCAAACGCCTGCGTCAATTCTGAAAGACCTTTGTCTCTATTGAGTCGCCCAACAAAACAGAACAAAAAATCTTCTGGACGAATAAGCAGCTCTCGCCTGAGCGCCAAAGCAGCCTCACCAATATCGGGCGCTGCCGCAGAAAAATAATCTGTATCCACCCCGGCAATGTTTCCAAAGCCAATCACATGCAAAGGTTTTCGGGTGATGCGAAAAGTCTCAAGGTCTGTCTTGACACCATGGCCCTCCGGTACGACGTGCGTTGCGCACGCGCAAATCAATCGATCGACCCAGATCAACAACTTCTTTCGAAACCCGTGGGACGTTGGAAAAATGAGGCCGGTAAAGGTATGTACCCGCACCGGCACCCGACACAGCCACGCAGCCAACATGACGACCAAACCGGCTTTGGGCGTATAGGAATGCACTAGTCGGGGCTTGACACTTACCAACACCCGCGCCATGCGAAACACAGACACGAGGTCCCGCAGAACACTAATGCCCCTGCTCATGGGCACTGGGTGAACTACAACACCTTCATTCTTTTTTACTTGAATGAAGGTGTCACCGGGACTGGTTGCTAGAACCACTTGAAAATGGCCAGCCAAGTATCGGAATTGGCTCTTGAGGATTGTCGCGAGCGTTTCCGGTACCGTCGTCGCGATCAAGATTCGAACCCGTGACGATTCAGCGTTATTCTGATCAGACATCAAAGAAATTCCGACAAACTGAGAATTTCCTTTTCGCATCTGCGCCCTTTGAAAGCCTCAATCCGGTCAACCCTCACCCCTTGATGACGCAACGCGTAGAAGGCGGGCGATTTTCGGTCCGGTCTGTTGAATGCAATACGCCTGCTCGACCATCAGCCTGCCCGCGCGCCCCATCTGGGCGCGCAGCTGCTGGTCCTTCAATAATTTACCCAGTGTGGCAGCCCACTCATCGTCGGTATTAGCCAAATAGCCATTTACGCCCTGCCGGACAATTTCCGTATTAACCCCAACACCCGATGCCACCACCGGTAGCCCGCAAGCCATATATTGAATAAGCTTGTATCCGCACTTACCCCGCTCCCACGAAGAATCTAGCAGCGGCATCACCCCAATATCGCACGTGCCAATGCTTGCAACCTCAGTTTCTTCTGACCAGGGAACTACTTCAATTCGCATGCCCGGTATATCCTCCACGTCTGCACCAATCACACGCAATACGAAGGGCACCTTCTTTGCCAGTTCCACCAGCGGTCCACGCAATAACTGCAGATAACGCGCGGTCGATGGGGATCCTATCCACACAACCCGCAACTGGTTTCTTGTAACAGGCATCGCAAGCGGGCTTGGATATCGATCCAAATCAATAACGGTAGGAACTATTTCTATCCGACGCGCACCAGCATACTGCGCACGCTGTGCAAGGTATTTATTACCGCCCACGACCAAGGCCGCGCTGGCCATCAGACCATCTAGCCGCTTGCCGTAAAAATACCTAATCCATGCGCGAGGATGTTGATCATACTGGTGAAAAACCGCATCGTCGTAGTCCAGCACATAGGGTACTCCCCTTAACAAAGTCAGTTCAACCCACAATGGAGCCCAAGGCAATGCCTCTTTCTCAATCCACACCACATCAAAATGGCGGCGCCGCAGCATCGCTGCAAGCCGGGCAGCGTAAGCCAATAACAAGGAGCCAAAACCATAACTGCCCCGAATATATCGGGACTGCAACAACTGATCGGGCAGCAAAGACTGAACTGTTATGCAAAAATCATGTTCCTCTAAATCAGGGACATACTGCAAAAACCGCAATCTGGACGAGGCCCCCATTCGTCCATATTTCGTCAAGATTAAAACCGAGATCATCTTCAGCCGTTCATTCAGATGCAAGCAATCCGATAACGCACATTAACTCTCATCTTCTTTCTTATCTCCCGCTGATAGCTGAACCAAAAAAACGACAATCAAATTCCTTTAACAATTAATAAGCACTTGTAGCAACGCGAAGTGAAAGTCAAAAACATATAAACGATAAAAATAGAGTAGAAATCGCTTACTACGCGATACTTGCCTCCGACGAGGAATTCTCCACTTTCACCCTGCTTTTGACGGCAATCAGAAAATAAACCACCGGAAGAACATACATCCACTGAAAACTAAAAGCCTCGATATATGGGTTCGTATTCGATGCCACCAGCGCTGCAGCAAATCCGGCAAACATAAAAACGTCCATTTCAGACAGCAACCTACTTTGCCAAAGATTCAAGAAAGCCATAGTGGCGACGACAAACGGCAGAGCATAAACGAGAGACCCGACAAGCCCTACTCGATGAAGAGTGGCCACCCAAACAAGCTCATAGCGCCACGGATAATCCTCATTTCTAATGTAAGGCACGCCAACCCCATGACCGGCACCTGAACCCAAATTTTCTCTTACGCTGGCCAGCAGTGCATTGGCCTGCTCTGTCCGTTCCGCTCCACCACCTGACAGCAGCTTCTCCAAAAAATCGCCAACGATGACACTCACATTAATGTCAGTTGCCAGCACAAGAGCAAAACCAATGAAAGCCAGTATTAATATCTTTTTAAACAATGAGTGAATCGATCCGTGGATATTTCTCGCAAGAACTACACCAGAAGCCTTTGCAGCAGGCAGAAATACCATGCCGATAGTTGATCCGATAAAAATGGAAATGATCAGCGCCGATCTGCCAGACGTGATAGCTACAAGAACAAAAGAGCTGAGAAGTAAATACCTTTTTGCGACCCCGGAAACCAGGGCAGGAGCGGCAAAAAAAGCACCTGTTAAGAATATGAAGGAGCCATAGATATGCATTGTAGCTGCGGAGTACCCATCTCTTAAATTGATATTTGGATCATCAATAAAAAATGATACCGAATCCACTCCGAAATTCAGAAATAAATAAAAGAAAATTGCAACGCTCGCTACCCCCAAAAACGACAGAACTATCATCCATTCTTTAAGGTTTTCTGCTGACATTTTCTGGAGCAGTGCAGTCAGGGTGACAATCCAGATCAACGGCGAACATACATACGTTACCAATATCTGGATGGCGGCAACCGCAGGCGCGCCATTCATCACGCCGATTCCAAGGTACATCAACGTGATTGCCACACTGGCAAAGTACATGATCATTAATCTCGCCAGCGCACGACTCCACTGAATTAGCGAACAGGCTACGACAAAACTCAAAACCATGAATGCAGCGGCGGCAGCATTGAAGGAGTTGGGGAAAACGACCGTCAGAAAGAAAGTAGCCAGCATTAAAAAAAGGAATATCCGATTGATCACGGCCGCTCTTTCGACCGCCAATGGCTGACGATTAACCCAGTTTCCAGGGCGCCTGCAACGAGGACCCGAATCATCACGGCAAGCACAAAAACCCAGATGATCAGATCGCCTCTCTTAAATAACCAGCAAGCAGATACACCCACAATCGAAGAGCCCGCCTCCAAAAGAGGGGACAACATTACAAGCTTTTCCTTCCTTAAGGCGATTGCTGCCTGCGTCGGTGCCAAAGTTAGCGCTCGTACACCAGCTGCAAAAATCAGCACAAGCGTCATCGTAAGAAATGTTTGTTGTCTACCAGAATCCACGTATTTATCTAAAAGTGGATTCAGTAACCACACGAGTAAAAACGCCACCCCAGTTACCATAAGTGATGTCTTGCCGGTCAAAATAAAGTAAGCTTTCAAAGCAGACAGGTCGCCAATCCCATCCTGCAGGCGATTCGTCCGGGGAGTAATCAATGCTGCGATGACGTTTTGACTTGCCCCAACCAAAAAGAACGCTATGGTTGCGGGCAGCAATATACTTGGCTCTACGGATGCAATGGCAGTCACTGGAAACACAAAAACAGCGGTAGCTAATAGACTCCATTTGAAATAGATTGTCGATTCTGAAAGTAAACGGACCAAGCTTCCAAACTCGTATTTTGTATCTTGATCAGGCACGTTTGCAGCGAAACCGAAGCGAACACACAAAAACAAACTACCCAGAACGCAAAAAAATGCAGCAGCAGACAAAGTTGACTCGGAACTCATTGAAATATATGAACCAGCGAGGACCACGGCCAGGGTTAATATTCTTACCGCTGACACACCGATGCCGATGCCAACAAAGTTGTTCCTAGCATAACTACTGCCTAATGAAATATTCAACCAAAACGAGGAACATTGAACAACAACGCCAAATACAAGTCCGACAAGTAACAGGTCCATCGAATCGGCCAAGTAGGTTGGCTTTGCGATCTTGAGATAAGTAGCCGCGATAGCGGTGGTAAGCAAAAATGCTCCGACCGTTTGTAGAGCTGCAAGTCTTCGGTAAATATGGCCTAGCCTATATTTTTCGAACTCATCTTCTGCCAGCCTGAAATCGCGCATCACAGTGGCATACCCACCCAATGCCAGCCACGAACTGTAACTTGAAAGATTAATTGCCAAGGCAACTGTCTTTGCAGAATCGTTCCCATATAGGTGCGCCAATAGAAGCGGCAACGCTGCCAATACAACTCCGAGGGAGAATCTCGAAATTACTGTTGCGATGCCAGGCAGAACAGCTCTAATTTTACTGGCGAGAAAATATTTCAATTCGATCCCGTATCAAGGTTACTCGCCGTTGATGCGAAAAATTCCTAATTACGCGTCTCCTTTCTTACAACTACGTGGATCTCAGAGCACTTCAGTACCCCCGAAAACATTTCCTCGTAGAGCTCTCGGGTATAGTCACAAATATTAACCAAAAACTGAATCAGTTTTTTAAATGCATGTCGTACGTAAAAGGGGCGCGTAGACCCGAAATTTAATTCGATCTTTTCCAGGTATGCATATTCGATTAAGCAATACCTTGGCAACTTTCTGGTGAAAATTGAATTTCTGAAATAATACCCAAAAGTATACAAACCAAATGGATGTCGATGGGTCGGATCCGAGTGATACCAGGGGTCTGAAAAATGGGGCACCCGCAATTCCAGGGTTCCTTCGGGAGCTAACACACGGATCATCTCCTTCAGTATCGCTGCGGGATTTTCATGATGTTCCAGAAAATGACTTGAGTAGATACTCCCTACGGAGCCATCATCAAAACTGCGTAGAATATCAAGCGCATCTCCAACCATGTCGACTCCGGGACCCGGAGCCATATCGATGCCCAGCGCTTCGGGATGGCACTTGTTTAATCCACAGCCAACATCAATTTTCTTGTGTTTTATCGTCATAAATTTACTTCTTGAATTGAATACCGGCGCTCCCCTAGGAAGTCAACACTCTCATATGAATATGAGCCCATTTCTATGCATTATTAATTCATTGAAATGCGAATATTCGTCCGTTCTTGCAAGAGCTTTTCTGGCTCGGGAAAGCTTGTTAGGGGCAGCCCTCCTAAAACTCCGGAAAACGGCGAGCGGTGCATCCTCTGTCCGCCTACCCTGCGCCAACTGTCGAATATTACTTTTCCGAGAGAACACGCCGGCAGTGAAGTTCAGGCCAGCACACCCACGGATCAACTGAAGACATCGGACAACGTGAACGGCAGACCCTTGCCATCTTTTGTCGAGAGATCAGGGGACGAATTTGAGGGCCACCTAATACCGATCGTCGGGTCATTCCAGGCGATGCAGCGTTCATGGGCGGGCGCATAGTAATCGGTTGTCTTGTACATAAAATCCGCAGTGTCAGAGAGAGTCAAAAAACCGTGTGCAAAACCTTCAGGCACCCACATCTGACGCTTGTTGTCTGCAGACAGCACTTCCCCAATCCACTGACCGAAAGTTGGTGAAGATTTGCGGATATCGATCGCAACGTCGAACACCTCGCCCTGCACGACCCGAACCAGTTTGCCCTGAGGTCGCTCAAGCTGGTAGTGAAGTCCGCGCAGCACGCCTTTGGCGCTACGGCTGTGGTTGTCTTGCACGAAGTGCACGTTAAGGCCGGTGGCTTCGTTGAAGGTTTTCTGGTTGAAGCTCTCAAAAAAGAAACCACGCTCATCTCCAAACACTTTGGGCTCGATGATGAGTACATCGGGAATGGCGGTTGGCGTTACTTTCAAAGTGGAGCTCCGTCTTCTTTCAGCAGGCGTAGCAGATATTGCCCGTAGCCGTTCTTCGCCAGCGGTTTTGCCAGTTGCTCGACCTGGCCGGATGTAATCCACTTCTGGCGCCACGAGATTTCTTCGGGGCACGCTACTTTCAAGCCCTGGCGGTGTTCCAGTGTTGAGATAAAGAGGCTGGCCTCCAGCAAGCTCTCGTGCGTGCCCGTGTCCAGCCATGCATAACCGCGCTGCATGATTTTGACGTTCAGCTTGCCTTGTTCCAGATAGATCTGATTGACGGCGGTGATCTCGAGCTCGCCGCGTGCGCTGGGCTTGATGGACTTGGCAATCTCAACGACTTGCCCGTCATAGAAGTACAAGCCGGTCACGGCATAGTTACTTTTCGGCCTGACGGGCTTTTCTTCGATGCTGCTGGCTTTGCCTTGCGCATCAAACGCCACCACGCCGTAGCGCTCTGCGTCGCGCACATGGTAGGCGAACACAGTTGCGCCCATGGTCTGCGCGTCGGCGCCGCCCAGTAACTGCGCAAAATCATGGCCATGAAAAATGTTGTCACCCAGTACCAGTGCACTGGGCGCACCCGCCAGGAATTCTTCTCCAATGATGAAGGCCTGCGCCAAGCCGTCCGGACTGGGCTGCACCGCATACTGAAGCTTCATGCCCCACTGGCTGCCATCGCCCAGCAACTGTTCAAAGCGGGGCGTATCTTGCGGCGTGCTAATGATCAGCACTTCGCGAATGCCCGCCAGCATTAGCGTGCTGAGCGGGTAGTAAATCATCGGCTTGTCATACACCGGCAGTAACTGTTTACTGATGGCCAGCGTCGCCGGGTGCAGCCGCGTGCCGGAGCCTCCGGCGAGGATGATGCCTTTGCGTTGGGTCATATTTTTTATAGGGTTTCAGCCAGCATACGCGCCACACCGTGTTGCCAATGCGGCTGACTCAAACCAAACGTGGTTTGCAGCTTGCTGGTGTCGAGTCGGGAGTTATGAGGCCGTATGGCCGGAGTCTGAAACGCGCTGGTAGGAACGGCAGCAACTTCTTTCGCTACTATTTTCATAGCTGACTGCGCAAGTTTTGCCTGGGCTAGAACGTATTTTGCATACCCATTCCAGGTGGTTTCACCTCCAGCCACCAGATGGTACAAACCGGCATTGCCTGGACGCTGCAGCACCTGGCGTATGGCGTGCGCGGTGACGTCTGCCAGCAAATCGGCACCGGTCGGCGCGCCAAACTGATCGTCAATCACCGTCAACCGCTCACGCTCCTGAGCCAGCCGCAGCATGGTTTTGGCGAAGTTGCCGCCGCGTGCGGCGTAAACCCAGCTGGTGCGGAAGATCAGGTGATTTACACCGGCCGACTGGATGGCGCGCTCGCCTTCCAGCTTGCTGTGGCCATACACATTCAGGGGTGCAGGGACATCCGTTTCCAGCCAGGCGCGGGTACCGCTGCCGTCAAAGACATAGTCGGTGCTGTAGTGCACCAGCAGTGCGTTCAGTTTGGCGGCTTCTTGCGCGAGTAGGCCGGGTGCCAAGGCATTAAGCGTTCGCGCCAGGTCGGGCTCGCTTTCAGCCTTGTCTACAGCGGTATGGGCTGCTGCGTTCACGATGACATCGGGTCGCACTTGGCGAATCGTGTTGACCAAACCTGGCAGATCACTCAGGTCGCCGCACAACTCGCTACTGTGGCGGTCCAGCGCAATCAGCTCGCCCAGCGGCGCCAGGCTGCGTTGCAGTTCCCATCCAACCTGGCCGTTTTTGCCCAGAAGCAGGATTTTCAAGCGGCGGCCTTTTGCGATTGGAGCGCCTTCCTGTCGTGGCCGTATTGTTTGGTCGTCCAGTCGCGGTAGGCGCCGCTTTGCACGTGCGCGACCCACTCGGGGTTCGCCAGATACCAGGCGACGGTCTTGCGTATGCCGGTTTCAAAGGTTTCGGCGGGTTTCCAGCCCAGTTCGCGCTCGATCTTGCTGGCGTCGATGGCGTAGCGGCGGTCATGGCCGGGGCGGTCTTTGACGTAGGTGATTTGCGATGCGTACTTCTCACCGTTAGCACGTGGGCGCAACTCGTCTAGAAGCGCACAGACAATATTCACGATGTCGATGTTAGGCTTTTCGTTCCAGCCGCCGACGTTGTAAACCTCGCCCAACCGGCCCGCATCCAGCACCCGGCGAATCGCGCTGCAGTGGTCTTTGACGTAAAGCCAATCGCGGATCTGCATACCGTCGCCATACACGGGCAGGGGCTTGCCTGCCAACGCATTGACGATCATCAGTGGAATCAGTTTTTCAGGGAAGTGGTAGGGGCCGTAGTTGTTGCTGCAGTTGGTAGTCAGCACCGGCAGGCCATAGGTGTGGTGGTAGGCGCGCACCAGGTGGTCGCTGGCAGCCTTGCTGGCTGAATACGGGCTGTTGGGCTCATACCGATGTGTTTCCGTGAAGGCCGCGTCCTCTTTGCTCAGTGAGCCGTAGACCTCGTCGGTGGAAACATGCAAAAAGCGGAACGCTGCTTTCTCGTCAGTGGGCAATGCGCCCCAATACGCTCGGACTTCTTCCAGCAAACGAAATGTGCCGACGATATTGGTCTGTATGAAGTCTTCCGGCCCGTGAATGGACCGATCCACATGCGACTCTGCTGCAAAGTTAAGGATGGCTCGGGGCTGATGGGTCTTCAGCAGACCAGCTACCAAGCTGGAATCGGCGATGTCACCCTTCACGAAGACGTGGCGCGGGTCTGTGTGCAGGGAAGCCAGGTTCTCAAGATTGCCTGCGTAAGTCAGGCTGTCGATATTGACGACCGGCTCATCGGATTGCGCAAGCCAGTCGAGAACAAAATTGGAACCAATGAAGCCGGCTCCCCCGGTGACGAAAATCATAGAACCCTTAGTGATGCAGCGGAGCAGACAATGCCCGAGCGTTTTATTTTTAATTATCGCACTGCCCCACCGCTATTGACCCGAGCTGCGCTCAGGCGCGTCAAGCACTCAGTCACCGTTTAATCGTAAGAAAATGCAACGCGCTTAGCGCTTCAAACGCGTCAAGCGCCGCACTCGTCAGGTCAGCGAGGGATCGAAGGAACGCGCCTAGAAATGAATCCCGCGCATCATCTGCTGCATGGCCACGGCCTCCGCTGACAGTTGCGGCTTGGCAACCTTGTCGCCCGGTTTGGCACCCTTCGCAGCGGATGAATCCGGGAACATGCGAAAGCTGGTGTTCATGGCAATCTGCGCAATACGCGGCACCAGCGCATGCAGCAACTGGCCGCCGATACCCAGGCGGGTGGCGATGCGCACCGGCTTGAAGATGCAGGCCTGAGCGATCAGGTCAGCCGCCTCTTCGGGCGACAGCGTCGGCACGTTGTTATAGAGATTGGTGGGTGCAATCATTGGCGTGCGCACCAGCGGCATGTTGATGGTGGTGTAGCTGATGCCGACGTCGGCATATTCGCTGGACGCGCAGCGCGTCCAGGCGTCGAGCGCGGCTTTCGACGCGACATAGGCCGAAAAGCGCGGCGCGTTCGTCAGCACCCCGATGGAGCTGATATTCACCACATGCCCTTTGCGCTTGGTGGCCATACCGGGCAGCAGGCCCATGGTGACGCGCAGGCAGCCGAAGTAGTTGAGCTGCATCGTGCGCTCAAAGTCATGGAAACGGTCGTAACTGGCTTCAATAGCGCGGCGAATCGAACGCCCCGCGTTGTTGATCAGGAAGTCGACACCGCCATGGTTGGCAATCAGTTCCTTGATGAAAGCGTCGCAGCCGGCCATGTCGGCGATGTCGGCCGGGTAGGCGATGAAGTTGTAGCCCTTGGCTTTAGCCTCCTTGCAGGCTTCGTCGAGCTTGTCCTGGTCGCGCCCACAGATGATGGTGACGGCGCCGGCTTCGGCAAACTTGTGCGCTGCCGCCAGGCCGATGCCCGATGATCCGCCCGTCACCAGCACCACCTTGCCACCCACTGTGCCGCGCAGGCTGCGGTCGATGTGCAAGTCCGGGTCGAGGTGACGCTCCCAGTAGTCCCACAAACGCCAGGCGTAGTCTTTCAGGTTCGGGCACGCGATGCCGGAACCCTTCAACGCCGCCGTCATTTCACGGCTGTCGAAACGCGTCGGGTAGTTGACGAAGGTCAGCATGTCTTCGGGCAGACCAAGATCAGCCAGCACCGCATTGCGCACCCGCCGCACCGGCGCCAGCGCCATCAGGCTCTTTTTGACACTACGCGGAATAAAGCCCAGCAACGCGGCATTGACGAACAGATTCATCTTCGGCGCATGCGCCGCCTTGCTGAAAATATCCAGCACGTCACCGACGCGATAACCCACCGGGTCGACCAGATGAAAGCATTTCTTGGCGATGCCGGTCTGGTGGCTGATGTGGTCGAGCGCATCCACCACAAAATCGACCGGCACGATATTGACGCGCCCGCCTTCAAGACCCACGGCCGGCATCCATGGCGGCAGCAATTGCCGCATGCGCTGGATCAGCTTGAAGAAGTAATACGGCCCGTCGACCTTGTCGGCCTCGCCGGTTGTGCTGTCGCCCACCACCATGGCGGGGCGAAACACCGTCCACGGCACCTTGCATTCCTTGCGGACAATTTTTTCGCTCTCGTGCTTGGTGCGGAAGTAGGGGTGCTCGTAGTTCTCGGCCTCGTCGAACATGTCTTCGCGAAACACACCTTCGTACAGGCCGGCGGCTGCGATCGAGCTGACATGATGAAAGTGTCCGGCGTCAATTGCCTTTGCAAACTCGACCGTGTTGCGGGTGCCGTCGATGTTGACGGCGATCTGGCTGTCTTCATCGGCACCCAGGTCGTAGACGGCGGCCAGATGATAAAAGTGACCCACCTGACCCTTGAGCTTTTTGATGTCTTCGCTGCTGACGCCGAGCTTCTTCGCTGTCAGGTCGCCGTGCACCGCCACCGCCCGCGCGGCGCTTACGCCCCAATACTCGCGCAGCGCGGCGGCCTTGCCAGCGCTTTCCTTGCGGATCAGGAAATGAACGGTGGTTCCTTTTCGCTCCAGGAGTTTTTTAACCAGGCGTTTGCCGATGAAGCCGGTAGCTCCCGTGACGAAATAATGCATTTTTTTATCCCCCGCCGCACTGGCAATCAAAACGCGATTCTTGCCCGAACCCCCGCACTCTCTATGTAGCAAAAACCCGCGCTTTGACAGGCAAGCCGGCTTTCTCCCCTGGGCGACGCCCGCATCCGGTTCTAGAACGCGGCACCTAAACGCCAGCGCAAGGAGGGTTTATATTTTCGGCTGTGCATGTGCCCATGTGCGCAAACCTTCGCAACCGTCACCCGTCTGGAGTTCCCTATGGTCAAAAAATTGCAAAAAATGAGCGCTGACAAAAAATCCGCACCCCATTTATCCAACGCAGTGAAAGAGTCAGCGCAGCAGATCTGGCTGGCTGGCCTGGGCGCTTTCTCCAAAGCGCAGGAAGAAGGCGGCAAAGTGTTTGAAACGCTGGTGAAGGAAGGCCTGTCGATCCAGCGCAAGACACAGTC
>JANNKV010000062.1:0-7538 GCA_031396485.1 Polaromonas sp. | reverse complement strand
TCAGGCTGTGTCGCTTGAGGTTCTCAGCCACCTGGTCGTAAGCGTCGTGGGCCCGAGTCTCGACGGTGACCGGCACCTCAGTGAGCCCGGCCTGACGGGCGGCACGCCAGCGTTTGCTGCCGAAGCGGATGCGGTAGCGGCCGTTGTCATAGGCAGCGCTGACGATAAGGGGCTGCAGGATGCCGCGCTGGGCGATGTCGCACGCCAGCTCATTGAGGGCCTCGGGCGGGAACTCCGTGCGCGGGTTGTGCGGGTCTTCGTCGATGCGATCGATCGGCACGATCAGCGGCTCGCCCGTCGGCACCGGCTTTCCGTCGAACAGGCTGGGCTGGTCGAGGCCCGACAGATTGAGCAGAGGCAATGCAGATGGCTTGGACGGAGCGCGCATGAGGGGATCGTTAATGGGAAGACCCATGATCCGCTGGCCGTGCAACGCTTCCAGACCAAAACTTCTCGTTGACGGCAACACGCGGGGCGGGTCACGCCACCCACTTTATGCGCGCTGTTAGGTTGGCCGTCTGCTGGATTCGGATCAGAATCTTGCAAGGCGGACTGGCATTGACTTCATCAACTCGAGGGAAGCCGCCCGGTTGAATCGCGCAAGCCGACAACGCGCCGTGGCCTGCTCGGGCAAGCCGTTTTTTTTAGTGGGGCGTAGGCCTGAGTGCACTCGGCAAGTGCAAACTTATTTGTCCGAAGTTTGTTTACAGACTTCGAGCTCACTTTGATTTTCACTATTCTTTTTGTCCGAAATTTGTATATGATTTTCGGACAGAAATACCTTATGTCAGACACGAACGACCAGATCTCAGCGTTGATCAATGCGGGACCCGGACAGGTCTGGGTTCCAGCGGATTTTGCCTCGCTGGGCAGCCGCGATGTAATTGACAAGACTTTGCAGCGCATGGTCGCGCGCGGCGTGCTGCGCCGGATTGATCGCGGCCTCTATGATCGGCCCGCAATCAATAGCTTGACCAAGCGCCCATCAACGCCGGACTACCGTGCCGTTGTCAATGCGCTGGCGCGCCGCGCCCAGACGCGCCTTCTTGTCGATGGCATGACGGCCGCAAACGATCTTGGCCTCACAGATGCCGTCCCGGCGCGCGTCACGCTTTACTCCGACACGCGCCGCACGTCCCTCAAGCTTGACAAGCTGTTGATTGAATTCAAGCTGGCCGCCCCGAGCCGACTTTACTGGGCAGGCCGACCGGCGATGCGGGTCGTCCAGGCCCTGCACTGGCTCAAGGACATGCTGCCGACAGACGGCGACAAGGTCAGAAAGACGTTGACCCGAATTCTGGGCAGCCCCGAGCACGGCGCAGCCATCGGCAACGATCTGGCGAAGGGTTTTAGCGTTCTACCCGGATGGATGCAAGCCTTCCTGCGGACGGTGCCGGGTTTTGACCCTACGCTTTCCCCAGCGCCATTCTCCACCCCAACCAAGACAACACGGCGGCAGACAGTTTCGACGAAACATGCCGAGAAAACGCGATGAACAAAGCATATAACCAGGTCATCACGGCCAGCGACCAAGAGCGCAACGCACTGTTCGCCGAGACCGCTGCACGGCTGGGTACCGCGGTGCAGAACGTCGAGAATGTTGCTGCCGACATTGTTTTGGACCAGTCCGGCTTGCACTGACCCACCTCAATTGCTGGTGAAGCCAACGGCGACAAGCATTTGACCGACGCCCGATTGGGTCAATGAAATTTCGGCGCCTGGGTCAAAGACACGTCGGCGCCACCATGCATGGCGATCACCCTCGCTCCCTTACGCAGCTGGTCCAGGTAGTCCGCCCACTTCTGGATCTGGTCAAACCGCTTCGCCAGGTACTTGGTACGGTTGTAACTGCGGCCGTTGGCGTCCTTCACCGCGTGCGCCAGGTTGGCTTCGATGGCCAGCGGATCCAGGTCCAGCTGATCCACCAGCATCGTGCGCGCGCTGGCACGAAAACCGTGCCAACTCTGCGCAGTGCCAAAGCCCAGGCTGTAAAGGGCGCTGCGTACCGAGTTGTCAGACATGGGGCGGTCGTGCTGCCGCTGACCGGGGAACACGTAGCGGCCATGACCCGTGAGTGGCTGCAGCTCACGCAACATGGCCACGGCCTGGATGGGCATGGGCACCACGTGCGGTTCCCCGTTCAGCTTCTCTTGCACCAAGCGTTTCATCTTGGCGCTGGGGATGGTCCAAAGCGCCCCGTCCAGGTCGAGTTCAGCCCACTCCATCATGCGCAGGTTGCCGGGGCGCTGGAACAGGATCGGCGCCAACAGCAAACCTGTGCGCACCACCGGGCCACCCTTGTAGGCGTACATCGCCCGCAATAGCTCACCGAAGCGCAGCGGATCCACGATGGCCGGGAAGTTTTTCCCACGGTACGGGATCAACCGCTTTTGCAGGCCCTCGGTGATGTTGCGTTGCGTGGTGTCGGCGGTGGGCAGCCAGTATTCGTACACCTGCCGCGCCAGCATCAACCCACGGTCGGCCGTCTCGACAGCGCCGCGCCGTTCGACTTTCTGCAGCACGGCCAGCAACTCCAACGGTTCGATGCTGCGCATGTCCCGCGCCCCAAGCCAGGGAAACAGATCGCGCTCCAACTGGCGTTTGGTCCGGTCAGCATGTCCTGGGCTCCACCGGTCTATATGTTTGCCGTGCCATTCCAGGGCCACCGCCTTGAAAGTGTCACCACCGTCCCGCTTGCCCTTGAGCTTGTCCAGCTTGCGGGCCTGCACCGGGTCAACCCCGGTTGCCTTCTGCAGCTTGGCTGCGTCTCGGGCCTTGCGGGCATCGGCGAGACCCATGGACGGGTAGCTCCCCAAGGCCAAGCGACTTTCCTTGCCATCGGTATAGGTCTTACAGAACCAGCGTCTGGAGCCGCCTGGGCTTACTTCCATGTACAGCCCATGCGCGTCGGTGAAGCGGGCTCGCTTTTTTCCGGGTGGACAGATGGCGTTTTTGCACTGCTTGTCGGTCAGCATGGCCGGGACCTCCAGACGGGGAACAGACTAAGACCGGGGAACAAAAGCCCGGGGAACAGAGATTTTAGCGGTTTGTTCCCCGATCTGTTCCCCGGTTTCACCTGAGCTGTCCTGGAACGTCAAGGGACCTTAAGGGACGGAAGATCCTTGATTTACAAAGAAAAAAGGCCGCTAACTGGTTAGTGTTAGCGGCCTTTAAATTGGCATATGGTGGAGCTGGGGGGATTTGAACCCCCGTCCGCAAGCCTTCTTCGGGCAGATCTACATGTTTAGCGGTCTGATTTAAGTCTCGCCACCTGAATCGCGCAGTCGCACGCTGTTCAGGCCGCCAGCACCCTATTTTCTTGCTCCGGGTTAAGGTACCCAGCCCGGAGCCAGCCGATAAAATTATCTTTACAGCCGGGAGACCTTAACTTGCGTTAAAAACCCCTTGCCCAGCCCATCGGCCTGCTGTTGTAAAGCTCACTGGCAATTAAGCAGCGAGTGCGAAACGTTCGTCGTTTGCAGTTAGTTTTTTGAGTCGATTTTTACGAGCGCTACTCAAGCTCGACATGCACCACACCGCGTCCGAACCCACGTCGAAACCAATGCAGCCCCAAGTCTGTTAGTTTACGCCATCCGAAGTAAATTCAAGAGCAGGCCCGGTGCTGTGATGGTCGCATCGGCTTTCCATGCCTCAGTATCTGCGCTATCGCCTAAATAACCGTAGGCTGCAGCGACGGTGGGCATGCCCGCCGCACGGCCGGCAACGATGTCCCGCTCATCATCACCCACATAGATGCAACGTCCTGGCGCCACACCAAGCTGGCGGGCGGCTTCCAGCAGCGGGGCTGGATGGGGTTTTGCGTGGGGCGTGGAGTCACCGCTGACAATCGCTTGCGCAGTGCTGAAAAGCGGCATGGCATTCGTCAGCGGTAGCGTAAAACGAACTGATTTGTTCGTGACCACACCCCACTTAAAGCCTTGGTTCACGATGTCCGCAATCAGTTCGGCCACGCCATCAAAGGCGTAGGTGAGCACGGTCAGGCGTGACTCGTAGTTGCTGAAAAACTCTTCTTTAAGTGCCTCAAATTGGGCGTGGCCGGGAGTCAACCCAAAAGCCACACCAATCATGCCGCGCGCGCCGGCTCCGGCCATGGGCCGATAGTCTGACAGCGGGAGCGAGGTGAGACCGCGATCAGTACGCATTTGGTCGGCTGCAGCACCCAAATCTGGCGCACTGTCGATCAATGTGCCGTCCAGATCAAACAGCACCGCGTCAATATTCTTGAATATCAATTTATCAATTTTCCGAAAAAAATCAGATCTTCCGGGTAGCCTGCATGTAATTCACGCTGGTATCCGCACTCAGCCAATAGCGCCGGGTTACCGGGTTGTATTCCATACCCTTGGTCTGCTGCAATTCCAGTTCTGAGGCGCGACAGTAGCCAGCCAATTCGCTGGGTTTGATCAATTTTCCATATTCATGCGTCCCACGCGGCAACAGATTAAGCAGATATTCAGCACCCACAATGGCGAACAGGAAAGCTTTGGCGTTTCGGTTAATACTAGAAAAAAAGACATAGCCACCGGGCTTGACCAAGTCGGCGCAGGCTTGGACTATCAAGGACGGATCAGGGACGTGTTCGAGCATTTCCATGCAGGTGACCACGTCAAAACTGGCCGGCTGCTCAGCCGCCAGGGCTTCAGCGCTGATCTCGCGGTAGCTCACGCCTTGAGTTTCAGCCTCAAGTGCATGAAGTTGGGCAACTTTAAGGGCTTTTGTAGCCAGATCGATTCCAATTACATCGGCGCCCCGGCGAGCCATGGAATCGGCGAGGATGCCGCCTCCGCAACCCACGTCCAGTACCCGCTTGCCTTCAAGAGAAATCAGTCCCTGAATCCAGTCCAGCCGAAGCGGGTTGATCTGATGGAGCGGACGAAATTCGCTCTCAAGGTCCCACCAGCGATGCGCCAGATCGGAGAATTTGGCCAGTTCGGCAGGATCAAAGTTATCGGTGGTAGACATCACTTGATTATCAGTCAGGCATAAAAAAACCGCGCCGAAGCGCGGTTTTCAAGGGATCCGTAAGGATTACTTGTTGGCGCGTGTGCCAACCACTTCGATCTCAACGCGACGGTTCTTCGCGCGGCCTTCGGCGGTCTTGTTGTCAGCAACTGGCTGCTTCTCGCCCTTGCCTTCGGTGTAAACGCGGTTTTTCTCGATGCCTTTGGACACGAGATACGCTTTCACAGCCTCAGAGCGGCGGATCGACAGCTTCTGGTTGTAAGCATCGCTACCGACAGAGTCAGTATGGCCCACGGCAATGATGACTTCCAGATTGATGTCCTTGATCTTGCCAACCAGGTCGTCAAGCTTTGCTTTGCCTTCTGGCTTGATGACTGACTTATTGAAGTCAAAGAATGCATCAGCAGCGTAGGTAACCTTGGTAGCGGCTGGAGGAGCTGGAGGAGCTACTGGCGCAGGCGCTGGAGCTGCTGGCGCGGGAGCTGGTGTGGCAACCGGTGCCGGAGCAGGAGCAGGAGGAACAATCGCACCGTCGCAACCAGGCGCAGCAGTGGCAGGTGTCCAGAACGCATCGCGCCAGCACAATTCATTGGTACCGTTTTTCCAGACCAGCTCGTTAGAGCCGTTTTTCCAGTTGTCGATAGTTTGTGCACCAGCGGCGGTAACAAGCGCTGCGGAAGCAAACAACATTGCCACTTTGTTGAGTTTCTTCATGGTTCTCCTCTAGAGAAAAGCCGCAGACTTGCTGCGATTAGTAATTTACACGCCGTGAGTGACCATCACTCAAAGCGTTACATGAATTGTGCCACAGCTGTTCTGCCCATCAAGCGCGCTTGCGGCTTCGTCTGACACAGAGCCCACATTCTTTTAAATCCGTTGTTGTGTGACAACACGGTAATTAGCGAATTTCAAGCCGTAAAATCAGGACGTTCGACAAGACTTTTTGAAATTTCACCAGGCTCCGCATGACCCAGTTCGCCAAAGAAACCCTGCCCATCAGTCTTGAAGAGGAAATGCGACGGAGCTACCTGGATTACGCGATGAGCGTGATCGTCGGCCGGGCGCTTCCCGACGCGCGAGACGGTCTGAAGCCGGTGCACCGGCGCGTGCTGTTTGCAATGCATGAGCTGAACAATGACTGGAACCGGCCTTATAAAAAGTCGGCGCGTATCGTTGGTGACGTTATTGGTAAATACCACCCGCACGGCGACCAGTCGGTCTACGACACCATTGTTCGCATGGCGCAAGACTTTTCCTTGCGGCATCTACTAGTTGACGGCCAGGGAAATTTCGGTTCGGTAGACGGTGACAACGCTGCAGCGATGCGGTATACGGAAATCCGGTTGTCGAAAATAGCCCACGAACTGCTGGCCGACCTGGACAAGGAAACAGTCGATTTCGGTCCCAACTACGACGGCAGCGAGCAGGAGCCACTGGTCATGCCAACGAGGCTGCCCAACCTGCTGGTCAATGGTTCGGGCGGAATCGCGGTGGGCATGGCTACCAATATTCCGCCGCACAACCTCAACGAAGTGGTTGACGCCTGTCTGCATCTCCTGAAAAACCCGGAAGCCTCCATCGACGAGTTGATGGAAATCGTGCCGGCTCCGGATTTTCCTACCGGCGGCATCATATATGGCATCAATGGTGTCAAAGACGGCTACCGGACAGGGCGAGGCCGGGTCGTCATGCGCGCCAAATGTCATTTTGAAGACATCGACAAAGGCCAGCGCCAGTCCATCATCGTTGACGAACTGCCCTACCAGGTCAACAAGAAGACGCTACAGGAGCGCATGGCCGAGCTGGTACATGAAAAGAAGATAGAAGGCATCAGCCACATTCAGGACGAGAGCGACAAATCAGGCATGCGCCTGGTCATCGAGCTCAAACGCGGCGAAGTGCCGGAGGTCGTATTAAACAACCTCTATAAACAGACCCAGCTTCAGGACACATTTGGCGTCAACATGGTGGCGCTGATCAACGGCCAGCCCAAACTATGTAATCTGAAAGACCTCATACAGGTCTTTTTGTCGCATCGCCGCGAAGTCGTCACTCGCCGAACGGTGTTTACGCTGCGCAAAGCGCGCGAACGCGGGCATGTACTTGAAGGTCTGGCGGTCGCGCTGGCTAATATTGATGACTTCATTGCCATCATCAGAAACGCCCCCACGCCGCCGGTGGCGAAGGCTGAATTGATGCTGCGTCCCTGGGACAGCACGCTCGTCAGGGAAATGCTGACACGTACCCGTACCGATGGGGGCGTGGTGAACGCGGACGACTACCGTCCCGACGGCCTGGAAAAAGCATTCGGCATGGGCAGCGACGGGCTTTACCGGCTGTCTGAAACGCAGGCGCAGGAAATCCTGCAGATGCGCCTGCAGCGCCTGACCGGACTGGAGCAGGACAAGATCGTTGCTGAATACAAAGAGGTCATGTCAGAGATCGACGACTTGCTGGATATCTTGTCGAAACCGGAGCGTGTCTCCGTGATCATCGGCGAAGAGCTGGCCGCCATCAGGCTGGAATTCGGCCAGACAAAAATCGGCGCCCGACGG
>JANNKV010000027.1:0-17405 GCA_031396485.1 Polaromonas sp. | reverse complement strand
CTCCTGAATGCACATCTGCACCGAGCCTTCACCGGTAATGCAGTACACCTCGCTGTCAGGCTTGGCCAGTTTGATGCCCATGGCGTAGGGAATGCCGACGCCCATCGTGCCCAAGCCACCGGAGTTGATCCAGCGGCGCGGTTCGTCAAACTTGTAGTACTGGGCCGCCCACATCTGGTGCTGGCCGACGTCTGACGTGATGTACGTGTCAGCGTCCTTGGTCATGTTCCAGAGCGTCTCAACCACGTACTGCGGTTTGATGACGTCGCTGCTGCCCATGCTGTACTTCATGCAGTCGCGCTTGCGCCAGCCTTCGATCGTGTCCCACCAGCCGCCGAGTGCATTGGCGTCAGGCTTCAGGCCGGACTCCCTGATCATCGCGATCAGCTCTAGCAACACGTCTTTTACGTCGCCGACGATGGGGATATCGACCTTGACGCGCTTCGAAATACTGGAAGGGTCGATGTCGATATGAACGATCTTGCGTTCGTTCTGCGCGAAATGCTTGGGGTTACCGATCACGCGATCATCAAACCGCGCACCGACAGCCAGGAGAACATCGCAGTTTTGCATCGCGTTGTTGGCCTCATAGGTGCCATGCATGCCCAACATGCCGAGGAATTTCTTGTCGCTGGCGGGGTACGCGCCTAGGCCCATCAGCGTATTGGTGCACGGGTAGCCGAGCATATCCACCAGCGTGCGAAGCTCGGTTGAAGCGTTGCTCAACAACACGCCGCCGCCGGTGTAGATGTAGGGCCGCTTGGCGTTCATCAGTAGCGCCAAGGCCTTGCGGATCTGCCCCGTGTGACCCTTGCGCACCGGGTTGTAGGAGCGCATCTCAACCGTTTTCGGGTAGCCCGAGTACGGCGTTTTGTTGAACGAAACGTCTTTCGGAATGTCGACCACGACAGGGCCGGGCCGGCCGCTGCGGGCGATATGAAAGGCCTTTTTCAGCGTGTCGGCCATCTGCCGCACATCCTTGACCAAAAAGTTGTGCTTGACAATGGGCCGCGTGATGCCGACCGTGTCGCATTCCTGAAACGCATCCAGGCCGATGGCGTGCGTCGGCACCTGACCGGTGATGATCACCATCGGAATGCTGTCCATGTAGGCGGTGGCAATACCGGTCACCGCGTTCGTTACGCCGGGGCCGGACGTGACCAGCGCCACGCCCACGTCACCCGTGGCGCGGGCATAGCCGTCAGCGGCGTGGACGGCCGCCTGCTCGTGGCGCACCAGTATGTGCTGAATGGTGTCCTGCTTGTAGAACGCGTCGTAGATGTGCAGCACGGCACCACCCGGGTAACCCCAGATGTACTTGACGTTTTCAGCCTGAAGCGACTTGATGAGGATTTCCGCACCGCGCAATTCGTCGGTGCGGACTTCGGTGTGGGCTTCAGTGTGTGGCTTGGCAGACACGGCTGCCGCGGAAGCGATTTCCGCTTTGTTGATTTCCATGATGAACCTTTGTGAATTTCTCTGACGAAATACCTTGGGTGCCTCTTCGCCCACTCTTGTGAAGCGGCCTTGAGACTTGAGACCAGAACCATGGGCAGACACATAATCCGCCGGGCTATGACCCGTTTGCCTGATGAATTGCAAACGGCATTATCGCACTGTGCAACGCAGACGACTACTGGCGCGGCAGAAAAAGCAGGAAATCCGTTGAGTTGCCAGCCCGGTGCGATAATTTCGCGGCATCTGGAGCGCAAAAGACATCTGGCCCACACCGGCAAATACCGGCTCCCGGCCAGGCGCGACAAAAGGCCGCCTGCGAAAAAGCATAAAAATGACAGCCCTGGACACACTGGAACCCTGAACCGTTGGCAACCGAACAAGAACTCTCAGACTTCCTGAAGAACGTTGAGAAGCGAGCTTTCAAACGCAGCATTTACCACGTCCGTGACGAGGAAGCGGCGCTGGACATCGTTCAGGACAGCATGATGAAGCTGGCCCAGCACTACGGCGACAAGCCTGCGGCCGAGTTGCCGATGCTGTTCCAGCGCATTCTGGCTAACACAACGCTCGACTGGTTCCGCCGGCGCAAGACGCGTAACGCGCTTTTTTCCAACATGAGCGACTTCGAATCCGCCGGCGAAGACGGAGATTTCGATATTCTGGAAACTTTAGAGACGCTGAACAGCTCTGAAGGAACAGAAAGCGCCCAGGACGCCACCGAGCGGGCGCAAATATTGCATCAGATCGAACTTGCGGTGCAGGACCTGCCCGGACGTCAACGGGAAGCGTTTCTGATGCGTTACTGGGAAGAGATGGACGTGGCTGAAACAGCTATTGCCATGGGCTGCTCGGAAGGCAGTGTCAAAACACACTGTTCCCGCGCAGTTCAGGCGCTCAGTAAATCGCTGGGTGCCAAAGGGATAAAACTATGACCAATTCGTACCAAAATTCGCCCCAAAAGCGCGCTGATATTCTTCAAGACCGGTTCGGCCTCAAGGCTGCGTCCTACCTGTCAGCGGGCGCCGCAGAGCTGCCGCACGACATTTCCGAGCGGCTGCGTGTCGCGCGCTCCCAGGCTGTTGCCAAGCGCAAGATCGTCCGGCTGGAGCCTGCTGCGCAGGTAATCGGCAATGGAGGCAGCGCCACCCTGGGCTGGGGCGGCGGTGTCAGCTGGTGGGCCCGGATTGGCTCAGTTGTGCCATTGATTGCTTTGGTGGTCGGCCTGCTAGCCATCAACTCGATTCAAAACGACAACCGTGCCCAGGAACTTGCCGAGGTCGACGCCGCTCTGCTGACTGACGAATTGCCACCAGCCGCTTTCGCAGACCCCGGGTTTGTGCAATTTCTCAAAACTTCCCGCTGAGTGACGGCCTGAAATTACCGACTTGACTATCACTGATTTTGACTGCTGAGCTACCCAAACCCACGCTGAGCCGGACGCCTGTGACTGCCCTGGATGCTGACACCCTATTGCCCGCTGCCCAAACAAGCTGCCAGTGGAATTTCGGCGCCGTCCACCGCCTGGCAGTTGCCAGTCTGCTGACTTGGATTGCCGGCGGCGTTTTTCTCGCGTCTTCGATGCCCGGCTTTGCACAGCCCGCAAAGCCTGCGGTAGCTGCCAGCGCCCCGAGCAAACCGCCCGCAACGCTTCTTGCCAGCAAGCCCGCGGTGTCCAAGCCGGTCTGGGCCGAACTCACCGTACAACAGCAGATTGCGCTCAGGCCCCTCGCCCCGGGCTGGGACACCATCAGCGAGGCCCAGAAGCGCAAATGGCTTGAAATGTCCAAGGGCTTCCCTTCTTTGACACCTGAAGGTCAAAGCATCATGCACAGCCGTATGACGGAGTGGGTGGCCTTGAGTGCGCAGCAGCGAGCCCAGGCGCGGCTTAACTTTGCCAAGACCAAAGAACTGTCCAACGAGCTAACGCCCGAAGAAAAACAGGCCAAATGGCAAACCTACCAAGCCTTGAGCGCTGAGGAAAAGCAGAAGCTTGCAGCCAAGGCCAGCCCCAAGCCGGCGGGTGCGGCGACTGCGGTGAAACCCGTTCCACCTCAAAAACTGGCGGTTGTTCCGCCGGTCCAGGTCCCTGGAGAGTCTTCAAAGGCGCCGCCAACTCCCGCCGCGACGCCCGTTCAAGGCGACTCCGCCTTGTTTGGCGAAGGCACTGCCGGCAGCTTGCCAAAACGCTGACAATCGGGACTGCAGGCATCACGGATGCCAGTTTACCAAGCCCGGATTCACTGGCATCCAAGGACCCATTGACCTGAAAGCCACAGCCAATTGCTGACGGGCAAAATGCAACTTTTCACTACCCCCGCACATCTTGACCTCGATTCTGCCTCTCACCCCCTCGATCTGGCGTCGCCTGGCCTGCTGGCTATATGAGGGCATGCTGGTCTTCGGGGTCGTCTTTCTGGCTGGTTACCTTTTCGGCACCCTCAGCCAGACCCGCAACGCCATGGACAACCGCCTGCCCCTGCAGCTTTTCGTCTTCGTGGTTTTCGGAATCTACTTCGTCTGGTTTTGGGCCAAGGGCCAGACGCTGGCGATGAAAACCTGGCATATCCGCGTGGTGGGTGTTGACGGCTTGCCCATCAGCCAGCCGCGCGCCCTGCTCCGCTACGTGCTGAGCTGGATGTGGTTCATGCCGCCGCTGGCTGCGAGTTGGGCACTGGGGCTTTCGGGCGTTCAGGGTGGCTTGCTGACGTTGCTGTGGATATTCGTGTGGGCGGGACTGTCGCGCCTGCATCCCGGGCGGCAGTTCTGGCACGACGCCTGGGCCGGCACGCGGCTGGTCACCTCTATTCCATCCAAAAAGGCAAAGCCTGCTGGGCAACCGGCCAAGGTCGAAACTCCGCAACAGCGCTGAGCATCCCGGCCTGTCACCGGAAACCCCAAGGTGCCACAAATTCGGCACAAAATGCTCACATGCACAAACCCGTTTCAACCACCCCCCAGCCCGGTGGCATCTTTCCAGAGTCAACCATGCGGATAGACCCAACCACCGACGCGCCTGCAAATCCGCAAAAAAACCGCAAAGGCCTGAACCGCATCTGGCACGCCACCGGCTATTCGATCGCCGGCCTGCGCGCAGGCTGGAACGAAACCGCTTTCCGGCAAGAGGCGCTGGCGTCCATCGTGCTGCTACCCGCTGCGTTCTGGCTCGGCCGCGGCTGGGTGGAAACGATTTTGCTGGCCGGCACGGTCGTACTCATCATGATCATCGAGCTGCTCAACACCGGCATCGAAACTGCCATCGACCGCATCGGCCCCGAATGGCATGACCTGTCCAAGCGCGCCAAGGACATGGGCAGTGCAGCCGTGTTGCTGAGCTTTTTGCTATGCACCGCGACATGGCTGATGGCGCTGTACTCGCGCTTCGCGACCTGAGCCCGCTTCACGATGAAGCCGGCTTTTTCGCTCTGCGTGTACTGTGGCTCCCGCGCCGGTGAAGCCCCTCAATTCGCCGCACTGGCTGAGCTGGTGGGCAGCTGGATCGGCAATCACAGCGGCCAGCTGGTCTACGGCGGCGGGCGCAACGGCCTGATGGGGGTCCTCGCCGACGCCACGCTGGCTGCAGGCGGCCGGGTGATCGGCGTGATTCCTAAAGCGCTGGTTGAAAAAGAATGGGCCCACACCGGCTGCACAGAGCTGCATATCGTGGACACCATGCACGAACGAAAACGCATCATGGCCGAGCATGCCGATGCGTTTGTGGCGCTGCCCGGCGGCATCGGCACGCTGGAAGAGTTTTTCGAAGTCTGGACCTGGCGACAGCTCGGCTACCACGCCAAACCGGTCGGGTTGCTGAACCTCAATGGCTACTACGACGACCTTTTGACGTTTTTGAATGCGTCTGTCAAAAGCGGCTTCATGAGCGACTGGCAGATGAATCTGATTGCCGTGTCAAAAGATCCGATCGAACTGCTGCAAAAACTGGTGCAGATCGCAGGCCTGGCGCCTCAGGCGGTGCGGCTGGACCAGATATAGCGCAATGGTCCTGGGTGAAATTTCTTGATAAGCCGGGGCCGCGGGACTGGCTTTGCCAGACCGCAGGCGCAGCGGCTGCGAGACGGAGCCCTTCTGCGTGCCGTCCAAACCTGCACCGCAGGTTCGGAGCCGCGGCACAGCCCCCTCGGGGGGGGCAGGGAGTTATACGAAGTGAACGACCGTGGGGGCCAGCTACTCAGACTGCCGCTTCGTCTTCCTCGCCCGTACGAATGCGCACCACGCGCTCGACACTGGTGATGAAAATCTTGCCGTCGCCGATCTTGCCGGTGCGAGCTGACCGAATGATGGCTTCGACGCAGCGATCGACGTCCTCGGTCTTCACGACCACTTCCACCTTGACCTTGGGCAGAAAGTCGACCACATATTCGGCGCCGCGGTACAGCTCGGTGTGGCCCTTCTGGCGGCCGAATCCCTTGACCTCGGTGACTGTCAGCCCGGTCACGCCGCATTCGGCCAGTGCCTCGCGGACTTCTTCGAGTTTGAAAGGTTTGAGGACGGCGGTAATCTGTTTCACGGGAATGTCTCCGAAAGTTTTATAAAAAGCGTGGCTCGAATGTAGCGCGAAAGTCGATCAAATATAAACGCTGGTGTGTCTTATTCCGTTTCCAGTTCAATGCGGGATCAGGCACATCGCCGCAGGCAGTGCTGTAGCACGACAAGGCGAGGCAACGACATATCGTGTTGAACTGGGACTGGAATCAAGCCCGAAACTTTGACGTGATCGGGTAACGCCAGTCCTTGCCAAAGCTGCGGTGCGTGACGCGAATGCCGACTGGCGCCTGACGCCGTTTGTATTCGTTGAGGCGGATCAGCCGTGCGACGCGCTCGACTACCGCACGGTCAAAACCGGCGGCCACGATGTGCTCGACGCCCTGGTCGTTTTCCATGTAGCGCTCCAGAATCGCGTCCAGCACGTCATACGGCGGCAGGCTGTCCTGGTCCGTCTGGTCGGCGCGCAACTCGGCGCTAGGCGGGCGCGTGATGATGCGTTCGGGAATCGGCGCGCTGCCGGTGCCGTACGGGTCATTCGCGTTGCGCCAGTGCGCCAGGCGGAACACGGTGGTCTTGAGCAAATCCTTGATCACCGCAAAACCGCCAGCCATGTCGCCGTACAGCGTGCAATAACCCGTCGCCATCTCACTCTTGTTGCCGGTGGTCAGCACGATGGAGCCGAACTTGTTCGACAGCGCCATCAAAAACACGCCGCGAATGCGCGCCTGGATATTTTCTTCGGTCGTGTCTTCCACCAAACCCTTGAATTCGCTGGCCAGCGACGCCTTGAAGGCATTGAACTCGGGCACGATGGAAATTTCGTCGTAGCGCACCTGCATGCGCTCAGCCATGTCGCTTGCGTCGATCCATGAGATATCGGCCGTGTAGGGCGACGGCATCATCACCGCACGCACCTTGTCCGCGCCCAGCGCATCGACGGCAATCGCCAACACCATCGCCGAATCAATGCCACCCGACAGACCCAGAATCGCGCCCGGAAAGCCGTTCTTGCCCAGATAGTCGCGCACACCCAGTACCAGCGCGTCCCACAGGTCGGCATCATCACTGCGTTCGGGTTCGGTACTCGCTATTATTTTAATAGCTGCTTGCGCACGTTCTACCTGGGCCAGGAACAGATTCTCCTTAAAACTGGGAGCCCGGCCGGCCAGTGAGCCATCGGCATGAAATGCGAAAGAGCGCCCTTCGAAGACGATTTCGTCCTGCCCGCCAACCAGATGGGCGTAGACCAGCGGCAGGCCAGTAGCCAGCGCGCGGCTTTGCATCATGCGTTCGCGTTCATTGCCCTTGCCGACATGAAACGGCGAGGCGTTGATCACCACCAATAGTTCGGCGCCGGCTGCTTTGGCCAGCCGGGCGGGCTCTTCAAACCACGCGTCTTCGCAGATCAGCAGTCCAATGCGAATGGCGCCCGCGCCCTCGCCGGCTTCGAACACGCAAACGCCCCGCCCCGGCGTGAAATAGCGCCGTTCGTCGAAAACCTGGTAATTGGGCAGCTCGCGCTTGGCATAGGTGGCGATGACCTCGCCTTCGCGCAGCACACGGGCGGCGTTGTGGCGCTGCTGCACCGCCATGCTTTTGGTGCGCACACCGCGGGTAGCTTCGTCGCCCTCGCCGGTATTGCCATGCGTCGGGGTGCCTACCACCACCGTCATCCCTTTTAACCCGGCCAGCTCGCGGGCCACCCGATTCACGGCATCATCACAGGCTTCGATGAACGACGCGCGCAAAAACAGGTCTTCGGCGGCATACCCGCAAATTGCCAACTCGGGCGTCAGCAGCAGCCGCGCGCCATCGGCATAGGCCGCTTGGGCTGCGTCGATAATTTTTTGCGCGTTGCCCGACATATCGCCGACGCAATAATTCAACTGGGCAACGCAGATTTTGAGAGTCATGAAGAAGAAACCACCGGTTGAGACTGCCCGCCGCATCGACATGAACGGAGCGCAGCATGGCTAAAAAAGATTATGTCATTCGCGTGCTGACTTCGCCGCTGCAAGTCAATGCAGACGACTGGAATGCCCTGCTGGCGCTGCAAAGCCCTAGCGAAGCGCCCAGCCCTTTCATGCGCCACGAGTATCTGGCCGCGATGCACGAGAGCGGCAGCGCCGTGCCCAAGACCGGCTGGACACCGCATTTCGTCACGCTGTGGCACGGCAACACGCTGGCCGGTGCCTGTGCGCTGTATCTCAAAATTCATTCCTACGGCGAATACGTTTTCGACTGGGCCTGGGCCAACGCCTACGCCGAGCACGGCCTGAAGTACTACCCCAAAGCCCTGATCGCCCCGCCGTTCACGCCCGTGCCCGGCGCGCGGCTGCTGGCGCGCAATGCGGCCGAGCGCGTGCTGCTCGTGAAGGCCGTGATGGCCTGGTGCGAGGAAGAAAAACTGTCGTCGCTGCATCTGCTGTTTGCGAGCGACGAAGATGTCGTTGCCTGCGAGGAAGCCGGGCTGATGCTGCGGCACAACGTGCAGTTTCACTGGTCTAACGAGCCCCCACGGTCGCTCACTGCGTGTAGCTCCCTGCCCCCCGAGGGGGCGCTGCGCCTGCGGCCCGGCAGAGCCGGTTCCGCGGCCCCGACTGGTGAAGATGAAGCCCCCACGCTTGTGGCTGCGCCTGCGGTCTGGCAAAGCCAGTCCCGCGGCCCCGGCTTGCATGGGATAAGCCCCGCCTCAACCGCGCCAGCTCTCCCCGCATCACTCCCTCTCCCTCTGGGAGAGGGCGGGGGTGAGGGCTCCCCGCTTCCGGCCGCGTACCGCGACTTCGACGACTTCCTGATGTCGCTCAGCCAGGAGAAGCGCAAGAAGATCCGCCAGGAGCGGCGCAAGGTGGCGGACGCCGGCATTGTTTTTCGCTGGTCGCTGGGCACCGGCATCAGCGACGCCGACTGGGACTTTTTCTACAAATGCTACGAACGCACCTATTACGAGCATGGCAACGCACCATATTTGAGCCGCGATTTTTTCCGACGCATGCAGCGCACCATGCCCGAGAACTGGCTGCTCTTCGTCGGCGAGCACGTCGGAAAAGATGGACAAAAACAACCTATTGCTACTAGTTTGATAGCTGTCAGCGCAAACAATGGCGCCCCCACGCTTGCCACTTCGTGTGCTTCGCTGCCCCCCGAGGGGTCTGAACTTGCTCGGGGCGGCCCTTCGCTGCGTTCGCTGCCCCTTGCCGACACCGCTGCATCGGACCGCGTGGCCTACGGCCGCTACTGGGGCGCGGTGGCGCGGGTCGACTGCCTGCATTTCGAAGCCTGCTACTACCAGCCGCTGCAGTGGTGCATTGAGCACGGCTACCAGCGTTTTGAAGGTGGCGCGCAGGGCGAGCACAAAATGGCGCGGGCGCTGCTACCCGTCAAAACCACCAGCGCGCACTGGCTGGCGCATCCGTCGTTTGCAGACGCCGTCGAGCGGTTTCTGGAGCGCGAGGGCGAAGGCATTGAGCGCTACATGGACGCGCTGGAAAAGCGCAGCCCAATCAAACAGACCGGTTCAAACGGCCCTGACAATGGCGGTGTGACGCTATTAAATAGATAGCTGCTTGCGCACGTATTACCTGGGCTAGCGGCCGATTCTACTCCAAACTAGCGCCTTCAGCAGACTGCGAGGCGTCGAAAGCTGCCCACAAAAAAAAGCACCCAGGCCTTTCGGCCAGGGTGCCGGTCGAACTGCTGCAAGCCCTGAAGGGCTGCAGCAATCCCCACTCCATCACTCACTAGTCAGAAAACCGCTCTGGATATTCCTTCCACTTCGGTACAGCGCCGGCCTCGGCGCCGCCCAGGCTCTTCTCGATCCGTGGGCTGAGTTTCTTGCCCTTGATGCCGTTGACGACTTCAGTGGTCATCGCGAACTGCAGCGTGGCGTAGGCCACCGCATCCGAGTTCACGTCCAGCGCGAACAGGTTGATGTTGCCGTAGTTGTCACAGGCCAGGTGGTAGCAGGGGTCGTAAGCCGTGCCCGCGATGCCACCCCACACCTCGGCCTCGGCTGCAGTTTTGAGACCTTCCGCGCCGGTGAACAGGCCGCCTGCCGGGATACCCGCGGCAATGAACGGGCCGTAATCCGATCGGCCGTCAAAGTCGGTTCCCTTGAAAGGCACGCCCTTCTTGTTGTAGAAGGTTTCAAAGGTCTTTTCAATACCTGTCGAGCCGACCGGCCCGGGCCCTGCGCCTACGCCGTCGGAATTGTCACCGTCGTAGATGAAAAACACATGGTTGGGCGAGCCGATCATGTCGAAGTTCAGGTACAGCGCGATCTTGTCTTTTTCCGCTGGCACCAGACCCTCGACGTAGCGGGTCGAACCTACCAGACCGGATTCTTCGGCACCCCACAATGCAAAACGTAGCTTGTTGCGTGGCTTCACCTTGCCCATTTGCACGGCAACTTCGAGAATGGCCGCACTGCCCGAGCCGTTGTCCTGAATGCCCGGCCCGTCATCGACTGAATCCAGGTGCGCCCCGACCATCACGATGTTGTCGGCATCGCCGCCTTTGGATTCGGCAATGACGTTCCGGGTGGTAGCCAGACCACGAAGGGTGCTGGTCTTCACGGCCAGCACCAGCCCGGGTGTGGCGGCGAGTTGACCGCCCACAGCCTGCTCGACCGCAACAACAGCGATGTTCAGCGCAAACGTGTCGCTCAACGTGAAGTTGGCTGGGCCCGCCGCGTTGTTGTAGATCACCACAGCCGCTGCACCCGCCGCTGCGGCGTTGGTTGCCTTCGTTGCAAAGGTACAGGCGCCCCTGCTGATCAGCGCTATGTTGCCTGCCGGGAAGCCGGCAAAGTCTGCCGCGTTGCAACCCGTGATGGTGGGCAGCACGCTCACCGCAGCCGTCACGTCGCCACTGCCCGAATAAGACGCAATGTTGGCTGGAATGGAAGCTGCCGGTGCCGGGGCCGTTCGCGACAGACTGGTGCCCGGCAGTTCAATGAAGGACTGGAACTGGAAGGTCTGGGTCGTCACCATATAACCCGCATCCCTGAACACCTTCTCGGCGTAATCGGCCGAATCGTCATAACCCTTGGTGCCCGAGACACGCGTGCCGTTGTTGGCGACAGCGATGTCACGCAATTTCAACTGGTGCGCCCGCACGCCGTCCAGCGTGACGCAGCCCAGCAATTTGCGGAAGGTATTGTTGTTGCGGTCCTTGCACTCCTTGCGTTTGCCGTTCGCATTATCCTTGTCATCCTCGTCGTCGTCTTCGCGTTGAAGTTCCTGCATCGCCTTTTCGTTTTCGCTGAGGGCGACTGCGGTTTTCGATGCCACTGCAGTGCCTGTGGAAGCATCGGTAGAGCTGCCACCACCGCCGCACGCGGCGACCAACGCAGCGCTTAAAACCGCCAGGAAGGCACTGGCCCACCCGCCCCAATGATCCATACGCCTCTTTCGCCCCTGCTGATTTTTCTGAGTTGGAAACATGTTCATCACCCCGGACTTTTTGAATTGAGGTACATCGCGTTGCGTGCCCGACCTGCATGACGATCGCAGCCTGTACCGTAGAGCCGCGCAGCATTTCGAGGACTGCAAGTTAGCACCGCAAGGACAAAACATCTTCCAATTTACGCAGAAGTTACGGCTTTCACTTGTGCGAACACAGCTGTGTTTGGACGGGTTATTTTTTGCAAACCAAGTGGCAAAAAGTTATTTGAGACGACAACACGTCGCACGCGTCGATCCGCTGCAGTTTCAATATTGCGCTCCCAGGGGAGGCGACCAGCTCCTTCTCTTGCCTCATCTTTCGCTCTGTCGACAGCACTCGGCAGTGAAGAAAAATGTTGAAGTCGACGCCGAAAACAGGCGCAGCCACCTGGAGATTCAAGTCGCGCAATGAGCGCTACACGCCTTGTTTGTGCAACTGAATGTTTCACGATCAGCCTGATTTGGCGGCTCTTGACGTAACGCAGGGTAAAGATCGAATCCGGCAGCACCGTTGAAGAGTATCTACAAGCACACTCTAATTTCAGTCGTCACTTTTTCAAAAAGGGCGCTCCCTGTCATCGCTCTACAGCCTTTTCTTGAAAGTTGAATCTACCGAGATGCCGAAACACCACGACGATGGATTTGATCCCGATGCGCTCAGCGTACGGGTGTCGGAAATGCTGGTCGCCACTGCCGACGGAAGCGACGACCTGATCGACAGCGCCGTGACGGAGATGCTGCAGCTGCTGCGCCAGCGGCTGGCGATGGATGTGGTTTTTGTATCCGAGTTCGTCGATGGCCAGCGCGTTTTTCGCTATGTCGACACACGAAAAAACAAGCCAGAAAGCAAACCCGTCATTCCGGTGGGACCCTCTGATCCACTGGAGCAGACCTGGTGCCAGCGCGTGGTCGATGGCCGCCTGCCGCAGTTCATCGGTGACAGCAGCAAGCTGGCCAACCGAGCCAGCCTGCCCGCAGCGCCCTTTCCGATTGGAACGTACCTGAGCACACCGATCTTTCTGAACGACGGGCAGGTTTACGGCACGCTGTGCTGTTTCAGCTTCAGCCCCAACGAGCAGATTCAGGAACGCGATTTAAAAAACCTCCAGTCAGTGGCGACGCTGGTTGCGAAGAAAATCGGCAAATCGCGCGCACCCCGCCACGCGCCGACACAACCGGCGGCCCTCACCTTGCAGCCCAAGTGGTGAACGCCTGCGCGTCGCCCTGATGGAAAAGCCATACGACGTAACTTAGCTCCGTTTTTCATAGCTGCTGGCGCAGGTAAATACTGGGCTAGCGGCACTTTTAATACTTGGGCATCTGAATATTGGCATCTTGGGCAGACCGGGGCAAAATTGCGTTCTTGCTTGTCGATTCGCACATCGATTGCGCACTTTTTCACCGACCTGCTCCATGGCTCCCCCAACCCTGCTTGCCGAAACCAGCCCACCAGACAGCGCCGCCGTAGCGCTGGGACGAATCCACGCGCGGCGGCTGCGCGAGGTCTATCGCTCCGCAGGCTGGCCTTGCCAGGATGTACCGGAAATCGAGTTGCTGGCTGCCGGCATGCTGCAGCGCGTCTGCAGTCCGGGCGGACACGAAACGCTGCGCGTCACAGACACCGGCATCGCCTGGCTCGCTCGGGCGGCGGCGCAAAACCGCTCCGCGATGTCCCGGCACGAGGCACTGGTCGCGCAGGTGGCCCTTGAGATGGTGCGCGCCGGCCGCGTCGCCTGGCGTGGCCTGGGTTTGCGTGCCAGGCTTTCGTCACGTGATGACGGCGGTGCGGGGGTTGCGCTGTATCCGGCGCTGCATGAGGGCGACGAGGCTTCGGTGCAGCCGCCCGGGCAGATCGCCCGCTGGTGCATCGCCCGGCCCGATGTTTTTTCCATCCGCAACACTACGGTTGAGGCTTACGCCGATCCCGTCGTTCACGAAATCAAGGTGACCCGCTCGGACCTGCTCGGCGATTTACGCCGGCCCGACAAGCGTGCGGCTTACCTCGACCTGGGGGGCCAATGCTGGTACGTGCTGGGCGCCGACGCCAAAGGCAGGCCGATAGGCGACGCGTCTGAAATTGCCGCAGAGTGCGGCGTCATGGTCATTGAGGGTGGTCGCCTGGTTGTGGCCCGGGCAGCACCGCAGCAAGCCCGCAAACCTCTGCCTTTTTCCCTGTGGCTGGCGCTGGCGAAAGCCACACCGGTGAGCGGCTTGACCGAGTGTGATCAGGCGCTGCTGGGCGCTGAAGCCTGATCATCACGGCGAACGCCATCAGCCGGCGAGCCGGCATTATTCCGTTTCAGAATCATTCGTGACGCGCAAGGCGAAGGGGCGCGCAGTAAAGACGTACGCCAGCGAAGACTACAAAGTGCACGGATGATCTAAAAATGAAACTAGACGTGCGGCGTCACGTCCCAGTGCTGCAGCACCTTGCCGTGTTTGTCGACGCTTTCCAGCACCACGCGAAATCCCCACAGGCGGGCGACATGCTTGATCACCTCCTGAACGTCGTCTGCGAGCGGCCGGTCGTTATGGCGCAAGTGGCGCAGCGTCAGGGAACGGTCTCCGCGAACATCGACATTCCAGACCTGAATATTGGGCTCCCGCTGGTTCAGGTCGTGCTGGCGCGAAAGCGCTTCGCGCACATGCCGGTAACCCGATTCTTCGTGGATTGCCGCCACTTCCAGGTCTTTTTTGTTGACGTCGTCCACAACTGAAAAGAGACGCATCTCGCGCATCAGCCGGGGCGACAGGTATTGGCTGATGAAGCTTTCGTCGCGGAAGTGCCGCATGGCGTAGTCCAGCGTTTTGAGCCAGTCAGAGCCCGCGATGTCCGGGAACCACTGGCGGTCTTCTTCCGTGGGGGCGATACACATGCGTTTGAGGTCGCTGAACATCGCAAAACCCAACGCATAGGGGTTGATGCCGCTGTAGCCCGGATGCGTGACCGGCGGCTGAAAAATAACATTGGTGTGCGACTGAAGGCATTCGATCATGAAGCCGTCTGTCAGCACACCCTCGTCATACAGGGTGTTGAGCAGCGTGTAATGCCAGAACGTGGCCCAGCCCTCGTTCATCACCTGCGTCTGCCGCTGCGGGTAAAAATACTGCGCCACTTTGCGCGTGATGCGAACCAGCTCGCGTTGCCATGGTTCCAGCAGCGGCGCGTTCTTCTCGATGAAGTAAAGCAGGTTCTCCTGGGGCTCCGCGGGAAAGCGGCGGGCGACTTTCTCGACATCCTTGGCCGCCGCCTTGGGCACCGTACGCCATAAGTCGTTGACCTGCTGCTGCAAATAGATTTCGCGGTCCTTGCGGCGCGCTTCTTCCTGCGACAGCGACAGTTTCTGCGAACGCCTGTAGCGATCAACCCCATGACTCATCAGCGCATGGCAGGAATCAAGCATTTGCTCGACTGCTTCCCAGCCATGGAGTTCCTCGCACTCGGCGATGTAGTCGCGCGCATAGACCAGATAGTCAATGATCGCGCTGGCGTCCGTCCACATTCGAAACAGGTAGTTGCCCTTGAAAAACGAGTTGTGGCCATAGCAGGCGTGGGCCATCACCAGTGCCTGCATCGGCATGGTGTTTTCCTCCATCAGGTAGGCGATGCAGGGATCGGAATTAATCACGATCTCGTAGGCCAGGCCCATCTGGCCACGGCGGTAGCTTTTTTCTGTCGAGATGAACTGCTTTCCGAAAGTCCAATGGCGGTAGTTCACCGGCATGCCCGCCGAGGCGTAGGCATCAATCATCTGCTCGGCCGTGATGACTTCGAGTTGAACCGGGTAGGTGTCCAGCCCGAAAGCACGCGCGACACGTGCAATTTCAGAATGGTAGGTCTCAATGAGCTCCAGTGACCAGTCCGATGGGCTGGGCAAGCGCGCGCGGGGTTGGGCGCCTGTGGGCTGCCCGGCCTTTTCGCTAGCCTTCTCGCCGGCAATGTCGCTGGCAATTTTGTCGGCGCCCGGATCAATAAGATGTTCAGTCACACGTTGGCCACTTTCTTGAACAGATCCCTGAATACGGGGTAGATATCAGCAGCCTCGCTGATCTTGCGAATAGCGAAGTTTGCGTTCGTCGTGGCGACCTGGGTGTATTCATTCCACAGGTTCTGGTCTTCCTCAGCCACCTGCACATAGGCAAAGTAACGCGACAGCGGCAGCAACTTGGTACTGAGGATCTCACGGCACTTGGTCGAATCCAGATGCCAGTTGTCACCGTCGGAGGCCTGCGCTCCGTAGATATTCCACTCGGAAGGCGGGTAGCGCTGTTGAATGATCTCGTGCATCAAGGTCAGGGCGCTTGACACGACCGTTCCACCGGTCTCAGTGGACTGGAAAAATTCTTCTTCGGAGACTTCAGCGGCCTGGGTGTGGTGGCGAATGAAGATGACCTCGGTCCGCTCGTAATGCCGCCTGAGAAACAGGTACAGAAGAATGAAAAAGCGCTTGGCGATATCTTTGCGTGCTTCATCCATCGAACCCGAAACATCCATCAGGCAAAACATCGCCGCCTTCGCTGTCGGCACGGGCACCCTGACCCTGTTGCGATAACGAAGGTCAAAGGGGTCGAAAAAAGGAATATGGCGGATACGCCGGCGAAGGGCTTCGATCTCCAGCCTCAAGGCCGGAATTAGGTCTGGCAGGCGCGGTGGCTGGCTCAGCAGTTCCTCAAGTTGTGCTTCCAGATCGTGCAACTGCTGCCGGGTTTCGCCCCCCAGCGCAATGCGCCGGCTGAGCGCCACCCGCATCGAGCGCACCACATGCAGGTTGGTCGGCGTACCTTCCGATACAAAGCCGGCGCGGTGGGATTTCCATTCCGGCGCATCAGGCAAGAGCTGCGTGCGCACGAGGTGCGGCAGCGCGAGATCGTCGAAGAAGTACTGCATGAACTCTTCGCGCGTGATGCGGAACACGAAGTCGTCGTCGCCTGTGCCGTCGGCGGCCGACCCCTGCCCCGGGCCGCCCGCCCCACCACGCGGCGGGCGGTCAATATGATCGCCGCGCACATAGTCACGGTTACCGGGATGAACCGACTCGCGCGTCCCGCCGCTGCCGTGCCCAAGCACGGGCTCCGACACATCGCGACGCGGCAGCGTGATGTCCTGGCCCTGCTCGATGTCTTCAATGCTGCGCCCGGCCACAGCGCGCCGGACGGCATCGCGTATCTGCCCGCGGAAGCGGCGCAGAAACCGTTCGCGATTGCCGACGGATTTGTTCTTTCCCGACAAGCGCCTGTCAATGACTTGCTGCAGCATGCTGACCTTTGTATCTGTCGCAGGAACCGGGTCTTTGAGTGCCCTGGCGTGCCCTTACAGCGCGCCTGCACCTGTCAAGAACTCTTCAGGAACTCTTGCGAACCCGCAAGTACCAGTCACACAACAACCGAACCTGCCGCGTGGTGTAGCCCTTGGCAACCATCCGGTTGACGAAGTCCTGATGCTTCTGCTGCTCGTCTGCACTGGCTTTGGCATTGAATGAAATCACCGGCAACAGGTCTTCGGTGTTGGAGAACATTTTCTTCTCGATCACCGTGCGCAGCTTTTCGTAGCTGGTCCACAGCGGGTTCTTGCCCGCATTGTTGGCCCGCGCCCGCAACACGAAGTTGACGATCTCGTTGCGGAAGTCTTTCGGGTTGCTGATGCCAGCTGGTTTTTCAATTTTTTCGAGCTCTGCGTTGAGCGCCGAGCGGTCAAAACTTTCACCGGTATCGGTGTCGCGATATTCCTGGTCCTGAATCCAGAAGTCGGCATAAGTCACGTAGAGATCAAAAATATTCTGGCCGTACTCCGAATACGACTCCAGGTAGGCCGTCTGGATTTCCTTGCCAATGAATTCGGCATACCGCGCAGCCAGCGTTTCCTTGATCAAAGCCAGATACTTCTGCTCGATTTCAGGTGAGAACTGCTCGCGCTCGATCTGTTGCTCCAGCACGTACATCAGGTGTACCGGGTTGGCGGCGATCTCTGTCGAATCGAAGTTGAAGACCTTGGAGACGATC
>JANNKV010000011.1:0-4416 GCA_031396485.1 Polaromonas sp. | reverse complement strand
GGCCGAGAATCTGGTGTCGCTGCGTGAACTGGAGATTCTGGCGTTCGCCTGGATTTTTTGCCATCGCGACGCTGATGGCGTTTGTGATGGGTGTGCTGATCATCATCCCGATTGGCGGTGCCGACATGCCGGTCGTGGTGTCGATGCTCAACAGTTACTCCGGCTGGGCCGCAGCGGGCATCGGCTTTAGCTTGAACAACGCGATGCTGATCGTCGCGGGCTCGCTGGTCGGCTCATCGGGCGCCATTCTTAGCTACATCATGTGCAAGGCGATGAACCGTTCGTTCTTCAATGTGATTCTGGGCGGCTTCGGCGGTGAGGCCACGACGGCTGCAGCAGGCTCGGCCGTGCAGCGCTCGGTGAAAAGCGGCAGTGCCGACGATGCGGCTTTTGTGTTGGGCAATGCCGAGACCGTGGTGATCGTGCCCGGCTACGGTCTGGCGGTGGCGCGTGCGCAGCATGCGGTGAAAGAGCTGGCGGCCAAGCTGACCGAGAAAGGCATCACCGTCAAATACGCCATTCATCCGGTCGCCGGGCGCATGCCGGGTCACATGAACGTGCTGCTGGCCGAAGCCGAAGTGCCTTATGACCAGGTGTTCGAGATGGAAGACATCAACGGCGAATTCGGACAGGCCGACGTGGCGATTATTCTGGGCGCCAACGACGTGGTGAACCCGGCTGCGCACGTCAAGGGCAGCGCCATTTACGGCATGCCGATTCTGGAAGCCTACAAAGCCAAAACCGTGATCGTCAACAAACGTTCGATGGCGGCTGGTTACGCCGGCCTGGACAACGAACTCTTCTACATGGATAAAACCATGATGGTCTTTGGTGACGCGAAAAAAGTCATCGAGGACATGGGCAAGGCGATCGAATAGCGGCCTGCCAGCTGACGCACCAAAAAAACCGCAGCATGCGGAAAATTAGAGGGCTTCCCCTCCGAACTTCAGCGATTTCATAGGGAAAACGCAATAGGCGCGCCCGGGGCATGCCACGAGAATTCCGGCAGTAAGTAATCGTTACGGAGACATCCCATGAATGCAGCAACCCCGACAGCCACTCTCGAGCGCCCGTGGCTGAAAGCCTATCCGCCCGGCGTACCCACAGACATCGACACGACCCAATACCAGTCGCTGGTCGGGCTGATGGAAGAAAGCTTCAAGAAGAACAGCAGCCAGGTCGCCTACAGCTTCATGGGCAAGGACGTGACGTTCGGCGAGACCGACAGCCTGTCGACCGCGCTGGCCGCTTATCTGCAAAGCCTGGGTCTGGCCAAAGGCGACCGCGTCGCCATCATGATGCCCAACGTGCCGCAGTACCCGATTGCCGTCGCCGCGATTTTGCGCGCCGGCTTTGTGGTGGTAAACGTCAACCCGCTGTACACACCGCGCGAGCTGGAGCACCAGCTCAAAGACTCAGGCGCCAAAGCCATCGTCATCATTGAAAATTTCGCCAGCACGCTCGAGCAGTGCATTACCAGCACGCCGGTCAAACACATCGTGCTCTGCGCCATGGGCGACCGCCTTGGTCTGCTCAAAGGGGCGCTGGTCAACTACGTCGTACGCAGCGTCAAGAAGATGGTGCCTGTCTTTAACCTGCCCGGCGCCGTCCGCTTCAATGACGCTGTGGCGCAAGGCACTCGCGCCACGCTCAAGCGCCCTGAACTCAAACCCGCCGACGTGGCCGTGCTGCAATACACCGGCGGCACCACCGGCGTATCGAAAGGCGCGGTGCTTCTGCACAGCAACGTGATTGCCAACGTGCTGCAGTCCGAGGCCTGGAACATTCCTGCGATGTCAACACTGCAGCCCGGCGTGCAGCCGGTCTATGTGTGCGCGCTGCCGCTGTACCACATCTTCGCTTTTACGGTGAACATGATGCTGGGCATGCGCACCGGCGGCAAAAATATTTTGATTCCCAACCCACGCGACATTCCGGCCGTGCTCAAAGAGCTGGCCAACCACAAAGTCCACAGCTTCCCCGCAGTCAACACGCTCTTCAACGGCCTGGCCAATCACGCCGACTTCAACACCGTCGACTGGACGCACCTGAAAATTTCATTGGGCGGTGGCATGGCTGTCACCAGCTCGGTCGCCAAACTGTGGCTGGAGAAAACCGGCTGCCCGATCTGCGAAGGCTACGGGCTAAGCGAGACATCGCCATCAGCCAGCTGCAACCCGACCAACAGCAAAAATTTCACCGGCACCATCGGCGTACCGATTCCCGGCACGTACTTCAAACTGCTCGACGACGACGGCAATGAAGTGGCACCCGGCCAGCCCGGCGAAATCGCCATCAAGGGCCCGCAGGTCATGGCCGGCTACTGGCAGCGCCCCGACGAGACCGCCAAGGTCATGACCCCCGACGGCTACTTCAAATCCGGCGACATCGGCATTCTTGACGACAACGGCTTCTTCAAGATCGTCGACCGCAAAAAAGACATGGTGCTGGTCAGCGGCTTCAATGTGTACCCGAACGAAATTGAAGACGTGGTCGGCAAGCTGGACGGCGTAATGGAATGCGCCTGCGTCGGCGTGGCCGATGAGAAATCAGGCGAGGCCGTCAAGCTGGTCATCGTCAAGAAAAACCCCGACCTCACCGAAGCCGCCGTGCGCGAATTCTGCAAAACCAACCTGACCGGCTACAAGCAGCCCAAGGTGGTCGAGTTCCGCACCGAGCTGCCGAAGACACCGGTCGGAAAAATTTTGCGACGCGAGCTGCGGGACAAGAAATAGCCGCTGGTTATTTTTGAATTTAACAGCCTGTCAAAAAGGCTTCTTTAAGGCGGCGCAAGTCGCCTTTTTTCTTGGCGCTGCATGTCACACCACACTTTGTCGGCAGAATTCACGCATGACTTCTGCTTCCTCACCTTTCCAATCATCATCGTCTCCACCGGCCACTGCCATCCTCAGCGCACTGCCCGAAGAGCAACACGGTCTGATCGAGCTGTTGCAGCATCCCCGCCAGGTAATCCATGCAGGGCGCACCTTCTGGCTCGGTGACCTGCACGGCCAGCCCGTCGTGCTCGCCGTATCCAAAATCGGCAAGGTCGCCGCCGCCACCACCGCCACTGCTCTGATCGAACGCTTCGCCGTGCGCCGCATCGTGTTTACCGGCGTGGCCGGCGGTATGGCCGAAGGCGTCAACGTCGGCGACGTAGTGGTCGCCACCGGTTTTGTGCAGCACGACATGGACGCGTCACCGATCTTTCCGCGCTACGAAGTGCCGCTCTACGGTCAAAGCCGTTTCGCCAGTGATGCGGCGCTGACCGACTTGCTGATGCGCGCGAGCCAGGACATGTTGACGCACGACCACGACGCGCTACGCTTTCCCCAGGCGCGCCTTCACCGCGGGCTGGTGATCAGCGGCGACCGCTTTGTCTCGGGCGCGGCAGAATCAGCGGCCCTTCGTGCTGCCCTCGGTGCTGCTGGGCATGCGGCGCTGGCCGTGGAAATGGAAGGGGCGGCGATTGCGCAGGTGTGTCATGACTACGGTTTGCCGTTTGCGTCGGTACGAACGATTTCCGACCGCGCCGACGACAGTGCGCATGTGGATTTTCCGGAGTTTGTAGGTGAGGTCGCGAGTCGGTATGCGCGGAGTATCGTGGGGCGGTTTCTTGGGTTGCTATGAATTGCATAGCTGGTTGCGTACGTTTTGCCTGGGCTGGAGGCAGGAAAGATTTACAAGAGTGGCGTACAGCCTGGTTTTCGGGGTCGGATCAAAATTTCGCTGCGTAGCGAATTGAAGCACCCGAAGGGCGAGCCGCAGGCACGGGGAATTTGTGCTCCGACCCTGAAAACGCCCGATTTCGAATTGCTTTGCTGTGACAACCGTTCGGGCTGAGCCTGTCGAAGCCTTACCCCGTTCGTCCTGAGGTATCGAAGGATTGGGCTGAGCGTGCCGAAGCCTTTGCCCCGTTCGTCCTGAGGTATCGAAGGATCGGGCTGAGCCCGTCGAAGCCTCTTGCTCGAATCAATCTCTAAGTTCGTTGCCGACTCCGGTGCCGCTCTGTCGCCGCGGCGGGCGACTCACTTGTCTCTTGCTTCGCCAAGAGAAAGTAAGCAAAGAGAAGGCGACCCTGGTGCCTGCGTCCCTTCGCTTCGCTACGGGCAACCTGTGGTGCTCGGTGCAGCCGGGGTCCCGCTCGAACTCGCGTCGCACAGAAAATCGCGGGCCCTGATCCGTCTGGACCTGCGCTCCTCGGCGCATTCACAAGGGTTTGGAAGTCCGGAATTCGGGAGCCGGAGGCAGTCGAATTGACCGCACTTTGATAGTTTTTAACGTCGGCCGTGAGTGGACCACAACGGCACACTCAACCGTGAAGAATGGCAGGAGCGCGTCCCGCCGTTGTGGGTCCATTCGACGAACAGGTTATACGTCGGCATCGTTTAGTGCCACACGCTTCTGCTTCTGATC
>JANNKV010000391.1:0-27638 GCA_031396485.1 Polaromonas sp. | reverse complement strand
GCCGGCTTTGCAAGGTGGCAACCAGCACCCTGTCTGCACAAATGTCTGCCGCCTCCGCTGGACTTGGTCTTGCTGTTTTGCCGCACTTCCTGGCTAAGCCAGCGGGGCTTACCTGTTTATTGCCAGAACTTGGGGTTGACCAGCCCATCTGGCTGGCGATTCATTCCGACCTGGCTCAATCCCGGCGGGTGAGAGTTGTGGCGGATCACCTGATTGAATTGTTTGCGCACAGGCGAGCCGACTTGTTGCGAGGCATCTGATGCAGGCGGGCGACTGAAGACGCGGCTAATTGCTATATAAATAATAGCTGCCTGCGCAAGTATTGCGGGGGCTTCAGCCTATTTAATTTTTATCTCAGGCCTGACGCCTGGCCAGCGTTACTTCACCACCATCAAAGTAAACGGCCACACATAAGCCTGCAGCGTCACCAGCCCGCCGACCAGGCAGGCCAGCGCGATCGAGTGCCAGAAGACGAATCGCAAAATATCACCTTCGTGGTTGAACCAGCGCGTGGCGGTCGAGGCGACGACGATCGATTGCGCGTCGATCATTTTGCCCATCACACCGCCCGAACTGTTGGCCGCGCCCATCAGGTTCGGTGACAGGCCCAACTGTTCGGCCGCGACTTTCTGCATGCCACCGAAGAGCACGTTCGATGCCGTGTCCGAGCCCGTCAGTGCCACGCCGAGCCAGCCCATCAGCGTGCCGAAGAAGGGGTAGAACACACCGGTGTTGGCAAACGCCAGGCCCAGCGTGGTGTCGGTGCCCGAGAACCGTGTGAGCGTGCCGAGCGCCAGCATCAGCACGATGGTCAGCAGCGAATAGCGCACCAGCACCAGCGTGCGGCCGAAGGTCTTGATCAACTGCCACAGGTTGTACCTCATCACCAGCCCGCCGACGATCGCGCTCAGCAAAATGCCGGTGCCGGTGGCCGACAGCAGATTGAAGGTGTAGACCGCGGCTTCCTTTGTTGGCGCGAGCACCACGGGCGGCATTTTCTCGACCAGGTTGTGCAGGCCTTGAATAGGAAAGTTGGGCGCAAAAATGCTGTTCAACGCTGCCTTGACCGGCGGCAAGCCCCAGACGAACACGAAGACGGTCAGGATGGCCCACGGGGTCCAGGCGCGGATGATGTCGGCGCGTGAATGCTGGCCGTGAACCACGGGCTGCGCTGCGCCGCGCGTTGCGCCGCCCGCGAGGCTTGCAGCGCCTGCCGTCTGCACGGGCTCGATGTCGTCACGGCTGTTATCGACGCGGCCCTGCAGTGAGGCGGATGTCCAGATTCTCTTGGGCTGCCACACCTTCAAAAACGCGACCAGCGAGACCATCGACACAATCGCTGCGATCACGTCAACCAGCTCTGGCCCGATGTAATTCGAGACTAGAAACTGTGACAGCGCAAAGGTCGCGCCGGTCACCAGAATCGCTGGCCAAATCTCTATCATCGCCTTGCGCCCCGCAAAGGCCCAGATCAGCCAGAACGGCACCAGCAGCGAGAAAAACGGCAATTGCCGCCCGACCATCTGCGACAGCGCCATCACGTCGTAGTTGTGTACCTTGGCCATGGTGATGATGGGTGTGCCCAACGCGCCGAAAGCGACCGGCGCAGTGTTGGCGATCAGGCTCAGGCCGGAAGCCGCGAGCGGTGAAAAGCCGAGGCCGATCAATATCGCTGCGGTGACGGCCACCGGCGTGCCGAAACCCGCCGCGCCTTCAAAAAAAGCGCCGAAGGCAAACGCGATCAGCAGCAACTGCAGCCGCCGGTCTTCGGTGATGCCGGCGATCGAATCCTGCAAAATCTTGAAGCTGCCGTTCTGCTCGGTCAACTGGTGCAGAAAAATGATGTTCAGCACGATCCAGCCAATCGGCAGCAGACCGGTGAGACCGCCGAACAGTGCGGCATTGCCAGCCATGCCAGCCGGCATGCCGTAGGCAAAAATTGCAATCGCCAACGCAGCCAGCAAGCCGGCACCGGCTGCGATATGCGCCTTCAGATGTAAGAACCCGAGACCCACCAGCATCACTACCACCGGGATGGCGCCCAGCAGCGTCGAGATGATCATGTTGCCGAACGGGTTGTAGATCTGTTGCCAGAGTGTGGGCTGCATGCTTGTCTCCTGAGTTGTTGGCGGGCAGCGGTGCGCGGCTTTCAAGCGTTTCAGCTTTCAGGCCTTCAACCGTGCAGACATCTGCGCGCAAAACTGATACAACCACATCAGGCCGCGTCTGCGTGTAGGCGATTGACGCAACAATCAGGCGATTTTCCAGCCGGATTGATCTGGAAATCACCCGGCTCGGCGCAGCGTCAAGCCTGTTTTCCGTCACTCCACCACGAGGCGCCGAACTGCCCCTGCAGCCAGCCGACAAAGTCGTTGACCTTGGCTGGCACCAGGCGCGGCGAAGGGTACACCGCATGAATTTCCTGCGAGGGGAGTGCCCAGCCCGTCAGCAGCGGCACCAGCGCGCCGGTGCGCAGTGACTCGTGCGCCACGTAGGCAGGCAGCGCCGCCACGCCCATGCCGCCGCGCGCAGCCACCAGCAGTGCCGACAGGTTGTTTGATCGCAGCGGTCCCTTCACTGGGATGGACACCGCGCGGCCTTTCGCGCCGGTGAAGTGCCAGCGCGCGTCACCCTGCACCGTGCTGTAGATCAGCGCGTCATGACTCCCCAGGCTGGCCGGGTCCGGCGGCGTGCCGCGCTTGTCAAGGTAATCCGTGGCGGCCACCAGCACCCACGGATTCATGCCGAGGTAGCGCGCACCCAGTGAAGAATCAGCCAGCGGCCCCATGCGAATCGCCACGTCGATGCCCTGCTCGACCAGATTCGTGTAGCCGTCTTCAAAGTTGAGCTCGACCTGCAACTGCGGGTGCATCTGCATGAAGCGCATCACCAGCGGCGACAGCACCCGCCGCCCGAATGCCACCGAGGTGCTGATGCGCAGCCCGCCGACCACAGCCGACTGCATCAGCGCGGCCACGCTGTCGGCTTCTTCGACATGGTGCGCAATCAGCTTGCATTTTTCGTAATACAGCGCGCCGATTTCGGTCGGCGTCACGCCGTGGGTCGAGCGGTGCAGCAGCCGCGAGCCCAGCTGCTTTTCAAGCTGCGCCACGAGTTTGGTGGCCGACGGCTGACCGATGCCGACGTCGGCGGCGGCCTTGCTGAAAGAGCCGAGATCGACCACGCGAATGAAAAGCTCGATGGCTTGCAGTCTGTCCATACAGGCTAGTAAATCATGGCGGCGCGTGCCTGTCCATCCATTTATTCCTGCAAGGAATAAACGTCATGCCCCTTTGCAGGCTTCCGTATCACCCGTTCCACGCGCACCATCGTCCACAGGGTTCAGCAATTTCAAAGGAGACATCAATGGCAAAAATGAAGGCCGCCATGGCCGCCGTTTTGGTAATGGAAAAAGAAGGCATTACGCAAGCCTTCGGTGTGCCGGGTGCGGCGATTAACCCGCTGTATGCGGCCATGCGCGAACGCCAGTCGATTGCGCACATCCTCGCGCGCCACGTTGAAGGCGCCTCGCACATGGCCGAGGGCTACACGCGCGCGGCCGCTGGCAACATCGGCGTCTGCATCGGAACCTCCGGCCCGGGCGGCACCGACATGATCACCGGCCTGTACTCGGCCAGCGCTGACAGCATTCCGATTTTGTGCATCACTGGCCAGGCGCCGCGCGCCAAACTGCACAAGGAAGATTTTCAGGCGGTCGATATCGAGTCGATTTCCAAACCCGTCACCAAATGGTCGTACACCGTGCGCGAACCCGGCCAGTTGCCGCGTGCGTTCCAGCAGGCGTTTCACCTGATGCGCTCGGGCCGGCCCGGCCCGGTGCTGCTCGACTTGCCCTTCGATGTGCAGATGGCCGAGATCGAATTCGACATCGACACCTACGAGCCGCTGCCGGTCTACAAACCGTTTGCCTCGCGCAAGCAGGTCGAGAAAGCGCTGGACATGCTGGCTGCGGCCGAGCGGCCGCTGATCGTCGCCGGTGGCGGCATCATCAACGCCGATGCCAGCGCGCTGCTGGTTGAATTTGCCGAGCTGACTGGCGTACCGGTGATTCCTACGCTGATGGGCTGGGGCACGATACCCGACGACCATCCGCTGATGGCTGGCATGGTCGGCCTGCAGACCAGCCACCGCTACGGCAATGCGACGATGCTCGCCAGCGATTTTGTGCTCGGTATCGGCAACCGCTGGGCCAATCGCCACACCGGCTCGACCGAGGTGTATTGCAAGGGCCGCACCTTTGTGCATGTTGATATCGAGCCAACGCAAATCGGCCGTGTCTTCACGCCCGATCTGGGCATCGTGTCGGACGCGAAAGCCGCGCTGCAACTCTTTGTCGAGGTGGCGCGCGAACGCAAGGCTGCGGGCCAGATGCCGTCACGCAACGACTGGGCGCACCGCTGCGCCGAACGCAAGCGCCTGATGCACCGCAAGACGCATTACGACAACGTGCCGATCAAGCCGCAGCGCGTGTACGAAGAGATGAACAAGGTGTTTCCGCGCGACACGGTATACGTCAGCAACATCGGTCTTTCGCAGATTGCAGCCGGGCAGTTCTTGAATATCTACGGCCCTCGCCAGTGGATCAACTGCGGCCAGGCCGGCCCGCTCGGCTGGTCGCTGCCGGCCGCGCTCGGCGTGGTGGCGGCTGACCCGTCGCGCAGCGTGGTGGCCATCACCGGTGATTACGACTTCCAGTTTTTGATCGAGGAACTGGCGGTGGGTGCGCAGTTCAATTTGCCCTATGTGCATGTGCTGGTGAACAACTCGTATCTGGGCCTGATTCGCCAGGCGCAACGCGGGTTCGAGATGGTCTTTTGCGTGCAGCTCGCGTTCGACAACATCAATGTGCCCGATTCGGAAGACAAGCTGCGCAGCTACGGTGTGGACCATGTGGCTGTCGTCGAAGGCCTCGGCTGCAAGGCGATTCGTGTCAAAAATCCAGGCGACATTCAGGCCGCGCTGCAGCAAGCGCGCACCATGGCGCAAGAGCACCGCGTGCCAGTGGTGGTTGAGATCATTCTCGAGAAAGTCACCAACATCGCGATGGGCACCGAGATCGACAAGGTCAACGAATTCGAAGACATCGACTGCCGCCATCCGGAAGGCCTGAAGGGGCTGGAGCTGGCCGGCCTGCTTGAATAAGCGGTATCAAAAAATCATGCCTAAATTTTCTGCCAACCTGTCGATGCTTTTCACCGAGCGTCCCTTCCTCGATCGCTTTGAAGCCGCTGCCAACGCGGGCTTCACGGCGGTGGAGTTTTTGTTTCCGTACGCGTTCACGGCAGCCGAAATTCACCAGCGGCTCGACGACCACAAACTGCAACTGGTGCTGCACAACCTGCCCGCCGGCGACTGGGACGCCGGCGAGCGCGGCATCGCCTGCCACCCCGACCGGGTCGATGAATTCTGTTCGGGCGTGGCCACAGCCATCACGTATGCCACCCGGCTCGGCGTGAAGCAGGTCAACTGCCTGGCCGGCAAGGCGCCGCCCGGCGTGAGCGAGTCGCTGCTGCGGCTAACGTTCATCGACAACCTGCGCTACGCCGCCAGCGAGCTGAAGAAAAGCGGCCTGAGCTTGCTGATCGAGCCGATCAACACGTTTGATATCGCCGGTTTTTATCTGAACCGCACTGCGCAGGCACTGGCGATTCTCGACGAGGTCGGCGCCGACAACGCTTATCTGCAGTACGACATCTACCACGCGCAGCGCATGGAAGGCGAGCTGGCCGCGACGATGGAAAAACAGCTGCCCCGCATCGGCCACATCCAGCTCGCCGACAACCCCGGCCGCAACGAACCGGGCACCGGCGAGATCAACTACCCGTTTTTATTCGCGCACCTGGATCGTATTGGCTACGGCGGCTGGATCGGCTGCGAATACAAGCCCGCCACCACGACCGAAGCGGGGCTGGGCTGGTATCGGCCCTACAAAGAAGAACCCGCTCATAGTCGCGACCGCGAAACAGCGTAATGGGTGCAAAGCCTGGCCGGGGCAACTTCAGCTTTGACGAATCAATTGCTATAAAAATAGCAGCTGCTGGCGCTTGTTTTGTTTGGGCTAGAGGCCTATTTGATGCGTAATTCGGTAACTACTCAGCCCCGTCTTGCTCCTTCCCCTTTTGAGGAAGACAGGGATGGGGGCCACCGGTGGTCGAACGCCAGCTGTCTGTATTGCCCAGTCAGGGCAGCCCGCACCAATTTGCTCACACGTCCCCTGAAACGCTCAAAAGCAAGCGCCTGCGGCGCCGAGCATTCCTAAAACTGCGCCATTTGAGTGGCGCAGTTCAATAAACCGCGCCACATCCCGAGCAGGCCTATAGCGGCGCCACGCTCGGCGTGTACGAGCTGACGCGGGTGGAGTTGCTGCGGGATCTGTATGTCTGGGCCTACGAGCGCTCAACGCAGGAATACCTGGCCATCAAGCAGGAACTGGCCGAACCCGACCCGACCCGCTGGCCTATCGCGAACTGATCAAGCAAATCATCCGCGAGGTGGTGCAACACCCTGAAGCTGACACGCTGGCTGCCATTGCGCAGGCGACGGCGCAAGCACCCCAAGCCGACCGCGGTGAGGTGCAGGCCCTGGTTGTGCAGGAACTGCGTCGTTTACATGAAGGAGTGCTGGCGCGGTATGGACTTCGGCCGTCCGAGATGGTGGTTTGGAATGCGGCGCGGCGGATATTTTGAATTGAGGCGCTGGCTGGCGTCTGTCCTGCGTGTCCCGGCTACTTGCAGCGCGTTCAGCATGAAATAAGGCTATTGCACAAGAAACACGTGCGCAAGCAGCTATCTTTTTTGATGCAAAGCCTTGTGCAGCGGGCAGCACCGATTTGTTGGCAGCGCTTGCATTAGGAAAAAAATAAGAAAATTGCTTCCATAAAGTAAAGCGTAAATTCAGTTTTTGCTTCTTTCCAGTAACGCAAAAACTTTATATCTGCTTGATTAAAAGCTATCAAAAATACTATACTTGATGCTCTATAGGATAGCAATATGGCCACTGAATTGAACCATCTCCGACTGGAACAGCTACAGGCAGCGCTGCAGCCCTATCAAGGGCTGCTGGCAAAACAGGCTCCGCCGCGCGGCTGGCTGAAAGAAATCCGTGAAGCTCTCGGACGCACGGAGCGCCAGCAGGCCGCGCGCCTGGGTGTCGCAGGCTCTACGCTGCACAAGTCTGAGCAATCAGAAGCGGAGGAACGCATCACGCTCGGCCAGCTGCGCAAGCTGGCCGACGGCCTGGACTGTGCGCTGGTTTACGCCCTGGTTCCCCGCAAGCCCCTGACAGAGGTAGTGCAGAACCGTGCGACACAGCTGGCGAGGGAAGAGGTGTACGGGGTGGCACACACCATGAGCCTGGAAGACCAACGGCCCACGGACCAGCGCATCCAGAAGCAGGTGGCCCGCCGCGCTGAAGATCTGCTGCGCGGAAAATGGTCTGACCTGTGGCGCTAGTTCTCGATGAGCCGGAGGAGCAAGACGGGCAGACCCCGCTGGATCCGGATGAGAAGGCCGGCCTCATTCCAGGGCACATCGAAACGCAAGGCGCGCTGAATGACTGGGAGCAGGAAAACATCCTGCAGGCCACCAAATGGCTCCGGCGTGCGAAGGTGCCGGAGGTGCTGTCCGAAGGTTTTTGCCGCGATTTGCACCGCAGGATGTTCGACAAAACCTGGAAGTGGGCGGGCAAGTTTCGGACGTCTGATAAAAATATCGGCTGCGACTGGACGCTGGTCGCCGTGAAGCTGAACCAGCTGTTCGGCAACGCCAGATACTGGGTCGAAACCGAAACCTTTCAACCGGATGAGACCGCTGCGCGGTTTCATCATGCCCTGGTTTGGATACACCCTTTCCCCAACGGAAACGGCCGGCATTCGCGCATGATGGCAGACGCGTTATTGAAGCAGCTGGGGCAAAAAGCTTTCAGCTGGGGAGACGGCGAAAACCTGCTCGGCGCCAGCGAAGTGCGGGCCCGGTATCTTGCCGCTTTGCGGGCTGCGGACAGGAATGACTTTGCGGGGTTATTGGCTTTTGTGCGGAGTTAGGCGCAGTGTGGCAGACCTGCGGTAAATAGAAGTATTTGGAATCTGACCCCTCATTACCTTAAAGTGTCCGATTCGTTGCTATCTCTACCCTCGCGAATTAGTCAGTTGGCAAGCGCGAAAATCCCGACTCATAAAACCCAAATCTGCCGCGTCACCCCCCATGAAAATATTTACGCAACGCTTTCAAGAACTCTCTGATCAATTGAAGCAAGTCGAGGGCACAGAAGTGTCGAAGCGAAGTCCAGTGGGAGGAAGTTCTTATCAGCACATCGAAGCGCACTTGATCTTGAACTGGGCCGTTAAAGCGCGCACATTAATTTCAAGTGCCTGCGGCAAAGAATCCGAGCACTACGCATCATTCGTTGGAGCAGAAGCAGAAAAGTCTTATGAGAATAGTCCTGCTCGCCTTAAGCGCATGGGTGCGGTCTTCTTGGCGGCGCAAGAAGACTTTGAGGGAGGCTATCTGAATTCGATCCGTAATCTGGTTCAAGCAGAACTCGCTGGAAATGAAATTGATCAAGCCACAGGGTTACTTAAATCGGGCTACTTTGCCGCCGCTGCAGTCGTGGCCGGCGTGGTTCTTGAAACCACCCTCCGTAGCTTGTCTGAGAAACGAGGGCTTCCCGTGGGGAGCATGGACCGAATGAATGCCGATCTAGCGAAAGCTGGTGAGTACAACGCCCTGGTTCAGAAGCGCTTGACGTCACTAGCGGCGGTTCGCAATAGCGCAGCTCATGGAAAACTCACTGAATACACGAATGACGACGTTAAGAACCTGATTTCAGAAGTCGAACGGTTCGTTGCAGAGAGGCTTTCGTGAAGACTCAGCCAACAATCGAGAGAGCTTTCCTCGGCAACCTTGGTTATGGCTCCCATCTCAAACGTTGGTCGCCGTAGGGGAATCCGGTGTCGCGCGCGAACACTAAGAATGCGTATGAATGAGCTTTGCATTCTTTCGAATCTAATCAAGCAATAGAACCCCTACCGCACACTAAACGGCGCCTGATAAGGCCGCCCAAACGCCACGCCGGCAACGACAGTCCCAGCAGGCCGCAAATACACCTTGCCCTGCCGCGTGTTGTTCCGCGTATCAACAAACGACACCGGGCCGTCAACAATTTCCATGATCGACAAATCAGCTGGTGCGCCGACCTGCAGCGTGCCGTGTTTGGGGATGCGGCCGATCACGCGGGCGGGCGCGGCCGTCGCCATGCTGACGACTTCGGGCAGCGTGAAGCCGAGGCCGATCAGCTTGCTCATGACCCACGGCAAATACGGCATGCCGGGCGTGTTGCCTGAGAACACATGCACGTCGGATGAAATGGTGTCGGGTGGGCAGCCCTGGGCGATGGCGGCTTCGGCGATGGTGTAGTCGAAGCTGCCGCCGCCGTGGCCGATGTCGAAGACCACGCCGCGGTGTTTGGCGGCCAGGGCTGCCGGCAGCAGCGTGCCGGCGTGGACGATGTTGGTGGCCATGCCGCCCACGTTCGGCGCGCCGGAATAGCAATGCGTCAGCACGTCGCCCGGGCGCAGCAGATCAAGGATTTGCGACATCAGCGCCGGGTCGGCCACGCCGCCGATGTGGCACATGACCTTGGCAGGCACGCCCGACAGCTCGCAGGCTTTGATGGCGCGCTTGAGTGGCTCGAGCCCGTGGCGGGCGATGACGTTTTCGCTCATGCGTACTTTCACGCCCAGCACCATGTCAGCGTTTTCGCCAACAGCGCGCGCAGCCGCATCGACCTGCGCGTAGTCGATGTTGAACAGCTCGGGTACCGGAAACCCGGCCAGCCCGGCGACGGCGATATGCACGAAAGCAAACTGCCGCGTGCGCGAAGCCGGCACGATGAAGCGGCGGAAGGCGGCGAAATTGTTGGCGCCTGCATCGCCCGCCGACACCACGGTGGTGGTGCACTGGTGCGCGACCAGCTCATCGGCCGGAATGCCGATGGCCGAGCCATAGGGATAGGTGTGGCAGTGCAGGTCAATCAGCCCGGGCGTGACGAGCTTGCCGCCCGCATCCATCACGCGCTGTGCACGCTCGGGGGCAATCGTCGGCTCGATGGCTTCGATCAGGCCGTAGCGAATGCCGATGTCGCGCTTGCCCGCCAGGCCGCTGCCCGCGTCGAGTGCGTTGGCATTGCGAATCAGCAGGTCGAATTTGTCAGTCGGCCCCATGGCCGCGAGCGCAGCGCCCGAGAAGGGGCCCAAGGCGCCCAGCGCGGCGAGAGAAACGCCGGTTTTAAATATTTCGCGGCGGGAAGGAGTAGTCATGGGTGGCCTTGCAAGTTGTCGTTAAGTGTTTTTGATCACGTTAGGCAAGCCCGACGCTATCGCCTGCCTGCCAACGCCGTCAAGGGCGGATTCCCGTGTGCAGGGCGTGTTTGTGCGTGAATGGGCTGTGTATTTGAAGTAATTTCGGCCACTAGCCCCCGTATTACGTGCGCAAGCAGCTATAAAAATAATAGCGAATAGACGTAAAAAAGCCCGCACGCGGCGGGCTTTTTTTCCACGCAGCAAGGCATCAAAACGGAATGTCGTCGTCCATATCATCAAACCCGCTGGCAGCTTTCGACGCTGCGGGGGCTGGCCGGGCCGCTGGAGCCGGCGCACGCGCGGGCGCTGCAGCTCTGGGCTGGTAGCCGCCCACGTCGCCGCCGTCATCTTGTGAAGACGGGCCACCCATGCCCTGGCGGCTGCCGAGCATCTGCATCTGGTCGGCGCGGATTTCGGTAGTGAATTTTTCAATGCCGTCTTTGTCGGTCCACTTGCGGGTGCGCAGGCTGCCTTCGATGTAAACCTGCGAGCCTTTTTTCAGGTATTGGCCGACGATTTCAGCCAGGCGGCCATTGAAATTGATGCGGTGCCATTCGGTGGCTTCTTTCATCTCGCCGGTGGTTTTGTCCTTCCACTTGTCCGTGGTGGCGATAGACACATTGGCGATCTGGTCGCCATTGGGAAAGCTGCGCATTTCAGGGTCTTTGCCCAGATTGCCGACGATGATGACTTTGTTGACGGATGCCATGGTGTGTTCTCCCAATGAATTAATCACAGTTTAACTGGCTGGCTCGTCACTGGTTTGCCAGCTGATCCGCGAGAAATTGCTGACGCCGAACGACTTGGCGCGTTCATCGGCCATGCGACGACCAGCCACAGCAGCATCAAGCCGGCGCAGGCAATAAAAAGTATCTCGACGCCGTGCGCCTTGGTGATCCAGCCGCCGACGGCGCCGCCGACGAAAAAGCCCAGCGACTGCAACGTGTTGTACACGCCCAATGCCGCGCCCCGGGCGTGGGGCGGTGCCATTCGGGAGGCCAGGCTGGGCTGGCTGGCTTCGAGGACATTGAAGCCGCAAAAAAACAGCAGCAGCAACAAGCCCATCAGGCCGAGGCTGGGGGACTCAAGCTGCAGCAGGCCGATAAAGCCCAGTTGCGCCAGAAAAATCAGCCCCATCGCGGCCAGCAGCGCCGCACGCAGGTAGCCGCGCCGCTCCAGCGGGTACAGCGTGCGCCACATCACCAGAAACGACGCCACCACCACCGGCAGGTAGATTTGCCAGTGCAGGGCTTTGGCCAGCCCGGCGCCCACCAGCAGCGCGGGAATCGCCACCCACATGGCCAGCTGCACCGCATGCAGCACAAACACGCCGAAATCGAGCCGCAGCAGGGACGCGTCTTGCAGCACTGCGGCCAGGCCGCCGGGCCGCATTTCAGCGTGCCGGCTGACCTCGGGTGGTACCCAGTACAGGGTGACGGCAATGCCCGCCAGCGCCAGCAGCGCCGTCAGCGCAAACAGGCCCTTGAAGCCGATGACGCTGGTCAACAGCGGCCCCAGCACCAGCGACAGCGCGAACACAATCGTGATGCTGACGCCCACCAGCGTCATCGCCTTGGTGCGCACCTCATCGCGGGTGAAGTCGGCGATCAGCGCTGACACCGCCGCTGAAATGGCACCCGCGCCCTGTAGCGCGCGGCCCGCAATCAGCCAGTCCAGACTGGGCGCCCACGCGGCCAGTACGCTGCCGCAGGCAAACACCAGCAGGCCAACGATCATCACCGGCTTGCGGCCCCACCAGTCCGACGCGATGCCGAACGGAATCTGCAGCAGCCCTTGCGTCAGGCCATAAATGCCCATGGCCAGCCCGACCCGCGCCGGGTCGTCGCCGCCAGGGTAGCGGGCAGCTTCCAATGCAAACACCGGCAGCACCAGAAAAAGCCCGAGCAGCCGCAGCGCGTAGATCGACGACAGCGACATGCTGGCGCGGCGCTCAAGCGGCGTCATGCGGTCAGCGTTTGGCGTGGATGGCGAGGTTGAAGTGGAGGGCATGGCGCTGGTTTTGACCACCAATTTTCCACTATCAGGCCCGCCGGTGCCCAATTGGATGATCTTCGGGCGCCCAAAAGTGCAGTCTGGTCACCGACGCCCCAGCCGCCGAATCACACGTAAGTGATGGCGCCGCCCGCGGCTACCGTGATGGATTTTCCAACCGCAGCTGCGTAGGTGGTTGACTTGACCGTGCTCAGGTAGACGTACTCGCCTTTCACCGACGCTTGTGTCACCGTGACCTGCAAATAGCCGCGCCGGATCGTGTCGCAATAGTTCAGATCATCGATCAGCCCCAGCCCGGCGCCGACCGCGCCAGCGCCCACTTGCGGCACCAGCGCGCTGCCGTCAAGCGAGCTGGCGAGAGCGCCCAGACCCGCGCTTTCGAAACCGGGCGCAGTGACCGACGATGTGGCAAATTCAACGCCGACCTTGTCGCCCGCCAGCGTCGTCAGGTTGGTGAACCAGCCGTTGTGCGAATCGCCCGACAGCACGACGAGTTTTTTGGCCTGCGATTTGACGGTCTGCAAGATCGATTCGCGGTTGGCGGGGTAGCCGTCCCACGAATCAAGGTTAAACGGCAGGCGCGGATTGGTGGCGGCGTTGAGCAGCGCCGTCTGCGCCGGTGTCAGCGGCGCGCCGGCAAAGCGCGTCGCCTTCGCCGTGAGGTAGTCGGCAATCGCCTGCTGGACGCCCGTGGGATTGGTCGCCGCTGCAGCCTGGGCAGTGAGCACCGAGGCCGGCAGCCATAGACGCGCCATGATGTCCTGGTTACCCAAAAACTGCCAGGTCGCGGTCGAGGCCTGCATGCCGCTGGTGAGCCAGCTCTGCTGCTCGGTGCTGATGAGCTTGCGCGCCGCGTCGGGCAGCACGCCGCCCGCGCCGGGCGTCACGCCTGCGACGTAACGCGCCACACCACCGTCGGCGTCACCGAAGTTGTCGTACTGGCGGTCGCGGCCTTCAATACGGGTGTCCAGCATGTGCAGCGTGAAGAGCCTGCCGAAGTCGAAGCGGCGGTAAATCTTCAGCAGATTGGCCGGATCAGGCGTACGAATCGGCATCCACTCGTGGTACGCCTTCGCGGCAGTATTTTTGCGTAGAGTCCAGTCGCCTTGCGTGGCCGGGTTGTGGTTCTCGGCGCCGCCGACCCAGGCGTTGTTGGCGATTTCGTGGTCGTCCCAAACCGTGATCCACGGCATTTTTGCGTGCAGCGCCTGCAGGTTCGCGTCAGAGCGGTAAGTTGCGTAGCGCGTGCGGTAGTCTGAGAGGCTCACAATTTCAGTCGCCGGGCTGGTCACGCGGCCCAGGGCCACGGCATCCCGGTTGCCGAATTTCGCCGGATCGGCGCCGTATTCATAGATGTAGTCGCCCAGATGCACGGCGTATTGCGCGTCGGATTTCGCGGCCGCATCGTAGGTGTTGAAGAAGCCTTCGGAATACAGCGCGCACGAAAACACGGCGAACTTGACCGAGGCGGCATCGCTGGCGGGCAGTGTGCGCGTGGTGCCGACGGCGGACGTCACGCCCGCGTCATCCTTGAAGCGATAAAAGTAGGTGGTGCCGGCTACCAGCCCGGTCACATCGACTTTGGCCGTGAAGCCCGCCGCGTCGGTTGCCTCGACGCGGCCCGAACGCACCGTATTGGCGAACCCGCTGCTATTGGCCACTTCCCAGTTCAGGCCGACGGTTGCAGTGCTGCCGGGGATTTTGGCGTGCGTCCAGAGGATCACGCGGTCGGTCAGCGGGTCGCCGCTGGCCACGCCGTACTTGAATTCGGAGGGTTTCGCTGTGGGTGCAGGCGCCGGTGTGGGCGCTGGTGCCGGGTCGTCGGAGCCGCCGCAGGCTGCGAGCGAGCCGCCCAGGGCTACGGCGGCAGCGGTGGAAGATGTTTTCTTGATGAAATCGCGGCGATTGCCGTTTTTGGCCATGGATGAGCTCCAGTAAAACCAATCATTCAACGGGAGGTTTGTGACGCCCCGATGAAGACCCCTTGCGCCGCTATGATGAAAGGTTTCCCCCAGACCTTCCGCAGTGAACTCTTCCACCGATCCCGAACGTTCCGGCGTTTACTTGGCGAACGCGCTTGCGGCCCAGCGCATCAGCATTCGCGGTGCGCGCACCCACAATCTGAAAAATATCGACCTCGATATTCCGCGTAACCAGCTGGTTGTCATCACCGGTTTGAGCGGATCAGGCAAATCCTCACTTGCCTTCGACACGCTGTATGCCGAAGGCCAGCGCCGCTACGTAGAAAGTCTGAGCACCTACGCGCGGCAGTTTTTGCAGTTGATGGACAAGCCCGATGTTGACCTGATCGAAGGCCTGTCGCCAGCGATCTCCATCGAGCAAAAAGCCACATCGCACAACCCGCGCTCTACCGTGGGCACGGTGACCGAGATTCACGACTACCTGCGGCTGCTGTTTGCCCGCGCCGGCACGCCGTACTGCCCCGAGCACGACTTGCCGCTGCAGGCGCAGAGCGTCAGCGAAATGGTCGATGCGGTTCTGCGCCTGCCTGAAGACACCAAGCTGATGATTCTTGCGCCGGTGGCGCGCGAGAAAAAGGGCGAGTTCGTCGATGTATTTGCTGAAATGCAGTCGCACGGCTATGTGCGTTTTCGCGTTGATGGCACGTCGTACGAATTCGACGAATTGCCGAAACTCAAAAAAGCCGAGAAACACAACATCGATGTCGTGATCGACCGCATCAAGGTGCGTAGTGACATGCAGCAGCGTCTGGCCGAAAGTTTTGAAGCGGCACTGCGGCTAGCCGATGGCAAGGCGATTGCACTGGAGATGGACCCCAGCACCGTGCAAGGTGCTGGTTTCGGAATTAACAAGGAACATCTTTTCAGCGCCAAATTCTCGTGCCCGGCCTGCAACTATTCGCTCAGCGAAATGGAGCCGCGGCTCTTTTCATTCAACTCGCCGGTCGGCGCCTGCCCGAGCTGCGACGGACTCGGTCACCGCGAATTTTTCGATCCGGCGCGGGTCGTGGCCTTTCCGTCATTGAGCCTGGCCAGCGGCGCCGTCAAGGGCTGGGACCGCCGCAATGGCTACTACTTTTCGATGCTCGAAAGCCTGGCCAAGCACTACGCGTTTGACATCGACACTGCCTTCGAAAAACTCAGCGACAAGGTGCAGCAGGCGGTTCTGCACGGCTCGGGTGAAGAAGACATCAAATTCAGCTATGTGATGGACTCTGGCAACTCAGTGGGTAAAAAAGTCAGCAAGAAGCATCCGTTCGAAGGCGTGATCACGAATTTCGAGCGCCGCTACCGCGAGACGGATTCTTCCGCCGTGCGTGACGAGCTTGCCCGCTACCGCAGCGTGCAGCCGTGCCCGGACTGCCACGGCACGCGCCTGCGGCTGGAGGCGCGGCATGTGTACCTGGTCAGCGCGCCCGATGCTGAGGGCGTCACTTCGCGCAAGGCGATTTTCGAGATCAGCCAGATCACGCTGCGCGAAAGTTTTGCCTATTTCAACGACCTGAAAATGCTGGGCGCAAAGGCCGAGATTGCCGGCAAAGTGGTGCGCGAGGTCGGCTTGCGGCTGAAGTTTTTGAACGACGTGGGACTGAACTATTTGAGCCTGGACCGCAGCGCCGAAACGCTGTCGGGCGGCGAGTCGCAGCGCATTCGCCTGGCGTCGCAAATCGGTTCGGGCTTGACCGGCGTGATGTATGTGCTCGACGAGCCCAGCATAGGCCTGCACCAGCGTGACAACGACCGGTTGATCAGCACGCTCAAACACCTGCGCGACATCGGCAACAGCGTGCTGGTGGTCGAACACGACGAAGACATGATTCGCGCCGCAGACCATGTCATCGATATGGGGCCCGGCGCGGGCATCCATGGCGGCCGCGTGATGGCGCAGGGCACGTACGAAGAAGTCAAGGCCAGTCCGAATTCACTGACCGGCAAATATCTGGCTGGAACGCTGCAGATTGCGGTGCCGAAACGCCGCACGCCGTGGTTGCCGGTGGTCAAAAAGCTTGATCCGTTCGCAAACAAAAAACCGTCGCGCTTCCCGCCCAGCCCGGCGGCCGAACGCCGCGCCGCACGCGAGGCGATTCACCTGGCCACGCTGGGTGACATGCAGGCGCTGCGCGTCATCGGTGCCAGTGGCCACAACCTCAAAAACGTCAACGCCGAATTTCCGGTCGGTTTGCTGACCTGCGTAACCGGCGTGTCGGGCTCGGGCAAATCGACGCTGGTGAATGACACGCTGTATGCCGCCGTCGCACGCACCCTGTACCGCGCGCATGAAGAACCGGCCGCGCACGAAAGCATCGAAGGCATCGAGCACTTCGACAAGGTCATCAACGTCGACCAGTCGCCGATCGGCCGTACGCCGCGCAGCAACCCGGCGACCTACACCGGCCTGTTCACACCGATTCGCGAACTGCTGGCAGAGATGAACACCGCGCGCGAGCGTGGGTATGGCGCGGGGCGCTTCAGCTTTAACGTAGCCGGTGGTCGCTGCGAGGCCTGCCAGGGTGACGGCGTGGTGAAAGTCGAGATGCACTTTTTACCCGACGTGTACGTGCCCTGCGATGTGTGCAAGGGCATGCGCTACAACCGCGAAACGCTGGAGGTGCAGTACAAGGGCAAAAACATCGCGCAGATTCTGGACTTGACGGTCGAAGTCGCGGCAGAGTTTTTCAAGGCCGTACCGACGATCTCCCGCAAGCTGCACACGCTGCTCGACGTGGGCCTGAGCTACATCAAGCTCGGTCAGGCTGCCACCACGCTGTCAGGTGGCGAGGCGCAGCGCGTCAAACTCGCGCTGGAACTGAGCAAGCGCGACACCGGCCGCACGCTCTACATCCTCGACGAGCCGACGACCGGCCTGCACTTTGCCGACATCGACTTGCTGCTGAAAGTGCTGCACCAGCTGCGAGATGCAGGCAACACCATCGTCGTGATCGAGCACAACCTCGACGTCATCAAGACCGCCGACTGGCTAATCGACATGGGCCCGGAAGGGGGCGCTGGCGGCGGCACGGTGGTGGGCGTGGGCACGCCGGAAGACATTGCCGCGAACCCGGCCAGTCATACCGGGCGGTATCTGGCGCGGTTGTTGTAGAACCGGAATCAACGCAGCCTCAATGCTGTTCTACTGCCCCCAAGGCCTGGTTTTATAGAGAAAAAGGCCTCTAGCCCACGATTTGTGTGCGCAAGCAGCTATTAATTCAGTAGCGAATTCGGGGGGACACGGCTCTCGTGGAGGTCTCTTAAACAGCAGGTCTGAAGCGCGATTTGCCGTCATCCCGTGGGGTGATCCCTGCGACGCTATTTCCCCTGCTTCCCCTCTTGCCGCACCTGCAGCGCTGTGACAAAGTAGCCCCATGCGACTCTCGGATCTTCGTTTCCTGCTCGCCTGGTTGCTGCCGTTGCTGGCGATGGCCACCGTGCTGCTGTCGCCTGCGACCACGGCGCTATCCACACTCGCGGTCTGGTGGGGTATTGCGCTGCTCGATGCGCTATTGCCGGGCGGCAAGCGCTCACCGGCGCCGCTCGGCCCGGCGGCCAGCCCGGCGTACTTTCGCGCGGTGTTGCGGCTTTATGTGCCGCTGCAGCTGGCGCTGATGGCGGTCGGCGCGTGGGCGGCCGTGCGCGCCGACTGGCCGGTGGTGCTGGGCATCGCCTTCAGTGTCGGTTTCATCACCGGCTCGCAGGGCATCACCTTCGCGCATGAGATGGGGCACAGCAAATCAAAAGTCGACCGCTTCTGCGCCTGGGTGCTGATGACGGCGGTCTGCTATGGCCACTTCATGGTCGAACATTACCGCGGCCATCACCCGCGCGCTGCCACGCAATCCGACCCGGCATCGGCCCGCTACGGCGAAAGCCTGTATCACTTCCTGCCGCGCAGCCTGTGGGGCAGTTTTGCCAGCGGCTGGCGGCTGGAAGCGCAGCGGCTGGCGCAGTTTCAGCAGCGTTGGTGGCGCAGCCCGCTGGTCTGGAGTTCAGTCGTTTCCTTGATGCTTTTTGTGCTGCCAGCCCTCCATTTACCTGCGTCGGCAGCTATGAAAATAGTAGCGTTTCTGGCTGCGCAATCGGTCATTGCTTTTGTGCTGCTGGAGATCGTGAACTACGTCGAGCACTACGGTTTGCAGCGCCAACTCGCCGGCGATACCGCCAACCGCAAGCCCGAGCCCTTCGGCATGATGCACGCGTGGAACGCCGACCATGTGGTGTCCAACAGCATGCTGGCCAACCTGCAGCGCCACTCTGACCACCACATGCACGCGTGGAAGCCTTACCCCACGCTGGCGCTGTTGCCCGGCCCGCAGCTGCCGACGGGTTACGCTGGCTGCATCCTGCTGGCCATGCTGCCGCCGGTGTGGTTTGCGGTGATGCATCCGCGCCTTGAGAGTCTGGGTTTGCCGCACATGGTAAGTACGCATTGACCGGCTAACTTGCCGCCACAGAATCGTCTGACCGCGGTGGTGTCCTACCCCAGACATGACCTGTGTTCGGGCATGATTCATGCGTATCACTAGCCAGAGTATTACCGCGGCGGCAACAGCCTCACTGACCACTTAATTCACCCCTTGAGGAAGCTATCTTGAAACATTCCGTACCCACCTTCACACGCCGCGCGCTTGGCGCCACGGTTACGGCCAGCGCGGTGCTGCTCGCCTGCTATGCCCCTGCCGCGCTGGCTGCCACCCCGAAAGACACGCTGGTTGTGGCCTGGGCGATTGATGACATCATCACGATGGACCCGAGCGAGGCCTTCGAGATTTCGGCGGGCGAGGTGATGGGCAATGCCTACGACCGCTTGCTGCGCTATGACGTGAACGACCCTTCGAAGCTGGTCGCCGATCTGGCCAAAACCTGGTCGGTCTCTGCAGATGGCAAGACCTTTTCGTTCGAGCTGAAGCCCGGGCTCAAATTCGCGTCCGGCAATCCCATCACCGCTGAAGACGTGGTTTTTTCCTATCAGCGCGCCGTCACACTCAACAAGTCGCCGGCCTTCATCCTCAGCCAGTTCGGGCTGACGAAGGACAACGTGAAGGACAAGGTCAAGGCGACCGGGCCGCTCACGCTCACGTTTGAAACCGACAAGAGCTACGCCCCCACCTTCGTCTACAACTGCCTGACCGCGAACGTAGCCTCCGTACTTGACCAGAAACTGGTCATGTCCAAGGAAGTCAACGGCGACATGGGCTACGCCTGGCTGAAGACCAACTACGCCGGCTCGGGGCCGTTGAAGCTGCGCGAGTGGCGCGCCAACGAAGTCGTCGCGCTGGAGCGCAACGACAACTACTGGGGTGAAAAATCTAAGATGGCGCGCGTGTTGTACCGCCATGTCAAAGAGGCTTCCAGCCAGCGACTGCAACTTGAAAAAGGCGATATCGACATCGCCCGCAACCTGTCGCCGGAAGACCTGGCAGCCCTCAGCAGCAACAAGAGTATCAAAACCACCGCCACGCCCAAAGGCACGGTGTACTACATCGGCATGAACATGAAAAACCCCAACCTCGCCAAGCCCGAGGTGCGCGAGGCGCTGAAATGGCTGATGGACTATTCAGCCATCGGCGACACGCTGATCAAGAACATCGGCATGGTGCACCAGAACTTCATGGCGGTCGGTTTGCTCGGCGCCAGCAAGGAAAACCCCTACAAGCTCGACGTGGACAAAGCCAAGGCACTGCTGGCCAAAGCGGGCCTGCCCAATGGCTTCAAACTCACCATCGACATGCGCACGGTGCAGCCCGTGCAGGGCATCACCGAGGCCTTCCAGCAGACCGCCAAGCGCGCCGGCATCGACATTGAAATTCTGCCTGGTGATGGCAAGCAAACCCTGACCAAATACCGCGCCCGCACGCATGACCTCTACATCGGCCAGTGGGGCGCCGACTACTGGGACCCGCACACCAATGCCACTTTTGTGCAAAACCCCAACAATGCCGATGATGCGCAGAGCAAACCGCTGGCCTGGCGCAATGCCTGGGCCACGCCTGAGCTCACCAAAAAGGCCGATGCCGCCATCCTGGAGCGAGACGCCGGCAAGCGCAAGGTGATGTACGAAGAGATGCAGGCCGAGTTTCGCAAGACCAGCCCGTTCATCATGATCTATCAGCAGCTCGAAACCGCCGCCATGCGCAGCGATGTCAACAATCTGAAGATCGGGCCGACGTCCGATTCGACTTATATGTTCAAGGTCACGAAGTAACGCACGTCGACGCGTTCGTCTTGGATCCGCAAGCCATTCCCGCCGCGCCGGCCGTTGCCGCGCGCGGTGACGCGCACCGCACCCTGAAAGCCGTCGGTAGCTTCCTGGTGGTCATCTTTTTGACCTACCTGGGGCTGCTGGCAGTGACGTTTTTCATCGGCCGCGTGATGCCGATCGACCCGGTGCTGGCGATCGTCGGTGACCGCGCACCCGAGAGCGTGATCATCCGCGTGCGCGAAGAACTCGGGCTGAACAAGCCGCTCTGGGAGCAGTTCTACATCTACCTCAGCAAGGTTGCCAAGGGCGATTTCGGCACGTCGGTGTTGACCTCGAACTCCGTGCTGCAGGACATCCGCCGCACCTTTCCCGCCACCATCGAGCTTGCGACGCTGGGCATCATCATCGGCGCTGGGCTCGGCGTGCCGCTGGGTGTTTGGGCGGCAGTTCGGCGCGGTGGCATCGTCGATCAAATCGTGCGCGTGATGGGGCTCATCGGCTATTCGGTGCCGATTTTCTGGCTGGGGCTGATGGGGTTGGTGCTGTTCTACGCCAAGCTCGGCTGGGTCGGTGGGCCGGGGCGCATGGATGTGACTTATGAATACACGCTCACGTCCGTCACCGGCTTTCTGCTGCTCGATGCGGCGATGGCCGGGCAGTGGGATGCGTTTGGCAATGTGATGTCGCACCTGATTTTGCCCGCGTCGCTGCTGGGTTATTTTTCGCTCGCCTACATCAGCCGCATGACGCGTTCGTTCATGCTCAACGAGCTGGCGCAGGAATACGTGATTGCGGCGCGCGCCAAGGGCCTGTCAGAGACGCGCATCATCTGGGCCCACGCGCTGCGCAACGCAATGGTGCCGCTGGTGACGGTGATCGCGCTGTCGTATGCCGGCCTGCTTGAAGGCTCGGTATTGACTGAAACCGTCTTCGCCTGGCCGGGTCTGGGCCTGTACATCACCAACTCCTTGCAGAACGCCGACATGAACGCCGTGCTGGGCGGCACGCTGGTGGTGGGATCTGTTTTTATTGGGCTCAATTTGCTGTCTGATCTGCTTTATAAACTGCTCGATCCGAGGACACGGGCGCGATGACGGCTGTCGTCAAATCCGGGGAGCCCTCACCCCAGCCCTCTCCCGGGGGGAGAGGGAGCAAGCCGGAATCGCTGCGTGATTGGTTGATGTCGGAACGCCCGACTTCGAGGCGGCAGGCCTCGTGGGGCCGGGCTTACGGCGTTGCCCGCACGTTCGCGCACAACCGGCTCGCCATGCTGGGCTTGTTCATCATCCTCGCGTTGATCTTTGTCGCGATTTTTGCCGACCTGCTGGCGCCGTATTCGGCCTATATCGGCGACCTGCGCACCACGCGGCTGCTGCCACCGTCATCGGCGCACTGGTTCGGCACCGACGACCAGGGCCGCGACATTTTGTCGCGCGTGATCCATGGCTCGCGCATCACGCTGTTTGTGGTGGTACTGGTCGCCGTTTTGGCTGCACCGATTGGTCTCATCGTCGGCACGGTGGCCGGCTACGCGGGTGGCTGGGTCGATGCGACGCTGATGCGCATCACCGATATCTTTCTGGCGTTTCCGCGGCTGATTCTGGCGCTGGCCTTTGTCGCCGCGCTCGGCCCCGGCATCACCAACGCGGTGATTGCGATTGCGATCACGTCGTGGCCGCCGTACGCGCGTCTGGCCCGCGCCGAGACGCTGACGATTCGTCAGACCGATTACATCGCAGCGGTGCAGCTGCTGGGCGCGTCGCCATGGCGCATCGTGCTGCGGCACATCATGCCGCTTTGTTTGTCGTCGGTCATCGTGCGCGTCACGCTCGACATGGCGGGCATTATTCTGACGGCCGCCGGCCTCGGTTTCCTCGGCCTGGGTGCGCAGCCGCCGATGCCCGAATGGGGCGCGCTGATTGCCAATGGCCGGCTGTATGTGCTGGACCAGTGGTGGGTGGCGGCGGCGCCCGGCGCAGCGATTTTTGTCGTCAGTCTGGCGTTTAATTTGCTGGGCGATGGGCTGCGCGACGCGCTGGATCCGAAGAGCGGCAAATGACAGCGACACCTTCCTTATCGTCATCACCATTGCTGGTCGTCGAAGACCTGCGTGTGGCGTTTCCGAACCGCGATGGCGGCTGGTTTGAAGCTGTGCGCGGCGTGTCTTTCACGCTCGGCCGTGAACGGCTCGGCATCGTCGGTGAATCGGGCTCAGGCAAGTCGCAAACCGGCCGCGCGATTCTGGGGCTGACCGCACCCGAAGGTCGCGTGACTGCTAAGCGGCTGGAATTTGCCGGCACCGACCTGCTGCATTGCTCGCCGGCGAAGCGCCGCGAGCTGCGCGGTGGCCGTATCGCGATGGTGTTGCAAGACCCGAAGTTCTCGCTGAACCCGGTGATGCGCATCGGCGCGCAGATCGAGGAAACGCTGCGCGCCCACACCCGCGTGTCGTCCGTTGAGGCCAAAAAGCGCGCGCTCGCGGCGCTCGAATCTGTGCGTATCGACGACCCCGAGCGCGTGTACAAGCTGTACCCGCACGAGGTGTCGGGCGGCATGGGTCAGCGCGCGATGATCGCGATGATGCTGATCGCCGAGCCGGATCTGCTGATCGCCGACGAGCCGACCTCCGCACTCGACGTGACGGTGCAGCTACAGGTGCTGGCGATCATGGACAAGCTGGTGACCGAGCGCGGCATGGGCCTGATTTTTGTGTCCCATGACCTGCGGCTGGTGTCATCGTTTTGCGACCGCATACTGGTGATGTATGCCGGCCGCGTGGTCGAAGAATTGAGTGCCGGCGGGCTGGCGAATGCCAAGCACCCGTACACGCGCGGACTGATGGCCTGCCTGCCGCAGCTGGGGCAATCGGTGCATCCGCTCGCCACGCTGGACCGGCGGCCGGAGTGGGCGCTATGAGTGTCATGCTAGACGCCGCAACGGCAACGAGCATGGGGCTCGAAGTCAGGCAGCTACGCGTGGTGTACGACAACTTCGTCGCCGTGGCCGACACCTCGTTTCGCGTGGCGCCGGGGACCAGCTTCGGCATCGTCGGTGAATCGGGCTCGGGCAAATCAACCGTGCTGCGCGCGATTTGCGGGCTGGCGCCGCGCACCGGTGGCACGGTAGCGTTGAGTGGTGATGGCAGCAATGGCGACACCGTGGCTGCGCTGCCAGCGCCCGGCAGCAAACCGTTTCGCCGGCTCGTCCAGATGGTGTTCCAGGACCCGTATGTTTCGCAGCATCCGCGCCAGACCGTCGACCGCATTCTGGCCGAGCCGCTGGCGATTCACGGCATCAAGGATGCCGAGACGCGCATCGAACGCGCGCTCGATGAAGTGGGCCTGGGCACCGGGTTTCGTTTTCGCTACCCGCACCAGTTGTCCGGCGGTCAGCGTCAGCGCATCGCGATTGCACGCGCGCTGATTCTGGAGCCGCAGATCTTGCTGCTCGACGAGCCGACCTCGGCACTCGACGCGTCGGTTCAGGCCGAGGTGCTGAACCTGCTCGAAGCGCTGCGCCGCCGCCGTGGCCTGACGTTCGTGATGGTGAGCCACGACCTGGCCGTGGTCACGCACATGTGCGAGCGCCTGATGGTGATGCAGCGCGGACAGACGGTTGAGTTTTTGTCGGCGGCCGACCTGGCGGCGCACCGCGTGACGAACGACTACACGCTGAGCCTGATGAAAGCATCCGGCGGTTTCAAACGTGCCGCAGAGCCCGGCAAGCTGGAGCCGATCTGGTAATTCCATCTGGAACAGCAGCCCCGGCTGGCGGCTCCAGGTGACGCGTGGTTTAATTTATTCATGACCCTGACCCCACCAAAAATCAACTGGGAATCGCACTGCTGCCTGCGTCTGAATCCGCAGGCCGATTTCGGCCCGATTGACCAACTGCGCGCCGCGGGTGTGAATTACGTGTCGATCAACATCGGCATGGACATGAACCCGCTGCCGCAGGTGATGTCGGTGATTGCCGGCTTTCGCAAAACCATCGCAGCGAGCCCGGACAGGTATCTGCTGGCCGGCAGCCTGCGTGATGTCGAGCAGGCCGCAGCGACCGGAAAGATCGCCATCGGTTTTGATCTGGAAGGCGCGATGCCCCTCCTGGAGCAACCCGACATGGTTGCGCTCTACGCCAGCCTGGGCGTGCGGCAAATGCACCTCGCCTACAACCGCAACAATTCCGTTTCCGGCGGCTGCCATGACGTGGAGCAGGGTTTGACGAAGCTGGGCCACGAGGTGGTGGCCGCCATCAACGCAGCCGGCATGCTGATGGACTGCTCGCACACCGGCCGGCGCAGCAGCCTGGACATCATGGCCGCCTCAAGCAAGCCGGTGATCTTCAGCCATTCGAATCCGCAAGCGCTGGTTGATCATGGCCGCAACGTCACCGATGAACAGATCCGCGCCTGCGCGGCCACGGGCGGTGTGACCTGCATCTCGGGCGTGTCGCTGTTTCTGGGCAACAACCAGCCCACCGCACAGGACGTGGCCCGCCATGCGGCGTATGTCGCCGATCTGGTCGGCATCGAATACACCGGTATCGGCCTGGATATCTGCTTTCCGCAAGACGGTCTGGACGACACACCGCCGGGTGACTACAACCCCGGCTACTGGTGGCCAGCGCAATACACCGGTTACGAGCGCGGCGCCGTGAAAGCGGTCTTCACACCGGTTGAAACCTGGCAACTGCTACCGCAAGCCTTGCGTGATGTCGGCATGACACCTATTGAGGCGGCGCTGGTCATGGGCGGCAACATGGTGCGTGTCGCCAGGCAGACCTGGCACCCGGCCGCCGACTGATTTCTTTTTCCGAAAGACAACATGTCATCCATCACCCTTCGCTTCCTCGCCGAGCCCAGCACCATCAACTTCGGCGGCAAGGTGCATGGCGGCACTGTCATGAAATGGATCGACGAAGCCGGCTATGCCTGCGCAACGCGCTGGGCCAAAAATTACTGCGTCACGGTCTCGGTCGGTACCATTCGTTTCGAGCGGCCCATCAGGATCGGTGACCTGGTCGAAGTCGAAGCGCGCCTCGCCTACACCGGCACCACCAGCATGAACATGTCGGTGGAAGTGCGCGCCGGCGACATGAAGACCGGCCACATGGAAAGAATCACCGAATGCCTGGTGGTGTTTGTAGCGATCGACGAAGACGGCAAAGCCTTGCCCGTGCGCGAGTGGTTGCCCGAAACGCCGGGTGACAGCGCGCTGGCCGAACGGGTCAAGGCGCATCTGGACGCGGCGCGCGCCGTGAGCGCTGTGTGATCAGATAATATTGATCAAATGAGCCGCTAGCCCGGGGAATACCTGCGCGGACAGCTATTGAATTAATAGCGGCTGGTTTCTCAAGCCATGTTTACAAGCCGTCATCCCTGCCTCAGAGGGAATGACGTTGAATTCATCTGAGGCTTGCATGAGCCGAACCAGCGAGCATCGCTGCGAGGCGCATTCCCCGCAGCGATGTTCGACCCGGCCTCCCTCAGGGAATGAAGTTCAACCCCTCAGGCAGCGGCAGCACGACAGGCACTTCAAAGAACGGCGCGGGCCCATCGGGGTCGATGGTGAGGGCGCCGTTGCTGGCGAAGAAGGCAGCGATCTGCGACTGCGCGGCGATGGCATACGGCACCGCCGCCGGAATCGCGATGTTGGTCAAAAAGGTGTGCGGGTTCTTCGGAATGCCGGGGCTGGCGGCAAAGGCCAGGTCGTTGCGGAAGAACGTGGCGCGGTCCTGCAGCGCGCCGGCGCGCAAGATGGCGCTGGTGGTCGGGTTGGGCACCGTCACGTCGCCTTTGGCAAACTGCACGATGATCGGCTTGGCGGCACTGCCTGCTAGAGGCGACTTGCGAATTAGCGGCGCGTACGACACCGGGTTGCCGCTTTGCTGCACCCATTCGAAGCGGTCGAGGACCTGCGCAATCGCGGTGGCGCCGGGCACGTTGTTGACGACTGGCGGCAAGTCGCGCAGCGGCATGTTTTCATTGAAGTTCAGGTTGAACGGCACCGGCACACTGGGTGTGGGCGGCAGATTCAGCAGTTGCGGCTGGCGCGTGCCCAGCGCGGCCGCGGTCAAAAAGCGGAACGCACCCAGTCGCGCCACTTCGGCAATCGAGCCGCCGGGCACATTCGGCACACCGGCCTTGATGTTGGGCTCGATACCCAGCAGCTTGGTGCCGTAAATGCCACCGAACGACTGCCCGGCGTAGTAAATACGCTGAGCGTCAAGATCGGCCGTGCCGTCACCGTCAATGTCCATGCCGACCTCGACCTGACGCACCAGTTGCATCAGGTCGATCACCGTCTGGCGCAGGCCGTCGCGGCTGCCGATGATGGTGCGCGGCGGCGCTGCGTTCACGCCTTCGGTGCTGTCGATGGCGCCGTTGCCGTCCTGATCAAAACCGCGTCCGCCTGCAGGCACGCTGACAGGCGTGTTGCCGGTGCGCAGGACATTGAGCGTGCCCAGCGCACCGCCACCGTGGCCGACCACGTTGATGGCCAGTGTGGCGATGCCCTGCGAGGCAAACACCGAGCCGACCGTCCACGGCGCGCCGTACATGCTGTCGGTGAAGCCGTGGCCGAAAATAGCGACCGGCCAGCCGCCCGCCGGTTTGGCGCCGGCCGGCACGAAGAGCTGGAAGATCAGATCGCTGCTGCCCTGCGCGCGCGGACTGCCGCTGAGCGTGGGTGTGGCGGGGATCGACTGGCCTGCCGCCAGATAACTCGGCGAGCTGAACTTGCCGTAGGCGAGCTGCGCCACCGCACCGGGCACGACGTTCAGCGCCGGTGTCGGCAAGAAGCCGGGCGTGAAGGCTGGTGCTGCGCCGGTTTGGCGGTTGAACTGAACGCCCTGCAGGCCGGCCAGCGGGAACACTGCGCGCACCGAAGCGCCGCCTGCCGTGCCGACCATGAAGCTGGCTGGCGCGGGCGTGCCGGCCTTGATTTGCCGCATGATCTTGGCCAGGTCGCTGGTCGATGTTTGCGTGGTGAACACGGTCGCTGCGGTCACCCGGCCGGCACCCCGATGCAGGCGCGACGCATCACGCAGTTCGCGCCGGTATTCGTCGCTG
>JANNKV010000337.1:0-15585 GCA_031396485.1 Polaromonas sp. | reverse complement strand
GACCAGCTGCGCGTTGAGCGCCGCCGCCTTGTCCATGCCGCGCTGCAGGTAATCGGCCTGCGCCGGCCCGATGGCCCCGCTCTGGCTGAGCACCACAACAGGAGGCACCGGCTGCGATGCAGCCAGCGATGACCAGAAGATCAATAACAGCACGAGTGCACGCATCAAGCTGCCTCCAGCGCCCCGGTTCATTCTCCGAACCCGGACCAACCCACTGTGCCACAAAAGGCCCCGATGCGGTCAAAAAACGGGCCATTTACCCTGATGCAAACTCACTGCCGACAAGCGGGTTCAAAAGGCATGGGCAGACGCCACAGACGGACATTTTAAAAAAACGTCGCGTCGGGATAAATACCCTCGCCGCTACATTTTTAATAGCTGCTAGTGCAGGTAAATCACGGGCTGGAGGCCAATATTCCTCCAATCCATGGCTTTTTACCCGTGCTGGGGCTCCAGCGATCTGGAAAACACCGTGGCGCCGTTGATGTCTACAAAAGACACCGTCAGTTCGCGGCCGCGCGGGTCGATGCGCATCTCGCCGAAGAACTGGAAACCCGACAGCGGCGAAGTGTTGGCTGCCGGCGGCGCTTTCTGGAAAACGAGCTGCGGGCCAAAGGTGTTGTCGAGCACGTTGGGGCCGAAGCTGCCAGCGTTCAGCGGGCCCGCGACGAATTCCCAGAACGGGTTGAAGTCGCTGTACTGCGCCTTGGCCGGGTCGTAGTAATGCGCCGCGCAGTAGTGCACATCGGCGGTGATCCACACCACGTTGCGAATGCGTTCGCGCTTGATGGCGGTCAGCAGGCGCGCGATTTCCAGCTCGCGACCGCGGGCAGCGCCGTTGGTGTTGGCCGGGCCTTCGAAACGGTCGCGACCCGCGGCGTCCTTGCCATCGCCGATTACCAGGCCAAGTGGCATGTCGGCAGAAATCACTTTCCACGTCGAGCGCGAGGCCTTGAGGTTTTGCACCAGCCAGTCGATTTGCGTGTTGCCGAGAAACGCGGTCTCAAGCGATTCGGTCGGCTGGTCGTTACTGGTGTTGGGGCCGCGGTAGCTGCGCATGTCGATCATGAAAACTTCGAGCAGCGGGCCGTAACTGAGCTTGCGGTAGACGCGCTCGCTTTCATCAAACGTGTTCGGGCGTAGCGGCGCGTATTCAAGAAAGGCCCGCGTGGCACGCGCAGTCAGCAGCGGCACGTTTTTCTCGGTGTAACGGGCGTCGAGCGAGAGGTCTTTGCTGTCGCTCCAGTTGTTGGTGACTTCATGGTCGTCCCACTGCCAGAGCTGCGGCACCTGCTGGGAGAACTTCCGGATATTGGCATCGCGCAGGTTGTAGCGGTAGCGGCCGCGAAATTCGTCCTGCGTCTCGGCGACTTTCTGCACGCCCTCGGCGATCAGGTTGTTCCACACCCGGCCGCCTTCGACGTTGACGATGGGCGTCATCGGGCCGTCGGCATAAATCGTGTCGCCGCAATGCACGAAAAAATCCGGGTCGCGCAACCGCATCTGCTCGTAGATGCGCATGCCACCGAAGTCGGCGTTGATGCCGAAGTTCTGGCCAGCGGTGTCACCACCCCACACGAAGCGCGGGCCGCGCCGCGCGTCGAGCGACGGCGTGCGGAACTGCGCATTGATCCATTCACTGCGCGCACGGCCGGCGCTCAAATCTTCCATCGCCACGCGGGTAAAAATCTGCTGGCCCAGCGGCAGTTCGGTCAGGTCCACGCGGGCAGTGAAGTCGGTTGCCTCCAGCGCATACGGGCCAATGATCTTGCGCGGGTTGGCAAAACGATCGGTGGTGTCCCATTCCAGCACCATGCGCGCCGGCTTGTCGCTGCGTGCCCAGACGATGCTGCGCGCGTGCAGGCCGCGCCCGCCAGACCGGCCAGCGTCGTCATAGTCCATCGCGTCGTCTCTCTCAAAACCACGACGGCCCGCCGGCACGATGGTGGTGTCACCGAGCTGCAGGCCATACGGCAACTGCGGCCGGACACTTTGCGCCGTAACCAGGGCGGGCGCGCCCAGGCCGGCTGCTGCCACGCCCATACAGGCTGCGGACTGCTGCAGGAAAACACGTCGGCGAGTCTGGCTGGCAGGTAGCGCGGGAATTTTCGGCAATTTTTCAAAGGGCACGGCGAACTCCTTGTTGTGTTGCGGGTGGGGAACCGTCATCACCTTAGGTGCGTTAAATGAAGGTTTCTTGACATCGGGGTGACGCCGACATGACGCAGGTGTGACCGGCTGATGACGCCATGCGCAGACACTTCGGCAGCGCTCTCAAAAGCATAGCTGCCTGCGCAAACCCCACGGTTCATTCCCTTGGTTTTCTTTGACGCTGGCAAGCTGCAGCAAGCCCGCACGAGGCGCCTGGCGCTGTTACTTTTTGAGGCCAATACTCGCGCTGGTCAGCGGCAGCGGGCGGCTGGCAGCTGGCGGCTGGCGGCTGGCCTGCGGTGAATCAGGCGCGCGTCAATCTGGTCCTATACTGAAAAAAGGATGCCCGCACCCCCACGCCCCGACGAAAAGATCAATAAAAGCACGAGCGCCATGAACGAACAGGCGGCACGCAAGATCGTGCTGGTCCGCTCGATCGAAAACGCGGACATCAGTCATCAGGTCTTGACTGCAGACGACCGCGCTTACGCGGCCAAGAGCGCCCACGACCTCGCGCAGTGGGAAGCCGCAGACCGGAAATCACCGGTCACGCCGGCGCTTTTTCTGGAAAAGCGGGCCGAGCAGATCCTCAAGAAAATGACCGAACGCGCGCCTGCGTTTGCGGCGGTAGTCAAACCGCGCGGCACGCTGCGCGCGCTGGGCATCGCGCTGCCCGTGCTGGCTTTTCTGGCCGGCGCGCTGGTGGACCGCATTGGTGATCCGCACCGGGTTGACCTGCTGTCGGCGCCGCTGCTGCTCATCATCGGCTGGAACCTCGCGGTGTACCTGTTGCTGATTTTTTGGGGCGGCGCGCGGGCATTCGGCAAACCTCGGGCCAATGCGGGTTTGCTCTGGCGCTGGGCCGCGGCCAGCACCGCCAAACCGCGCAAGCTGCCGTCCACGCTGGCCACGGCGGTGACGCGGTTTTCGGCTGAATGGACAGCGTTGAGCGCGCCGCTGATCACCGCGCGCGTCGGCCGGATGCTGCATCTGGGCGCGGCGGCGCTGGCCTTCGGTGCCATCACGTCCCTGTATGTGCGCGGCCTGCTGTCGCAATACCAGGCAGGGTGGGAAAGTACCTTTCTGGATGCGCCGCAGGTACACGCGCTGCTGCAAATTCTTTTCACGCCCGCGACGTGGTTTTTTCAGTTGCCAGGTTTTTCGCTGGAGGATGTGCGTGCGCTGCAAGGTGCGGCCAGCGCGTCAGCGGCGAAAGGCGCGCTCTGGGTGCATCTGTATGCAGCCACTTTGGTGCTGCTGGTGATGGTTCCGCGCGCGCTGCTGGCGTTCTTCAGCCGGTGGAAAGAAAAGACACTACAGCGGGACTTTCCGCTGGATCTGGGGCAGCCCTATTTCCGCAAGCTCACGGACAGGATCGGCCCGGCGATGCCCGCAGTGCTGCGGGTGCTTCCCTACAGTTTCACCCTCGATGAAGCGCGCGACGCGGGCCTGGCAACCGTTGCCCGTGCGCTGCTGGGCGAGCAGGCGCGCGTGATGCTTCGGCCTGTCACGGCGTATGGAGAGGACCTTGATGCCGCACCCACGGGCAAGGCAGCGTCTGATCCCAGCGTGGCGCTAACCGCCCTGCTTTTCAATCTGAGCGCTACGCCGGAGCTGGAAAGTCATGGCGCGTTCATCGACCAGATGGCACGCAGCAACACGGGTGACTTGCGGGTCTTTGTCGACGAGTCCGGCTACCTCGAACGGCTGGGCAGTCAGGGCAGCGCAGCCACACGGCTGCGCGAGCGCATCACCCTTTGGCAGCATTTTTGCGAGCAGCACAAGGTGCGGGCCCGCGTGGTGAACCTGCTGAATCCGCAAGCCCGCCCGGTCGATGACGCGCGGGTTTGAATGCCATGAACGAGTCCGTCCAGCAAATCCAGTTCGCGCTGATCTCGCACACCAACGCCGGCAAGACCACGCTGGCCCGCACGCTGATCGGCAGCGACGTCGGTGAGGTACGTGATGCGCCGCATGTCACGACGATGTCTGAATCACACACCTTGCTGGCGAGCGACAAGGGCGACGCGCTGATGCTGTGGGACACGCCGGGCTTCGGTGATTCGGTGCGGCTCTACAAACGCCTCGCGCAGTCGGGCAACCCGATCGGCTGGTTTCTTCGCGAGGTGGTTGACCGCTTGCGCGACCGGCCGTTCTGGCTCAGCCAGCAGGCCGTGCGCACCGCGCGTGACGCGGCCGACGTGGTGCTGTACCTGGTCAATTCGGCCGAAGACCCGAAAGACGCGGGCTACCTCGCGCCGGAGATGAACGTGCTGCAATGGATTGGGAAGCCAGTGGTGATTTTGCTGAACCAGACCGGCCCGCCACGCCCGTTTCTTGAGGAGCAAGCGGAGCAGGCCCGCTGGCGTGATTACCTGGCCAGCTACCCGGTGGTGCAGCGCGTGATGGCGCTCGATGCGTTTGCGCGCTGCTGGGTGCATGAGCGGGTGTTTTACCAGGCGGTGGGTACGCTGCTGCCCGCTGACAAACAAGCCGCGTATGCCCGGCTACTGACCGTGTGGACGCAGCAAAACGAAACGCGCTTTCAAAGCGCGATGGGCTTGATCGCGCAGCAGATTTCTCTTGCGGCGCAAGACAGCGAGCCGATCGAGCTGGCCGATGGCGCCATGCTGAACAAAATGTTGGGCGCCATCGGTTTGGCCAAGCCGCGCGACCAGCGGCAGCAGAACAAGGCGATGAACGTGCTGATGACCCGGCTCGACAACAGTATCTTTTCAACGACGGGCAGCCTGCTCGCGCTGCACCGGCTCGACGCCGGCGCTGCGAAAAAGATCAACGACCGCGTGCATCAGGGCTTTGTCATCCGCGCACCCATCGACAAAAAGCAGGCGGGCCTGCTCGGCGCTGCGCTGTCGGGCGCGGCCACGGGCCTGTCGGCTGATCTGATGGCGGGCGGCCTGACCTTCGGCGCCGGTGCGCTGGTGGGCAGCCTGGTCGGGGCGCTGACCTTTTCGGGCGCGGCCTGGGTGTTCAACGCCAGCACCGACCGCAACCAGTCGCGGGTTTCTTTTTCTGACGATTTCCTGCGCAATCTGCTGACCGCCAGCCTGCTGCGCTACCTCGCCGTGGCGCACTTCGGCCGTGGCCGCGGCAACTTTGTCGAATCGGAAGCACCAAAGTTCTGGCAGCAGGAAGTTGAAGCGGCATTGGCGCTGCATCAGGTGGAACTGGACGAGGCGCTGCGGGTGATGCGCGCGCCTGCGGCATCCAACGAATCCGTTGCGAATTTTTCGAAGCTGCTGGCGCGGGTGGCCTCGCATGTGCTGACGCGGTTGTATCCGCAAGCGTGAACTGGTTGCTATTTAATTCATAGCTGCTTGCGCAGAGATTACCTGGGCTAGAGGGCGATACAGCATCTGGAAGACCCCTTCCCCCAGCAGGGGAAGGAGGAAGAACTGGGGGGAATCGACGGCCGCCTCGTTGCGCCGCAGCTATTCGTCAACTTCCAGCGTCATGCCCGCGCTGCGCAAACGGTCCACCAACACCTGACCGAGCCCAATGGCCGGCGTCAACACACCGCCGCGCGTGGCGCCACCGGGCAGCTGGTCCGCATCCAGCGCCAGAGCCAACGCCGCTTCGCAAACCATTTTCGTCGTGGCGCGATTGCCGGGGTCACCCAGGCCCGCCACGCGGCCTTGCAGAATTTTTCCGCTGGCGCTTTTGCCGACCAGCTCGCAACTGAACGAGCCCCGGTTCATGCTGGCTTCCGACGGCCCTTCGCCGGGCTTGGGCGCGACCATTGCTGCCAGCCGGCGCACCGGTGCCAGCGCCATCGCCGACTGAGACAGCGTCATGCCCACGCTCAGTGTGGTAGCCGCCACACCGCCGACCACGCCCGCGCCCATGCGCCGGTATTCCTGGTAGTGAAAGTCTGGCCCATAGTTCAGCAGCGCGGCACTGCGCCGCACCACGCGGGTGTTGATCGGGCTCATGAAAAACGGCGCCAGCCAGGCGTTGAAGTCGTCATCGAACAGCGGGATCGCCGGGTCGCTGGCGTCGCGGGCGTTCAGCGGTCGCTCGCCCGGTGGGTTGAGCAGATACGGGTCGGCCAACGACCGCGCACCCTCACCACCCATGATGTTCATCAGCGATGCAAACGTGCCGCCGTTCAGCCCGCCGCTGAGCGTGAAGGCGCTTTTCACGTCGATGCAGGGCGCATCAATGCGCTGCTGCATCGCCTGCATCAGCAACCACACGCCGATGTCGGACGGCACCGAATCAAAACCGCAAAAGGGAATGATGCGCGTGCCGCTGGCGGCGGCTGCGTCATGGTACTGCGCGATCAGCTCCCGCGCCCAGGGCGTCTCGCCGGTGATGTCGACATAGTGCGTGCCCGCCTTCACGCAGGCCGCAACCAGCGCGCTGCCGTACAGCGCAAACGGCCCGGCCGTGCTCAAGACAACAGACGCATTTGCAGCCAATTCGTCGAGCGCCTGGATGTCATCTGCCGCAGCCACCACGATGCCGGCCTGCAGCGCCGCGCCGCCGACATCGCGCTGCACCTGCTCCAGCTTGCTGCGGTTGCGGCCCGCCAGCGCCCAGCGCATGCCGGCTGCTTTGACGCCAGCGTGGCTGGCAAAGTAAGCCACTGTTTGCCTGCCGACGAAGCCCGTCGCGCCGTACAGCACCACGTCGAAGGCGCGGATCATGGTGCCCATCCGGAGTGAAGAACATCTGGCGACTGCAGAAGAAGAATCATGGAAACCTTTCGGCCTGAGAAGGCGAACAGTCCTGCGTTGGCCGAAAGCTTAGCGCCAATGGGCCATACGCGCGCGCACTTCTTTTATCCCTTTGTTGACCCGGTCAGTCTCACCAGCCTGCTCCAGCCGCCGTGGCTGGCGGCATGAACAAGAAACCACCCTGGAGAAACCACCCTAGCCGCTATTACTTTCATAGCTGCTTGCGCAGGTATTTAATGAGCTGCAGGTCTATTCGATACAAAAATCGCCTAGTTCGCGCGAAAAAATGCATTCAGCTCCACGCCCGAAGCGGCGTCCGCAAATCCGTCGAAACGACCTTGCTCCGCAATGGATCGGGCAGCGCGCATGAAGCCCCCCCAAGCCGAGCGCGCCAGCGCACCGCCAACGCTCACGCGCCGCACGCCCAACGCCGCGATGTCCTGCATCGTCAGATCGATGGCCGAGCCGACAAGCAGATTGACCGGCTTGGGCGCGACCGCAGCGACCACGGCGGCAATTTCTTCGCGCGTGCGAATGCCTGGCGCGTACAGCACGTCCGCCCCCGCCCGCGCATAGGCCTGCAGCCGCGTCAGCGTGTCTGTAAGGTTTGGTCGCCCGGCGAAGAAGTTCTCGGCGCGGCCCACCAGCAGCGTGTCAGTGCCCGACTGGTCAATCGCCACACGCGCCGCGCTAAGCCGCGCCACGGCCGTGTCGATATCGTGAATCGGATTCACGGCATCACCCGTCGCATCTTCAATCGACAAGCCCGCCACGCCGGTCTCGATCGCCAAGCGCACGCTCTCTGCCACGCCCTGCGGATCGGCGGCAAATCCGCTTTCGAAGTCGGCGTTCACCGGCAAGTCAGCCGCCGCCACCATGTCACGCAGGTGATCGAGAACGTCCGCACGATCAAGCCCGCCATCATGACGACCCAGCGACCAAGCCACACCCGAACTGGTCGTGGCCAGTGCCTTGAACCCCAAACCCTGCAGATAACGTGCGCTGCCGACATCCCACGGATTCGGAATCACGAAGCAACCGGATGCGTGCAGTTGCCGGAAGGCGCGGCGGCGGGTTGCGATGTCTGAGGGGGAAGGAGTCATGGTGGTCCTTGGTGGTTTTGGCGTGGTTTCGGGCTGAGTTGCCATAATACGCAGCGGGTTTGGATGGTGCCCGCAGATAGCCCGCAACTGCTCGGACGCTATGTTTGTAATAGCCGCTTGCGCACGTATTTGCAGGGCTATGGGCCAGTTGAATGCTTGAGACCCGTTTGTGTGCCCGTTCGCGTTATCTCATCGAGCGGTTGAGTGAAGCCGGAAGTGTCGTGTTGATCGTGGTCTGCTTTGCGGGTGAAAACGGTACTACTTCTGAATCGACTGGCTACCGCAATCGGCCGAAAACGGACCTGTCGTTGACTGCGCGGGGCAGCGGCACTTTTGGCTGCCGCAACCGCAGCATGTTCCTCAACAATGATGACGATGGCAGAGCGGACGAATTTATTCAAAAATGGTGTCCAGGGGTGCCCCCGCTGTGCTGTACGGTACCCCTTCACCTCTTTACTTTAATTCGTGACTATGAGATTCTGAAGGAAGCGCGGCAGTCGACCGTGTATGGGAGTCTCTTCATGTCCGCTGTCCTTCAATGCTCCGAACCGGCTTGGGAGCGCATCGCCCTAGGCGTGCAGCGCGCCTTGCGAGTGCAGCGCGAGGTGATCTTCCCCGCCGGCGAGCTCATGCCGGTGTCCCTTCCCGAGCTGGCGCGCGTGCCCTACCTAGGGTGGGTGGGGCCGCGCTTTCGCGGCACGGTCATCGTGGGCAAGAATCCAGGCGGAGGCGGCGACTCACAGACCGACGTGAAGCCCCACGACAGGGCGGTGGCTGACGCCCTTCTGGCGCTGAAGTCTGCCGCAGAAGGACGGGCTGGCGTGGCGCTGCGCGGCGTCTATGACGCGTTCACCGCGCAGGCGCCCACGATCGGTATGGGCACCCTTCGCGGGAGTGTGCTGGAGGCCTTGGGGGAGGCGAGGGAGGAGGTCGCCTTTTTGAACCTGTGCCCGTTTCGCACCCGCATGGACAAGGATCCTTCGGTGCCTGCGGCTCGTCGCAGTGGGAGCCTGGTGCTGGCGCCGCTGATCGACGCGCTCCAGGCCGACACAGTAGTCCTCATGGGCGGGGTAGCCGGCCGCGCGGCCCCCGAACTGCAGGCGCGCTGGGTGTACAAGCTCAAGCGCCGAATCAACGATTACCAGCTCCATCCCGAAGCCGCCCAGCGGCTTGAGGAGATGCGGGCGAGTCGTGGCGACCGTGCGGCCTTCCGGGCGTCGCGCGCGAGTTGATCATGGCTCAGGACTTATTCGAGCGCTATTGGGACACGGTTCGCTGGAAGGAGGTTGCGCGCGAAGCGCGGCCGGCACCCGCACCGGCCCCGGTAGCTGGCGGGAACGAAAGGGCGGCGCCAGCGTACTGCGGACAGCCGATGACGCTCGGGTACTGCTCGTCCTGGTGAAGTTCGCGGTCACGTTGGTGCTGATGGCCATGTGCGCTGTCGGCACGCTCGTTACCGCGCGGTTCTTCTTTGGGGTGCTCTGGGGCTTCGTTGGCACCGTGCTCTCGATGCTCGTCGCGTGGTTGACCTGCACAAGCTGGTGCAGACAGTGAGACGCAGTGGCTTGCACGGTCAAAGCTTCTTCGCGGTGGACTGCGAACTTCTCCGTAGCTGAAGGAACGAGCCGACACGTGTCGGCAGGCGCAGGCATGTTGCCCCGACGGCGTGCGTTTAGCACTGCGGCGACTGCTTCGGTCACATTCCAGTCATACCGCCGATTCTGAAAAACCTCGGGTTTCAGTTCAAAAGCCGAGATTCCAGGCAGCTGCAAACGACTGAGAATAAAACTTCTCGCTATTAATTCAATAGCTGCTGGCGCATGCAATACCTGGGCTAGCGGCCTATTCTTATTAAAACACGTCGCACCGCCTTAGTGACCTTCCCGCACCGGCACAGACTCCGCCGGAAGCGTTGCATCGGGCTGCCGCAGCACCGATGCCGCTGCGATGGCGGTGGCCGCCACGATAGCCGCGCTGCAACTGGCTGCGACCTGAAACGCGTCGGCAAACGCGCTGCGTGCCGCATCAAGCAGTACCGCCCCCGCCCCGCCCGGCAACTGCGACGCCACGGCCATTGCGCCACCCAGCGTACTGCGCGCCACCAGCGCCGCATCCGCGGGCACCCCGGCCAGCACGGCGTCAGCCATGGCGCTGCGGTACACGGCTGTCACGATGCTGCCGATGATGGCAATGCCCAGCGCGCCGCCCAGCTCGAAACTGGTCTCTGACATCGCCGCCGCCGAGCCTGCACGCTCGGGCGGCGCGCAGCTGACGATGAGGTCGCTGATCAGCGTCGCCACGGGTGAAAGGCCGAGCGAGAAAATCACCGAACCGGTGACCAGCACCGCCAGACCCTGCGGCCCGCCGACTTGCGTCAGCACCGCGAAGCCGAGCGCTGCGACCGCGAGCGAGGCGGCAATCGCGCGGGCGGGCGTGACGTAGCGGGTGATCGTCGGCGCCAGCAGTGAGCCGACGACAAAACCGAGCGCGCCCGGCACGGACCACCAGCCCGCCTGCAGCGGCGACATGCCCAGGTAAAGCTGCAGATACTGCGCAGTCAGCAGGAAGGTTGCAAACGCGCCGAAAAAGCAGAACACATTGATGATGAGCGCGGCCGTGAAAGCGGGCGCACGAAACAGTGACAAATCAATCAACGGGCTGGCGAGCCGGCGCTGGCGCCGCACGAAGGCGACGCCGGTCAGCACGCCTGCCGCAATAATGACAAGCGGCAATAAGCCCACGCCACCCTCGGCCATGCGCTTGAGGCCGTAGATAACCGCGAGCACGGCGCCCAGCGACTGCAGCGCGCTGGGCACGTCGATACGGCCCGGGTTCGGGTCGCGGTATTCGGGCAACAGCAGCGGCCCGAGGATCAGCAACAGCACCATGACCGGTACGCCGACCAGAAACACTGAGCCCCACCAGAAATACTCCAGCATCACGCCGCCGACCAGCGGGCCCACGGCGCCGCCGACCGAAAAACTGGTGACCCACACGCTGATGGCCACGGTGCGCTCGCGCGGGTCGGCGAACATGTTGCGGATCAGCGAAAGGGTTGACGGCGCGAGCGTGGCGCCTGCGATGCCCAGCAATGCGCGCGTGGCGATCAGCATTTCAGCGCTGGTCGAAAAAGCCGCCAGCACCGACGCCGCACCGAACGCCGCTGCACCAATCAGCAGCAGTTTGCGCCGGCCGATGCGGTCGCCCAGTGTGCCCATGGTGATCAGCGAGCCAGCGATCATGAAGCCGTAGATGTCGACGATCCACAGCAGCTGCGCGCCGGTGGGTTTGAGCTCGGTGCTGATGGCCGGAATCGCCAGGTTCAGCACCGTCAAGTCCATCGAGTAAAGCAGGCAGGGCAGCGCGATCACGGCCAGCCCGATCCATTCGCGGACGGTGGCCTTGGAGGGACGAATGGGCGGAATCAACGTGGTGCTGGATGGCATGGTTTTACGGGCACTCGTTCCTGTCGTGCCGCTTAGCGGGTGTTACTGATGACGACGAAGCAGGTCACCAGAAATCGACAGGTTGGGTGGTTCTATCGGTTCAATATACGACCAAACAAACCAATGACCGGCCGCGTCAATAGACGTTATTTTGGCGCGTTATTCTTTCTGATCAATGCCGATCAGGATGCGATTGATGACGAATCGGCATCCCTTGCGCCGACAGTTTCGCCAACAGAACGGGCGGCGAACTTCCGCGCTATTGATTGAGCACGTGAAGAACATTGCCATCCGGGTCTTTGAACCAGGCGCCTTTGTAGTCGCCCATCACATGCACGTCGCCTTCGAGCTTGCCTTCAGGCATGTCGTAGTGCTCGAATTTCACGCCCTTGCCCTGCAGCGTTTTGATGATCGCGTCGAATTCGTCGCCCACCGACCAGGTGGCTGACGTGGCGCGGTTGGTCGCCGCAAATTCGGATGTGTAGACCACGACGCACGCCTGGCCGCTTTGGTAGGTCAGCACGTCGGGCATATCGCCCGGCAGCAGTTTCAGGTCCAGTGTTTCGCCGTAAAACGTTTTCGCGGCGTCGATGTTTTTGACGGCGATCGTGGCCATCACGTCTTTGCTTGCAAGCATGCTGTGCTCCTTCATGAAAGGGGGGCGCTCCATTGATGAACGCCGGTTGTCAAATATGAATTACCCGCCCAGCAAGCGGTCCAGCTTGACAAAGGCACCGCTCCAGCCTTCGTGATGACGATCGCGCGCGGCTTCGTCGAAGAATTGCTCGTGCCGGAAGATCAGCTCGGTACCGCCGCCCTCCGGCTGCAACACCACCGTGACGCGAGACACCCGCTCGGGCGTGCTCTGCCAGGCCCAGCTAAAGACCAGTTTTTCATTGGGTACGACTTCCTGGTAGACACCCGAAACGTTGTGCTCTTCATCGCCCGGTACACCGAAGCGGATGTGGTAGCGGCCGCCCACGCGCACGTCCATGTCGGCCAGCGAGGCCACGCCCGCGTCGTCGGGGCCGAACCACCGCGCTAGCGCTTGCGGGTCGGTCCAGGCGCGCCAGACTTTTTCGGGCGCGGCTTTGTAACGGCGGGTGAAGATGACGGCGGGGATGCTTTGGGTGACGGGTTGTTCCATGGACTCACTTCCTCCTGAGTTTCAAGATATCTGCCCAATGCGTCGAGACGCGGCGACCAGAATTTTTGATAGCGCGAAAGCCACACGGCGGCCTCTTGCAGGGGTTCGGGCGATATCAGCAAACTGACGACGCGCCCGTTTTTTTCGCGGCTGACGAGGCCGGCGTCTTCCAGCACACGCAGGTGCTTCATGAACCCCGGCAATGACATGCCGTGCGGCGCCGCCAGTTCACCAGCTGATGAGCCGCCGGCTTCCAGCGCCTGCAGCACCTGCCGGCGGGTCGGGTCGGCAAGCGCGGCAAATACGGCGCTCAGCGTGTCGCTCCCGGAATCGTTTTTATACTTAACCATTTAGATAAGTATTAGACAAAGCATACGGCTTGTCAACCTGACCGGTTGAAAGAAATTGTTGCGCCGCTGGCCGACCGTCCGACAGCGAAACATCCTGCAAGCCTGCTGGCACGTCTGCGATTTTTCGTGTGCAATGCACGCTATGCATCAGTACTTCAAAGACCGCCCATTGCGGACAGAACTGTGTGCTCTGGCCGCTGTCCTCATGCTCGCTGGCATCGGTGCCTGCGCCCAGACGCCGGTAGCGGCCCCACCGGCCTCCGCGCCACCTGTCTTAACGCCGGAAGCGGCGCCTGCCGCAGCGCCCCCTGCACCCGCAACCCCGGTAACGCGGCCAGCAGCACCTGCCGCGGCACAAGGCCCTGCCTACACCGCCAGCAACATTGCACTGGCCTTTACCTACATCGACACCAACAAGGACGGCAAAATCAGCCGGGAAGAAGCCGCGGGCTTTCGCGGTGTTGCGAAATATTTTGACGAAGCCGACATCAACAAGGACAGCTTTCTTTCGCGGGAAGAGTTTGAAAATGCGATGAATCGCAGCAAACCGAAATAGTTAGTTCTACCGACGACATTCGAAGTCACACCCGAAAAACGCTGCGCCACGAGCCAGAAATGACAGATTGAGTATAAAAAAAGGCTATAGCCCAGGTAAATCCTGCGCAGGCAGCTATGTTATTCATAGCGACTGTTTCATCATGCGCGGCGAATGTCAGGCGCTGCTCGGGTATTCGAGCTCGAAGCCGGCGGCCTGCCAGGCATCAATGCCGCCGTGCAGCGGGCGAACATTTTTGAAGCCCGCCGCCATCAACCGCCGGGCGACCAGCGCGGCTGATGCGTCATTCGGACAGGCGCAGTAAACCACGACCGCGGTGTCTGGCGCCAGGTCGAGCGTGGCCATCTTCCGGTCAGGGTCTGACCACAGCAAGGCGCCCGGAATGACGCCGCCGTTGCCGCGGCTGAGTGGCGTGCGCACATCCAGAATCACGCTGGGTTGCTGCGCCTGCGTCAGCTCCCACAAGCCTTCGGGGGAGATGCGGGACATGCGCAGCTGGCGCAGAAAGCGCTGGCGCTGCCAGAGCTTGTTCAATATGAAGAGGCCGAAGAGAGACACCAGCACCGTCAGGCCGATGCGGCCCAAGTTTTCAAGCACCAGCAGCACATCGTCGACCACATCATGAAAAAACATGCCGATGGTCAAGCCCACGCCGCAAAACAGGGCTGCTCCTATTGCATCGAAGAACAGAAAGCGCCCGAACGGCACGCCGGTACGGCCCGCCAGCGCGGTGGCGAGTGACGCAAATCCCGGAATGAACTTCGCAACCATCAGCGACCGGACGCCCCAACGCGCATAGATGGACTCTGTCTGGCGCACACAGGAATCGGGCGAAAGGGAAATGCGGCACAGCGTTTTCAGCACGCGGCTGCCGAAGCGGTGCCCGGCCCAGTACCAGAGGCAGTCAGCAATCAGGCAGGCCAGCACCGCGGTGACCAGCAGCGCATAGACCGAGTAACGCCCGCCCACACTCAAGGCGCCGGTGAGAATCAGCACCGGATAGGCGGGAACCGGAAGACCGAGCTGCTCCAGACCGACATTTATAAACACGGCTGCGAGCCCGTATTGCTCCAGCCATCCGATAATTGAATTCATGCGTCTGATTTTGCCGGTTTGGGCGCAACGTGGTTGTTCTGCCGCAGGGCCATGGCTGCGATCCCTGGCGCAATACCTGTGCACCTGAAAGCGAGCGCTGATTGAAATACCTTGTAGCCGTGCGGGCGCTGTGCGAGTTCACCGCCAAGCGCGGTGACCTTGACCTGCGTTTCACGCCGGCACCGTCGGCGCAGGAAGGCATTGCGGGCCATGCGCTGGTGGCGTCGCGCCGGGGTGAAGGCTACCAGTCAGAAGTGGGCCTGGAGGGCGACTACAAAAACCTGCGGGTGCGCGGCCGGGCTGATGGGTATGACCCGGCGCAAAACCAGCTCGAAGAGGTCAAAACCTACCGCGGTGACCTGCACCGCATGGCCGACAACCGGCGTGACCTGCACTGGGCGCAGGTCAAGATTTATGGCTGGCTGCTGTGCCGCGAGAAAGGCCTGCAGGACATCAACCTGGCGCTGGTGTACTTCGACATCGCCAGCCTGCACGAAACGCTGCTGGCCGAGCATTTCACCGCCGCTTCATTGCAGGAATTTTTTGAAGCGCACTGCGAACGTTTTCTGGCCTGGGCCAGCCAGGAACTGATTCACCGCGAAACGCGAGACACCGCCCTGAACGCACTGCAGTTTCCGTATGCGGGATTTCGCGCTGGCCAGCATGACCTGGCGACGGCGGTATACAAAAGCAGCGTGGCCGGCAAATGCCTGATGGCGCAGGCGCCGACGGGCATCGGTAAAACCATTGGCACGATTTTCCCGCTGCTCAAGGCCACCCCGGGGCAGCGGCTCGACAAAATCTTCTTTCTGGCGGCAAAGACGCCGGGCCGCGGCCTGGCGCTGCATGCGCTGGACCGCATTCGCGATAGTGCCAAAGAACTACCGCTGCGCGTGCTGGAACTGGTGGCCAAGAGCAAAGCCTGCGAACACCCGGACAAAGCCTGCCACGGCGATGCCTGCCCGCTGGCTCGCGGCTTTTACGACCGTCTGCCGTCTGCGCGCAGTGCGGCCGTGGCGCATGCCGCCGCTGGCGCC
>JANNKV010000285.1:0-2064 GCA_031396485.1 Polaromonas sp. | reverse complement strand
TTTCAAACAGCATCGACAGCATCTTGCGCCACATGTCGGTGGCCTGAAGGGCACGGGAAGGTTTGAGCTCACCACGGGCGGCCTTGGCTTCATAGACGGTGTAAATCTTCTCGAATTCCTTGCCGAACTTGTCGTGCAGGTCCGGCGTGTCGGATGGCGAGAACAGCGTCCAGGTGCCCTTTTCCATCACGCGGCGCATGAAGAGGTCTGGAATCCAGTTGGCGGTGTTCATGTCGTGCGTGCGGCGACGGTCGTCACCGGTGTTCTTGCGCAACTCGAGGAACTCTTCAATATCCAGATGCCAGGTTTCAAGGTAAGCGCAAACGGCTCCCTTGCGTTTACCGCCCTGGTTGACGGCTACCGCCGTGTCGTTGACGACTTTCAGGAAGGGGACTACGCCCTGTGATTCGCCGTTGGTGCCCTTAATATGGGCGCCAAGGGCGCGAACGGGCGTCCAGTCGTTGCCCAGCCCGCCGGCAAACTTGGACAGCAGCGCGTTTTCCTTGATGGCGTCGTAAATACCGCCCAGGTCGTCAGCGACCGTGGTCAGGTAGCAGGAAGAAAGTTGCGAGCGCAGCGTGCCGGCATTGAACAGCGTTGGCGTGCTGGACATGAAGTCGAATGACGACAGGATTTCGTAAAACTCGATCGCCCGCTCTTCACGGTTGATTTCGTTCAGCGACAAGCCCATGGCCACGCGCATGAAGAAAGCCTGTGGCAGTTCGATGCGCTGCTTGCGTACGTGCAGGAAGTAGCGGTCAAACAATGTCTGCAGGCCGAGGTAGTCAAACTTCAGGTCACGCTCGGGTTTAAGGGCCGCTCCCAGCCGGACCAGATCAAACTGCTCCAGCTTCTCGTCGAGCAGTTCGTTTTTGACGCCTTTGGCAATGAACTTCGGAAAATACTCCGCATAGCGGGTGTCCATGTCTTCCTGGCTTACTTCCTCGCCAAGCACTTCGCGGCGGATGGTGTGCATCAGCAAGCGCGCGGTGGCGTAGGTGTAGTCGGGGTCTTTTTCAATCAGCGTGCGGGCCGCCAAAATGGATGCCTTGTAAACCTCGTCAATCGGTACGCCATCGTAAAGATTGCGCATGGTTTCCTGAACGATCGGGTCGGGCTTGATGTCCGCGCCCAGATTGGCGCACGATGCCTCGATCAGGGCCTGCAGATTGCGAATGTCCAGGGCAACTCTTTGCCCGCCATCCATCACATGCAAGAGAGGTGCTTCCGTGACGGGGATTTGCGGCTGGCGTGCACGTTCCTGTGACCGCTTTTCGCGGTACAAGACATAGGCGCGCGCGATTTCGTGATGACCGCCGCGCATCAGGCCCAGTTCAACCTGGTCCTGCACATCTTCAATATGAAAAGTTCCGCCGCCCGGCCGTGAGCGCATCAGCGCGCGCATGACCGCCTGGGTCAGCTCGTCAACGGTTTCGCGAACGCTGGCTGACGCTGCGCCCTGGGTGCCATGCACGGCCAGGAAAGCTTTCATCATCGCCACGGCAATCTTGTTGGGCTCGAACGGAACGACGGCGCCATTGCGGCGAATGATCTGGTAGTGGGTGAAAGCGTTGGCGTGAGGGTTGGCATTCGTATTGCCGCCAGTTTCGGCCAGAGCGCTGTCCGATTGAACGCTGGACGCACCAGGCACTGAAAATTGTGCTACTTGCATTGGTTTCTCTTTTTTTGGGGTGGGTGACAGGCTGGGTCCCGTGCATGGCAGTCGTGTTCAAGGTCGTTGAAATCGACAGATGCCAGCGGATGTTCCGCTGGCAGACCCGGCATGCGGCGGAGTTTTTCCGGCACTGTGCGGCCTTCCTTGACGGCGCGGGATTTGCCGACGGGGAGCTTGTCGCCCGCTTCCAGCTTGCGGCCCTTGTGGCCGCCGAGCGCGCCGAGGGTGTAAGTCGAGCGCGAGCCCAGCACCACCGGCACATCAATGCCGCCGGAGACGGCGATATAGGCGCGGGCGCCTTTTTTCAGGAAATCGAAAGAGAGCGTCTGGCCCTTCTTCACCTTGAAGCTGGTCCAGGCGGGGCGGAGCTCGCCGTTCACTTTGGGCGG
>JANNKV010000221.1:0-17384 GCA_031396485.1 Polaromonas sp. | reverse complement strand
TGCGCGTCTTCGTCCAGGGTGGCGGCTGTTCGGGCTTCCAGTATGGTTTCACCTTCGACGAGATCACCAACGAAGATGACACCACGATGACCAAGAATGGTGTTTCTTTGCTGATCGACGCCATGAGCTACCAGTATCTGGTGGGCGCAGAGATTGACTACAAAGACGACCTCGAAGGCGCCCAGTTCGTGATTAAAAACCCGAACGCCACCAGCACCTGCGGCTGCGGTTCGAGCTTTTCAGCCTGAGATTTTTTCTCGCCTTGAAGAAGCCGCCTGGACAGGCGGCTTTTTTGTGGGCCGTTTCATTGAAGGCCAACAACCCGCCGCGTGCTACTTCAGGCCGGGTAGATGGCACCCAGCACCCGCGGCCCGGCGGCGCCCGTCACGCTGGCCAGGTTGCCGGGTTGCCGGCGGACTGCCTGGCGCGCCAGCCAGGCGAAGGCCGCCGCCTCGACCTGCAGGGGTGGCAGGCCGTGCGCGTCTGAAGAGCGTACCTGCATGGCAGGTAGACCCACCTGTAGCCGCTGCATCAGGTGCGTGTTGAAGGCACCGCCACCGCAAACCACCAGCTCGACGCTATCTCTTCCATAGCTGGCGACGCTGGATATAGCTGCGCTGGCAGTCAGTTCGGTCAATGTATTTTGAATGTCTTGCGGGCGTTCGGCGCTGAAAGGTCCCAGCTTTGCGGCCAGCCATTCGAGGCTGAAAAGATCACGCCCCGTGCTTTTGGGCGGTGGAGCCGAAAAGTAGGGCTCTTCTAAAAGGCTGGCGAGCAGTGCCGGCAGCAGCTTTCCGCTGGCAGCCCAGGCGCCGCCCGCGTCAAATGACTGACCCGTATGCTGCTGGCACCAGACGTCCATCAGCGCGTTGCCAGGGCCGCAGTCAAAACCCAGAATCTCCGCCTTGCCATCTGAAGGCAGCACGCTGAGGTTGGCGATTCCGCCCAGATTGAGCACGGTCACCGCAGCATCTGCGCGACCAAAAATGCTGTGATGGAAAGCCGGCACCAGCGGCGCGCCCTGGCCGCCGGCGGCCACGTCGCGGCCGCGGAAGTCTGCCACCACGGCTATGCCTGTCAACTCGGCCAACAACGACGGGTTATTGAGTTGAATCGTGTAGCCTGCCCCGCTGGCTTGGTCGCTGGTGCGTTTCGGCAGATGCCTGACGGTCTGTCCATGAGCGCCTATCGCTTCGATTTGCGTTGCTGAAATGCCTCGTCTGGCCACCTGTTCACGCAGCTGCTGAACAACACGCGCGTACACCGCAGCCAGTTGTGTGCCGGCCTGTGCAGCGCGATGCAGCTCATTGTGGGTGGGGGCGTTCAGTGCGAGGAGTTCAGCCCGGAAGCTGGCAGTAAACGGTTCGGTGGCAGAGGCAACTACCCGCATGGTGTCGCCTGAAAAATCTACCAGAACGCCGTCTGCACCATCGAGAGAAGTGCCTGACATCAGACCAATGAAATAGTTACGCATGGTCCGATTTTGCCGCAGCGACAAGCGCGCCCTTGGGAGGGCGTCCTTCAATGCCTCAGGACGCCGGAAAACAGTCACGCGAAGCGAACAAATGTTGGGGGGCACATTCAAGCAGGGGCCGCAGAACCGGCTTTGCCGGGCTGCAGGCGCAGCGGCCCCCTCGGGGGGCAGGAAGTTACGCGAAGCGAACGACCGTGGGGGCTAATTACTCAGCGCGAGTCTGCGTGATGGTAGCCGCAGCCTGAAGCTGGTTTTTGACACCGGCAGCCAGTTGCCTGAAGTGTGCCTGTGCGGCGGCGGAAACCGGAACGGTGTCGCTCTGCCGCGCCATGGTCATAGGGTCCTGCTGTGTCCCGTTGACACGGAACTCCAGGTGCAGGTGCGGGCCCGTAGACCAGCCGGTAGAGCCGACCAGTCCAATGGTGTCGCTCTGGGTGACGCGCTGCCCATTGCGAACCAGAATCTTGCTGAGGTGGGCATAGACCGTTTCATGGTTATTTCTGTGTTTGATGAACACCACGTTGCCATAACCGTTCTGCACGCCCGCAAAGGTCACAACACCATCACCCACCGTTCGTGCTGGCGTGCCAGTGGGCGCTGCAAAGTCGGTACCCAGGTGAGCGCGCCACTTCTGCAAGACCGGGTGAAAACGCATCGAAAACCCGCTGCTGATACGCGAGAATTCGAGAGGAGAGCCCAGATAGGCGCGGCGCAGGCTTTGGCCGTCCAGTGTGTAGTAACCGCCTTTGTGCGGCAGCCCCGTAGCGTCTTTGCCGGGCGGCTGAAACCACATAGCCTGATAGGTCTTGCCGCCATTGACAAACTCGGCCGACAGTACGCGGCCGGTGCGCATCGCCTCGCCATCGGCTTCAAGCGTTTCATAAACCACATTGAAGCGGTCACCCTTGCGCAGGGCTTGGCGGAAGTCGATATCGCTGGCGAAAATTTCAGCCAGCTGCACGGCCACCGGGTCGGGAATCTTCGCGTCGTCGGTTGCCGCAAAAAGCGAGGTCTGGATGGTGCCGCTGGCCAGCCGGGCCGAGCTGGTGTACGGTACGTTTTCAGTTCGGGCACCAAAGCCGGCACCGCTGCGCTCAATCACGAGTCGTTTGAAAACGGCCGCGTCTTCGGTGGGCCAGCGCATGCTGAGCTTGAGCAGTTCCTGGCTGTCATTGGCCTCGGCAGTCACGGTTTTGCCGGGGCGCCCGGCCAGGATCAATTGCCCGCTGGGGTCGCGGCGCAGAAAGGCGGCGGCTGCCGGGTCGTTGATGTTCAGGCGTTTAAGAAGAGAGTCTGCGGTATCGGTGCCGCGGGTGGTTTCTGTACGAAACAGGCTGAAGCTGAAGTCATTGAGCGAATCAGTCTGCGCCTGAGCGGGCAGTGCCTCGACGGATTCCACGATCTGGCGAACGGGCAGGTCGGCAGCGTCAGGTGCCAGCGGAGCCACACCGAAGGCGGTAACGCCTGTGCCGAGCAGTAAAACCGCCAGACCCGCCGTGACCCGTTTGGGGTGATGGCGCAGTTTGTCCGCAAGAGAACTCATGATTTGGGAGGGTGCAGGCAGGCGCAAAGCGAAATTCCCATTCAGGTTGCATCAGGCTGCCCATTTCAGGTCGGCGCGCCGGATTGCGATATAAGGACATCGACGAACGGCCTGCCAAATCGGTTTTGGGCGCGTAAGGGCGTGAGGTTCATCGGACTTAAATACGGTGAAGCTGCAGCAGCAAGTTGTGGGCCACTTAAAATTGCCGGCTTATGCAGGAGAGCGCGAATTATATCTGTCGGACAAATATCCGACTTTTGAAAAAGCCTTATGAATCAAGAACTTGTAACAAAATTTGAGATGTCCGATAGTGTAGGAAATGCACTTGCTGTGACGCTCCGCGGCTGCGAGGAGTTGATTCCTGCAAACGAATGGATTCAAAAACTCAAGAAATCCGAGGCCACGGGCGTTCCGCTGCGGATCAAACTGGGTCTGGACCCCACCGCGCCTGACATTCATGTCGGACACACCGTCGTTCTTAACAAAATGCGACAGTTGCAAGATTTGGGTCACACGGTGATTTTCCTGATCGGCGACTTCACCACGATGATCGGCGACCCGTCTGGCCGCAACACAACGCGGCCACCGCTGAGCCGCGAACAGATCGAAGCCAACGCCCAGACTTACTACAGGCAGGCCAGTCTGGTGCTGGACCCGGCCAAGACCGAGATTCGCTACAACAGCGAATGGAGCGACCCGCTGGGCGCACGCGGCAAGATCCAGCTCGCTTCGCACTACAACGTGGCCCGCATGATGGAGCGCAATGACTTTCACGACCGCTTCAAGGCCGGTCAGTCGATCAGCGTGCATGAATTTCTGTACCCGCTGATGCAGGGTTACGACTCGGTGGCGCTAAAAAGTGACCTGGAACTGGGCGGCACCGATCAAAAATTCAATCTGCTGATGGGCCGGCATCTGCAGACCGAATACGGTCAGGAGCCGCAATGCATTCTGACAATGCCGCTGCTCGAAGGGCTCGACGGCATCGAGAAGATGTCCAAGAGCAAGAACAACTACATCGGCATTTCCGAAGACGCCAACAGCATGTTTGCCAAGGTGCTGAGTATTTCCGATGTGTTGATGTGGAAGTGGTACACGCTGCTGTCGTTCCAGAGCGAAGCAGACATTGCAGCACTGAAAGCCGAAGTCGAGGGGGGGCGGAACCCCAAAGATGCCAAAGTGGCTTTGGCCAAGGAAATTACCGCGCGCTTTCATTCCGCCGCTGCCGCTGATACAGCCGAACAGGACTTCATCAACCGCAGCAAGGGCGGCGTCCCGGATGAAATTCCAGACGTGAGCTTGTCAGGCGTGCCTATGGGCATTGGCGCCTTGCTCAAGGCCGCGGGGCTGGCCTCATCGGGCGGCGATGCCACGCGCCTGATTGAAGGCGGCGGCGTGCGGGTAGATTCCAGCGTGGTCAGCGACAAGGCTTTGAAGCTGGGCGCCGGGACGTATGTCGTGCAGGTCGGCAAGCGCAAGTTTGCGCGGGTGACGCTGGCCTGACAGGCCAAAAGCCGTCCTGGTCCCGCGCGGCTAGCGGGCGCCCGCCTTCTCGAGCATTCTGACCACCTCGCCAAGGCCGCGCGTCCGGGCCAGTTGCAACGGTGTGTTGCCCTGGCGGTCCGCCAGTTGCAGGTTGGCCCCGGCGTCGATCAGGGCTTTGAGCGTGGCCTGGTGGCGCGGCCCGCCGTTGCCCAGCACGATGGATTCGATCACCGCGGTCCAGTGCAGATTGTTGACATGGTCCAGCGGCGCGCCCGCAGCAATCAGCTGCCTGACCACGCCGTCGTGGCCCAGATGGGCCGCAGCGATGAGCGCCGTGCCATCGTAGCGGCTGGTGACCTGTCTGGCGCTGGCGCCCAGAGACAGCAATACCCGCAGTGTCTCTTCGTCGTCTGCGACTGACGCGATCGTGACGCCGTCGTAGCGGTCTTTGTCGAGCAGACCGATATCGGCGCCTGCTTTAACCAGCGCGCGAATGGCACCGGTTTGCCTCGCAAACGTTGCCACGTGAAGCGGCGTGCGACCGTTGCCGTCGCGCGCATCCAGGCTGGTTTTGCTTGCCGCCAGTTTCTCCATCTGCGTGACATCGCCTCTGTGAGCTGCAGCATGCAGACCTTGGTAAGCGGCCACCTCCGCGGGGCTGGGCGCGACCTGGCCCACCGCCGGCGCGGCTACCAAACCAACCAGCACGCAGGCGAGCGCCAGCACAGGATGCTTCAGGGACAGATCAGGCCAACTTGCATTCATCGGCGCATTCTTGCACAGGCCTGATTGCATGCAATGTCAGGCAATGTCAGGCAACGTCAGGCAATCGCAGACAATGGTTGCATGCGCCTGCCCACCCTGCAATTCCTCACACCGCAGCGGCTGCTCAAAGCCTCGGTGGTGGTGGCCATCATCACCATCATTCTGAAAACACTGGCCTGGTACATCACCGACTCGGTTGGTTTGCTGTCGGATGCGATGGAGTCGTTTGTCAACCTGGCGAGCGCCATGTTCGGGCTCGCCATGGTCACGATTGCCAAGCGGCCAGCCGATGACGATCATCCGTATGGCCATCACAAGGCCGAGTATTTTTCTTCCGGCTTCGAAGGCGCGCTGATCATCGGCGCGGCCGTTGCCATCATCTGGGCTGCTTCACATCGGCTGGTTGATCCGCAACCCATCCAGCAGGTTGGCTGGGGGCTGACCCTGTCGGTGATCAGCTCGACTTTCAATGGCCTGCTGGCATGGGTGATGTTTCGTTCGGCCAAAGAGCATCGCTCGATTGCGCTGCAGGCCGATGCCAAACATCTCGTCACCGATGTCTGGACGTCGGTGGGTGTGGTGATTGGTATTGGTGCCGTGGCGCTGACGGGCTGGCTCTGGCTCGATGCCGTCGTCGCCATCGGCGTGGCGCTGAATATTCTGTGGGAGGGCGTGCACCTGGTGTGGCGCTCGTCACAGGGTCTGATGGACGAAGCCGTCGAGCCGGAAGTGCTGGCCGACATTCACAAGGCGCTTAAGGATTTCGAGCACCCGACCATCCGCTTCGATCACCTGAGCACGCGCCGCTCAGGCCAGCGCCGGTTTGTCGATCTGCACATGCACATGCCGCCCGCCTGGTCGCTTGGGCGTGCGGCAGCCGTGCGCACCAGCGTCGAGCAGGCCTTGATGAGTGCGGTCCCCGGCCTGCGCGCTACCATCCAGCTGCTGCCAAGCGATGTCGAGGCACACTTTGACGACGAGGTTGATCTGATCTGATTGGCTTCTATCGGTACGAGGGGCTTTATTTCAAACGTCCAGGAGCGTTCCATGAATCTTTTTTCGCATCTTCTCAAGGTCACGGTCTGCGCGGTGGTGGCAACCAGCGGGCTGGCCGGGGCTGCCGAACTCAAGGTACTCAGTGCCGGCGCCATCGAGCCCGGCCTGAAATCGGCGGTTGCGGCTTTTGAGAAGCAGACCTCCAACACCGTCACCATCACGTTCAACACCGCACCCGAGCTGCGCAAGCGCATGGAAAGCAATCCGGCGTTCGACGTGGTGATCGCGCCGCCCGCCGTGATCGGTGACTTCGCTGCGGCCAGCAAACTGGCCGAGGCGCGTGCGAACGTCGGCCGCGTCGGCATGGGCGTGGCGGTGCGTGAAGGCGCGCCGCTGCCAGATATTTCAAGTGCCGATGCGTTGAAGCGCTCGGTGCTTGACGCTGAATCGCTGGTGTTCAACCGCGCCTCGACCGGCCTTTATCTGGAAAGTCTGCTGAAGAAAATGGATGTCTATGCGCAGGTCGAAGGCAAAACGACCCGCTACGCCGACGGTGCGTCGGTGATGGAGCATGTTCTGAAAGGCAAGGGCCGCGAGATCGGTTTTGGCGCCATGACCGAAATCCTCCTGTATCAGGGCAAGGGCCTAAAGCTGGTCGGGCCGGTGCCCGCCGAAGTGCAGAACTACACGGCGTACACCGCGGCGCCGCTGGCTTCCAGCACGCAGGCGTTGCTTGCGCAGCAGTTCGTCGCCTTTCTGTCGGGGCCGGGCAAGCCGCTGTTTGTGGCTGCGGGCGTGACGGACTAGCGCCGCGCTGTGAGAGCGCTGCTGCAGCGGGTGGCCGAGGCCCGCGTAATGGTTGACGGAAATACCGTGGGCCAGATCGGCGCGGGACTGCTGGTGCTGGTGTGCGCCGAACGGGGCGATTCAGAGGCCCAGGCAGACAAACTGCTCGCCAAGATTTTGAAGCTGCGGATTTTTTCAGACGATTTGGGCAAGATGAACCGTAGCGTGCAGGACGTCGGCGGCGGGCTGCTCATCGTCAGCCAGTTCACGCTCGCCGCCGATGTATCAGGCGGCAACCGGCCCAGCTTTACCGGCGCGGCGGCGCCTGAGGTCGGCCGACGGCTTTATGACTATTTCGTGGCGAGTGCGAAGGCGCTGCATCCCGTCGTGCAGACGGGGCAGTTCGCCGCCGACATGCAGGTGCATCTGGTGAATGACGGCCCGGTGACGATTCCGCTGCGGATCGAGCCGGACGCTTCTGGCAACTAGAGCGCTATTAATTCAATAGCTGCTCGCGCAGGTTTTACCTGGGCTGGAAGCACTTTTTGCCTATAAAAAACTGCGACAAACCTCTGCGGCGGCAGAAAATCAGCGATACGGATTGGCAAACCCCAAACCCGCCAGCACCTCAATTTCCAGCGCTTCCATTTCCTCGGCATCTTCGTCGCCGGTCTCATGGTCATAGCCCTGCGCGTGCAGCGTGCCGTGCACCAACAGGTGCGCGTAGTGCGCCTGCAAGGTCTTTTTGTTGGCCTTCGCCTCCTGCGCCACCACCGGCGCGCACAGCACCAGATCGGCCGTGACGACAGGCCCAGCGCAATAGTCGAAGGTCAGCACATTGGTGGCGTAGTCTTTCTGCCGGTAGTCGCGGTTCAGCGCCTGGCCTTCCTCGGAATCGACGATGCGCACGGTGATTTCTGCGTCGCTTTGCAGCGCATGACGAATCCATCGCGTCACGCTGTGGCGCGGCAGCGCTGCGCGGTGGCTAGCAGCGTCTTTTAACGCGCCGAACTGAAGCGACAACGCTAGGGAAGGCAGCGATTTAAGAGCCATTTCTGCTTCTAGCCCTGGTATTACGTGCGCGAGCAGCTATTAAATCAGTAGCGTCCTCCGCTGGTGCAGCGGCGCCGGCCACCGGCTTCCGGGGCTTGTCATAGGCATCGACAATGCGCGCCACCAGCGGGTGCCGCACCACGTCAGCGCTGGTGAGGCGCGTGATGGCAATGCCTTCGACGCGCTTGAGCACGCGCTCGGCGTCAATCAAGCCACTGAGCTGCGTGCGTGGCAAATCGACCTGGCTCACGTCGCCGGTCACCACCGCTTTGGCGCCGAAGCCGATGCGGGTCAAGAACATCTTCATCTGCTCAGGCGTGGTGTTCTGCGCCTCGTCCAGAATCACGAACGCGTGGTTTAGCGTGCGCCCGCGCATGAAGGCCAGCGGCGCAATCTCGATCTGCTGGCGCTCGAACGCTTTTTGCACGCGCTCAAAACCCATCAGCTCGTACAGTGCGTCATAGAGTGGGCGCAGGTAAGGGTCCACCTTCTGATTCAGGTCGCCGGGCAAAAACCCCAGCCTTTCCCCCGCTTCGACCGCCGGCCGCGTCAGCACGATGCGCTGCACCGCACTGCGCTCCAGCGCATCGACCGCGCAGGCCACCGCAAGATAAGTCTTGCCAGTGCCGGCCGGGCCAATGCCAAAGGTGATGTCGTGCGTGGCAATGTTTTCCAGGTACTGGCCCTGGTTTGCCGTGCGCGCACGCAGGTCAGCACGCCGCGTCGACAGGCCGGCCGCGCCGTCGGGCAACAAACTCATCGCAGTGTCGCCGGCCAGCATCAGTTGAACAGTTTCTTCGGCAATCGGCCGCTGGGCGATCTCATACAGCGCCTGCAAGACTTCCAGCGCCTGCGCGGCGCGCACCTTGGTGCCGTCGATCTTGAACTGCTCGAAGCGGTGCGCAATCGTCACTTCCAGCGCCGCCTCGATGGTGCGAATATGCGAATCCATGGGCCCGCACAAATGCGCCATGCGGGTGTTGTTGGGCGGCGTGAAGGTGTAGCGAAGAATCAAGGTGGGCGCTTCCGACTGAAATTTGCGTGGAAAGAGATTGTCGGCTTAATCTTTGCCGCTGGCACGACTGCTAAGATTTGCCGATGATTGGACGACTGACTGGCCTACTGGCTGAAAAAACCCCACCCGAAATACTGCTGGATTGCAACGGCGTCGGCTACGAGGTGCTGGTGCCCATGAGCACGTTTTACAACCTGCCCGGGTTGGGAGAAAAAGTCAGCCTGTTGACACATTTTGTGGTGCGTGAAGACGCCCAGATTCTGTATGGCTTTGCCCAGCCCAGCGAACGCGCCGCCTTCCGCCAATTGATCAAAATTTCAGGCGTCGGACCGCGCACCGCGCTCAGCGTGCTCAGCGGCCTGAGCGTCGAGGAATTGGCCCAGGCGGTGACCGCGCAGGAAGCCGGCCGCATCATCAAGGTGCCGGGCATCGGCAAAAAAACTGCCGAACGCCTGTTGCTGGAACTCAAGGGCAAACTCGGTGCCGACATCGGCGTGCATGTCAACATTGCCAACGATGCGCAGTCCGACATTCTGCAGGCGCTGGTAGCACTGGGCTACAGCGACCGCGATGCGGCGCTGGCGCTGAAGGCGTTGCCCAAGGATGTAGGCGTGAGTGAAGGCATCAAGCTGGCTTTGAAGGCGCTTGCGAAATAGTCATGACCATCCAGACCGACAATTTCGACCTCTCCGACCTGCCACCGTCGAAGCGTGTGATTTCGGCCGCGCCCGCATCGCCGCAGGAAGAAGCCATTGAGCGTGCCTTGCGGCCCAAGCTTTTTGACGAATATGTCGGCCAGGCCAAGGTGCGTGAGCAGCTTGAGATTTTTATCGGTGCGGCCAAAATGCGCAGCGAGGCGCTCGACCATGTGTTGCTCTTTGGCCCGCCGGGTCTGGGCAAGACGACGCTGTCGCACATCATTGCGCATGAGCTGGGTGTCAATCTGCGGCAAACCTCCGGCCCGGTGCTGGAAAAGCCGAAAGACCTGGCAGCGCTGCTGACGAATCTGGAGAAGAACGATGTTCTTTTCATCGACGAAATTCACCGGCTGAGCCCGGTCGTCGAAGAGATTTTGTACCCCGCGCTGGAGGACTATCAGATCGACATCATGATTGGCGAAGGCCCGGCGGCGCGCAGCATCAAGCTTGATTTGCAGCCCTTCACGCTGGTGGGGGCCACCACGCGCGCCGGCATGCTGACCAACCCGCTGCGCGACCGTTTCGGCATCGTCGCGCGGCTGGAGTTTTACACGCCGCAGGAACTCGCGCGCATCGTCACGCGAAGCGCCAAACTGCTCAATGTGCCCACCGATACCGAAGGCGGCTTCGAGATTGCCCGCCGTTCGCGCGGCACGCCGCGCATTGCCAACCGGCTGCTGCGCCGTGTGCGGGATTTCGCCGATGTGAAAGGTGCAGGCCAGATCACACTCGATATTGCCAACAAGGCGCTGGCCATGCTGGATGTGGACCCGCAGGGCTTCGACATCATGGACCGCAAGCTGCTGGAAGCCGTGATTCACCGTTTCGATGGCGGGCCGGTCGGGCTCGACAACATCGCCGCCAGCATCGGTGAAGAGCGCGACACGATCGAAGACGTGATCGAACCGTATCTGATTCAGCAGGGCTTTTTGCAGCGCACGCCGCGCGGGCGCATTGCCACGCTGGCGGCATATCGCCACCTGGGCGTCGCACCGCCCAATACGGACGGCGGTTTGTTTGAACCGGGTGGCTGAAAACGCGCGCACGACGCCCGAATCGCCGCCGCGTCGGCGTCGCTGGCCGTGGCTTGTCGCTGCGGCCGCGGTCGCAGCCGTCGCCGTGTTCGCGTGGCAGGCCTTGCGTGGGCCGCGTGTCGATGCCCTGCCATTGAGCTATGCGTCGCTGGTGCGCACGCTGCAGTTCTCGGCCCGCGTGGCCACCTTGTCGCGCGTCGATGTCGGCAGCACGGTGACCGGCCGCGTGGCGCAGGTGCTGGTGAACGAAGGCGCGCAGGTTCGCCAAGGCGACGTGCTGGTGCAACTCGAATCAGACGAGCTGCGCGCTGCGCTGACGCAGGCCATCGCCAGTGAACGTCAGGCGCAGGCACGCCTCAATGGCCTGCGCAGCACGGGCCGCAGCGGCGCGCGCGCGGCCCTGGCGCAGTCAGATGCCACCTTGCTGGCGGCCGAGGCCGAGCTGGCGCGCGTCAAGCAGCTCGTGGCCCAGGGCTTCTTCAGTGCGTCGCGGCTCGATGAAGCCCAGCGCGCGGTGGACGTGGCCCGGGCGCAGCAGAGCGGCTCCAGGGCCCAGAACCAGGCTGTCGCCGATGCGGGCACCGAGGTGATGCAGGCCGCGGCGCAACTCGCTGCCTCGCAGGCGGCAACGGTAGCGGCTCAGGCGCGGCTGAAGCAGACCGCTGTGGTGGCGCCGGCCGATGCGCGGGTGCTGACGCGCCAGGTCGAACCCGGGCAGATCGTGCAGCCCGGCAAGGCGCTGATGGCCCTTGCGCTGGCCGGGCCTACCCAGCTTGTGGCGCAGGTCGATGAGCGCTTTCTTGACCAGCTGCAGGCGGGGCAGGGCGCCATGGTGGTGGCCGACGCATTTGCTGGCCAGCGCTTTGCCGCGCGGGTGCTGTCGATTGCGCCGTCGGTGGACGCGCAGCGCGGCGCGATCGAAGTCAAGTTTGCACTTGAGCAGCAGGCGCCAGCCTTTTTGCGTGAAGACATGACGCTGTCAGTCGAGGTCGAAACCGGCCGGCGCGCGCGGGCGCTGGTTCTGCCGCTGCGGGCACTGCGCACGCAGGCATCCGTTGAGTCGGCGACCGTGCTGGTGGTTGATGCCGGCCGGGCGCGGGAACGCAAGGTGCGGCTGGGCTTGCGTACCTTGAGCGCGGTCGAGGTGCTTGAAGGGCTGGCCGAAGGCGATGAGGTGCTGCTTGGCGGCACCGTCAAGGCCGGTGATCGGGTCAGGGCGCAGCCGGTGGTTCCAGAGCAGGCCAACGCCGCGCAGAACAACGCCGGGTCTCAAGACCCGGGCTCTGCTCTTACCAATGCCATGGGGCGCTGAGCGCGTCAAGCCGATGACCTACCGGCTTGGATTTGAACGCCGCGTGGCCTTGCGCTTTTTACGCGAGGGGCGCATGCAGACCCTGCTCATCATCGTCGGCGTGGCGGCAGGTGTGGCCGTCATCGCCTACATCTCGGCGCTGATCAGCGGCCTGCAAAGCAACACACTGAACAAGACGCTGGGCGCGCAGGCGCACATCACGCTGCGCGCGCCCGACGATCTGGTGAGCCCTGCGCGGGCGCCTGAGCCGGGCAGCACCCTGCTGACCGAAACCCAGCCCAGAGCCCAGCGTCTGCGATCGGTCGCCAACTGGCAGGCGCTGGTGCCGGTGCTGGAGGGCATGGACGCCATCGCAGGCGTGTCGCCCACGATGGCGGGCGGCGGCCTGGCGCTGCGCGGGGAAGCCACGCAGGCGGTGGCGCTGACGGGAGTAGATCTGGACCGCTACGACCGCGTGGTCGGGCTGCGCGGCAAGGTGATCAGCGGTACCGCCCAACTGGCGCCGGGTGATGCGATTTTGGGCCGTGAATTGGCTGCTGACCTGGGCGTGCGAATCGGCGACCGCTTGAGCCTGCAGACCAGCACCACCAGTGATTCGGCGCGGGTTACCGCGCTGGTCGATCTGGGTGTGCGAGACCTCAACCGCCGCACCGTGATCATCCCGCTGCGTGCCGCGCAAAGTTTGCTGGGCCTGCCGGGCGGCGCCACCAATCTGGATCTGACGGTCAAAGACGTCTGGACAGCGCAGGTGCTGGCGCAGGATTTGCGTCGCCAGTTGCCCTACAAGATCGAAAGCTGGCAGGAAAGCAATGCCTCGCTGGTTTCCGCGCTCAACGCCCAGTCGATCAGCACCGGGCTGATTCGCGGCGTGGTGCTGGTCGTGGTGGTACTGGGCATTGCGAGCGTACTGGTGGTCTCGGTCGTTCAAAAACGCCGCGAGATCGGAATCTTGCGCGCCATGGGCGCCACGCGGGGGCAGATACTGCGTGTTTTTTTACTGCAGGGGGCGGTGGTCGGTGCCGTCGGTTCGCTGCTCGGGCTGCTGCTGGCACTCGCGATGATCTGGCTGTTTACCACCTTCGTGCGCGGCTCAGACGGGCAGCCGCTGTTCAACATCACGCTGCAGGCGGGCACGGCGCTACAGGTGGCGCTGATTGCCACCGTCTGCGGCGTGCTGGCCGCCATTGCGCCGGCACGCCGAGCCGCCGCGCTGGACCCGGCGCAGGCCATCAGGATTTAATGGTGAACCAGACCGCACCCGCCGATGCGTTGATTGAGCTTGTCGATGTCCGCAAGTCCTACAACATCGGTCTGCCCAGTGAAGCCGAGATACTGCACGGCCTGTCGCTGCGGGTAAATCGCGGCGAATTCATTGCCTTGATCGGGCCTTCCGGCTCGGGTAAAAGTACGCTGCTCAACATCGTCGGCTTGCTCGAACGCATGACCTCGGGCAGCTACCAACTGCAGGGCGAAGAGGTCAAGTCGCTCGATGACGCCGATCTGACCCGACGCCGACGTACCACGCTGGGGTTTGTGTTTCAGTTCCATCATCTGCTGCCGGCCTTCACGGCACTCGAAAACGTGACCCTGCCGGCGCTGATGAGTGAAGGCCACGTCAGCGCGCAGCAGCTGGCGCGGGCGCGCGAACTGCTGGACGCCGTGGGCCTGGTCCAGGCCATGAAAAAACGGCCGGGCGAGCTGTCGGGCGGCATGCAGCAGCGCGTGGCAATTGCCCGCGCGCTGGTACAGGGGCCTGCGCTGGTGCTGGCAGATGAGCCCACCGGCAACCTCGACACCGCCTCGTCCGACGAGGTTTTTGTGTTGCTGCGTCGCATGCATGCCGAGCGCGGTACGTCGTTTGTGGTGGTGACGCATGACCCGCGACTGGCAGCACGCTGCGACCGGGTGGTGGAACTGGTCGACGGGCGCATCGCACGTGACGAAGCGGTGGTCGTGCGGGTTGCTGGCGGGGCAGCTTAGCGCTGATGATCAGTGCGAAATCGGCCTCTAGCCCAAGCAGATATTGCGTAGCAAGCTACATAAATGATAGCGCTTAGGCGTCTATAAGATTGCTGAAAGATGCAGTGTTTTCGGCTGGTATTCCGCTCAACAGCGGGTGACAAAGTACTTTTTTCCGGGTCTTTCAGTGGGTTCACAACCGCTGATTCAATATGGCACGTTTTGAAACAATTGGCACTTCAGCAATACGTTTTTGATTCAGATCAGTGAAATCCCTAGCTAGAAACTGCAATTAAGTACGTGTTGGTCTGGCTGAAGTATCAAGATGGTTCAGTGACTGGGCTTATCTTTGGCTTTGTTCGATGCCATGTGCAAAATGCGTCGCACAACGTCCAGTCATCACAGTTATTCAGGAGACACGACATGAAAATGAAAGCGACATTGGCTCTGGCCGCCGCGCTCGCGGTTACCGGGGTCGCCCAGGCTCAGACCGAGCTCGTCATCGCGACCGTCAACAACGGTCACATGATCGAGATGCAGAAGCAGACCAAAGTGTTCGAGCAGGCCAACCCCGACATCAAGGTCAAATGGGTCACGCTCGAAGAGGGCGTGCTGCGTCAGCGCGTCACCACTGATATCGCCACCAAGGGCGGCCAGTTCGACATCATGACTATCGGCATGTACGAGACGCCAATCTGGGGCAAAAAAGGCTGGCTGCAGGAACTGAAAACCGACGCAGCCTACGACGTTGATGATCTGTTACCTGCCATGCGCAACGGTCTGTCGACTGGTGGCAAGCTCTACGCCGCACCGTTCTACGGCGAAAGCTCCATGCTGATGTACCGCAAGGACCTGGCTGACAAGGCCGGCGTGACCGTGCCTGACCGCCCGACCTGGGAGCAGGTGCGCGACCTGGCCGCCAAAATCCACAACCCGAAAGAAGGCGTGTACGGCATCTGCCTGCGGGGCAAACCGGGCTGGGGCGACAACATGGCTTTCCTCACGACGCTGGTCAATACCAGCGGCGGCCAGTGGTTCGACATGGGCTGGAAGCCGCAGCTCGAATCGAAACCGTGGAAAGACGCAATCACGTTCTATGTCGATCTGCTGAAAAAGTACGGCCCACCTGGCTCGTCGGCAAACAGCTTCAATGAAATTCTTGCGCTTTACAACGCTGGCAAGTGCGGCATGTGGGTCGACGCGACGATTGCAGCGAGCTTCATCACCGATCCCAAGCAGTCCAAAGTAGCTGACAAAGTGGCATTTGCACAGGCGCCGACGATGGTCACGCCAAAGGGCGCGAACTGGCTTTGGGCCTGGGCGCTGGCCATCCCGGCGGGTTCCAAGAAAGTTGACGCGGCGCAGAAATTTGTGACCTGGGCGACGTCCAAGGAGTACATTGCACTCGTTGGCAAAACCAACGGCTGGGACAAGGTTCCAACAGGTACGCGCAAGAGCACCTATGCCAACGCTGACTTTATGAAAGCCGCCAAGTTTGCGGCAGCCGAGAAAACCGCCATCGACTCGGCCAACCCGGAAGACAGCACGCTGCCAAAGTCGCCTTATGTCGGTGTGCAGTATGCAGCGATTCCCGAGTTCCAGTCGATCGGCATTGCCGTGGGCCAGCAGATGAGCTCGGCGCTGGCGGGCAAGACGACGGTGGATGCTGCGCTCAAGGCGGGCCAGGTCGCAGCCGAGCGTGAGATGAAAAAGGGCGGTTACTACAAGTAGCCGTGAGCAGGCAGCTTCCGGGCGCGTGCGTTATCAGCGTTAGCGCGATACGGCGCGCCCGGCTGCGAGCTTCTTCGTCTGGTTGAAAGACCCCTGTGTTCCGACCCGGAGACAACCCAGTGAACCGACTCATGCCCCGCCTGATGCTGGCGCCCGCTGTGATCACACTCTTCCTGTGGATGATTGTGCCGCTGGTCATGACGATCTATTTTTCGCTGATCCGGTACAACCTGATGCAGCCCGATCAGACCGGATTCGCGGGGCTGTCCAACTTCGAATTCTTCGTCACCGACCCGTCGTTCACGACGTCGGTCGTCAACACCCTCCTGCTGCTCGGTAGCGTCATCATCATCACGGTGGTTGGCGGTGTGGCGCTGGCCCTGCTGATCGACGAGCCGTTTCCCGGGCGCGGCATTGTGCGGCTGCTGCTGCTCTCGCCGTTCTTCGTCATGCCTACGGTCAATGCGTTGATGTGGAAGCACATGATGATGAACCCGATCTACGGCGTGCTGGCGCAGGTCTGGCAGTTTTTCGGTGCCGAGCCGGTCGACTGGCTCACCGATTGGCCGCTTTTCAGCGTGATCATCATGGTGTCGTGGCAGTGGCTGCCGTTTGCCACGCTGATTTTCATCACGGCGCTGCAGTCGATGAGCCGGGAGCAACTAGAGGCTGCACGCATGGACGGCGCCACCTATCTGCAACAGCTGCGCTACCTGGTGCTGCCACATTTGGGACGGTCCATCGCCGTCGTCATGATGATCGAGATGATTTTTCTGCTCAGTATCTTTGCGGAAATCTACACCACTACTGGTGGTGGCCCAGGGGATGCCAGCACCAACATGGCTTTTCTGATCTTCAAGCAGGCGCTGCTTAATTTTGACGCGGGCGTGGCGTCGGCGGGTGCTCTCTTTGCTGTGGTGCTGGCCAATATCGCTGCGGTATTTTTGATCCGCATGGTCGGCAAAAACCTCGATTGAAGGCGTCATGTCCCAAATCAACCCATCAAATTTTGCTTACGTGCTGCGAACCCTCGTCGCCTGGCTGGTGACACTGCTGCTTTTCTTTCCTTTGGGCTGGCTGGTGCTGACATCCTTCAAGACCGAGCTGCAGGCAATTGAAGTGCCGCCGCTGTTTTTTTTCCCGCCGACGCTGGAAAATTTTGTTGAAGTCGAATCGCGCAGTGACTATTTGCTCTATGCCAAAAATTCGGTCATCACCAGCGTACTGTCAACCTTGCTGGGTCTGGCGATTGCCGCGCCTGCGGCGTACTCGATGGCGTTTTTCCGAACCAAGCGCACGCGTGACATTTTGATGTGGATGTTGTCAACCAAGATGATGCCAGCGGTTGGTGCGCTGGTTCCCATCTACGTGCTCGCACAGCGCACTGAGCTACTCGACACACGCCTCGGCCTGATCATCGTCTTCACGCTCAGCAACCTGCCCATCATGGTGTGGATGCTGTATTCGCACTTCAAGGACATTCCGCATGAGATTCTGGAAGCCGCGCGCATGGACGGCGCCACGCTCTGGCAG
>JANNKV010000197.1:0-6233 GCA_031396485.1 Polaromonas sp. | reverse complement strand
GCCCAGCCGGATGCCCGCCACCACCGCCGCACACGCGCCGCTGCCGCAAGCCAGCGTTTCGCCGGCGCCGCGTTCGTACACCCGCAGGCGAATCTGGCTGCGCGAGACGATCTGCATGAAACCCGCGTTGACGCGGCGCGGAAAGCGCGGGTGCCGCTCGATCAGCGGGCCGGCGGTCTCGACCGGCGCGGTGTCCACATCGTGCACCAGCTGCACCGCGTGCGGGTTGCCCATCGACAGAGCCGCTATTAAAACAGGAGCTGCTTGCGCACGTTCTACCTGGGCTAGAGGCCATTTTTGCCATGAACCCTGCGTTTCTGGCGTCAAACCGGCTGCATCGAAGGGAATGCGGTCCAGCTCGAAAACCGGGGCGCCCATGTCGACCGTCACGCGTCCATCAGCCTGCAGTCGCGGCTCGATCACGCCGCCCAGGGTTTTGACCCTGACGATGTCCTTGGTCGTCAGTCCACGATCAACGACAAAACGCAAAAAGCAGCGCGCGCCGTTGCCGCACTGCTCAACCTGCCCACCGTCAGAGTTATGAATCACGTACTCGAAATCGATGCCGGGTTGGGGTGAGGGGCGAACAGACAAAATCTGGTCCGCGCCCACCCCAAAATGCCGGTCCGCCAAAAAGCGGTACTGCGCGGTCGTCAGGCCCAGTGGCCCGCGGGTTTCGTCGAGCATCACAAAGTCGTTGCCCGCGCCCTGCATTTTGGTGAATTGAATTCGCATGACGCGATTATCCAATGCGCTCCGGTGCGCAACCTGGCACGGATTTACCGCTACGCTAGCAGCTTCTTCAACGCAAAAAGAGCCTCACCATGCGCATTCCCGACTGGACCCCCGCCCTCAAGGCCCAACCCCAAGACCTCGTTGACGCCATTCTCAAGCGCCGGGGCGGCACGCTGATCAACCTGGACAAGGCCCTGCTCTGGAGCGAGCCGCTGGCGCGCGGCTGGAACGTGTACCTGAAAGCCGTGCGAACCGACCTGCCCACCAGCCCCAAGCTGCGCGAACTCGGCATCTGCACTGTGGCCCTGCTGACCGGCGCGGCCTACGAATACAAGCACCATGCGCCCGATTTTTTGACGGCGGGCGGCACGCAGGCCGAACTGGATGCGCTGAATGCCGTGGTCAAAGCCGATGCCCGCCAGTCAGCGGCGCACCCGGCGCTGGGCGCTGTCGAGCAACTGGTGGTTCGCTACGCTGCGCAGATGACGCTCGATGTCAAAGTGACCGACGAGGTTTTCGATGCGCTGCGTGAGCATTTCGACACCACGCAAATCGTCGAGCTGACGAGCGCGATTGCCACTTACAACATGGTCGCGAGGTTTCTGGTGGCGCTGGGGGTTTCGCCGGAGGCGTAGAGAAAATCAGGGAGATACTACTGGCTCGAAACCGGCGCCAATCGTGTCGTGTAACGCTATTGAAGCCTGCGTCCCCTGGGTGTTTGCCGTGTGCCAAAACCGGATAGTCACCGTTTGAGTCACCGGCCTGCGTGCCTTGCCACCAGCTACCTGAGAACTGCTCGCGGCTTCAAAGACTTTGTTCGAGTAACTCTAGTTTGTGTTCGTCTTGTGCGGGCACACTGCTAGTTCGACTGGATCCCTGCAACGCTGCAGTCGTACTTTGCAATTTCCGTCCACTTCGCATAATTCACTTCATCTTTCGCACCAAGATAGCTGCCAGCGACCATGTTGGCCTGCATGCACTTGTCGGTCGCAGAGCCTTGTCGCTTAACGATCTCGTACTGCTGCGTCATGTCCGTCACAATCGATTTCTGGATGTCCGCGACCGCGATGGCGGCTTGCTTTTCTACCGCGACGGCGGCAGTGGCAGCCTGCCTCTCGACCACAGCAGTGGAGGCGACTTGCTTCTCAATTCCTACAACGTTGCAGTCACTCTTTGCAATTTGCGTCCACTTCGCATAATTTGCTTCATCCTTTGCCCCCAGATAGCTACCAGCGACCATATTGGCGTGCATGCATCTGTCCGTCATTGAGCCTTGTCGTTTGACTATCTCGTACTGTTGCGCGATGTCGGAAGCAATCGATTTTTGTATATCCGCGACGGTGGTAGCGGTTTGCTTCTCGAATCCGCCTCCCCAAAAATACCATACACCTGCTCCAAAAATCGCAAGTGTAAGGATTGCCTGCCCTGTACCCATTTTTTCAGCCATCGTTGCCCCTTATCAATCGTTCGATCTTAAATTCAGAAGTTACAGAAACATAGCTAGCTCGTCCGTGAAAAATATTCTGTTGTCCACTGATGCAGAGATGTTTTCGCCGTGCGAGCGCTTCACAAACGAGGATCAGGAGCAAATACCATGGCTTCGATGGATTGTGCCAAACGCAGAAGTCAAGAGCCCGCGAGTCAATCAGCTCGGGGTTGTCCATGATCTGTTCCCGGCGGTCCTCAACTCCCAGGGTGCGACTTATCACACGCGGCTAGATCGGTATGCATAGTCAAATACCTTGCTGGCAACGTCTTTAACTACAACAGTTGATTTGGTGACCACCGGACCCGCTTCGGATTTCATGTCCGCGACTTTAGTTTTTGCGCTCTTTAGATAGTCCCTTGACCTGCGACCAAACTCCACAGAGGCATCTTTGACCTTGGCTGAGAATTTTGGATGGTTTCGCGGCGCGCATAGCAATTCAACCGTGACTGCTGTGCCACCTACAAGCAAGCTGACTCCCACAATAACTGGAGCTGCAATTGCTGCACCCAATGTCCCAGCGATGTAGCCTCCAGCACCAGTCAAAATATATGCGCCACTACTATGAGTCACGACTGTCATTCCAGTTGCTTGAGCGATGGCAACTGTTGTCGCCGCCGCACCACCGGCAGCACCAAAAATGCCGCCTACGACTGCGCTCTGACTTGGTGCATATGAACAGATGACCTCTTTGTCAGGCATCGCTTGACCGCTGGACGCGATTGCTGCGAAACACGCGGCAACAAATAATTTCTTCATTTTTTTAAGTCCAATATTCATTAAAAAGCGGGCTTTCTGTTTCGATGATAGTCCTCGTGGCCTCGTGGGGACGAAATCCCGGTAGAGTCGACGACGGTTGCGCTGCACGCTTTTTAGCTTCTGCCTGCCTGCTTCTGGCGCGAAAACCGTCCGTCAGAAACGCATCGTGACTCTCTTCCCCAGAAAGGAAGAAAAGTCATCTACCAAGAGCGCTGCCCAATCTCGCACTAAAGCAAAAAGGGACCCGCAGGCCCCTTTTTCTTGATAGTTGCAGCAAGCGCTCAATCCGCCTTGATCCCGTTGTCTTTGACCACCTTGGCCCAGATATCAATCTGCTTGTCGATGAACACACCGGCCGACTCGGGCGAACCGCCAATGATGTCAATGCCCTGCGCGCTGAGTTTTTTGGCGATGTCGGGGTTCTTCAAAGCCTTATTGATCTCTTCGTTCATGCGCTTGATCACATCGGGCGGCGTTTTGGCGGGCGCGATGATGGCCCACCAGGCTGGTGCGTCAAAACCAGCGAAGCCGCTCTCAGCCACCGTCGGCACATTCGGCAAGTCAGGCGAGCGTTTGCTGGTGGTCACGGCCAGCGGGCGCAGGCGGCCACTGTCAATGTGTGGCTTGGTCACGAACACCGAGCCGATTGACAGCGGCACATGGCCGGCCACGGCGTCGGTCATCAGCGGGCCGCCGCCTTTGTACGGCACATGCTGCCAGTCGATGTTGCCGCTTTTGCTCAGCAGCGCCATCGCCAGGTGGCCGAGGCTGCCGGAGCCGATGCTGCCGTAGTTGACGTTCTTTTTCGCTTTGGCGGCGGCGACCACATCGGCAAAGGTTTTGTATTCAGAGCCCGAAAAAGTCGCCAGCACCATCGCTGACGTGCCGATCAATGCGACTGGCGCCAAATCTTTTTTGGTGTCGAACGACATGCCGGGAATCAACGTCGGATTGACGCCGTGCGTGTCAAACACCACGCCAAAGGTGTAGCCGTCAGCCGGGGCGGCGGCCACGAAAGCGGTGCCGATGGAACCTGACGCGCCGCCCTTGTTTTCAACAATGATGCTCTGGCCGAGCTGCTGACCTAGCGGCACCGACAAAATGCGCGCCACCTGATCAACCGAGCCGCCGGGCGGGAACACGGCGACCAACTTGATCGGCTGCTTGGCGGGCCAGGCCTGCGCCACCGCGCTGAAGCTGGCTGCGCACAAGGCTGCGGCAGATATTGCCAAGGCAGTTCTGGAAATCCATGTCGTCATCATTCGGTCCTGCAAGTTCAATTACCACCAGTGTCGTTTCGCCCCGCGTGCCTCACTATTGCGGATAACACTTAGCGGCGTGGCGGGCGCGGCTTCGCCGGGCCGCAGGCGCAACGGCCCTCTCGGGAGGCAGGGAGTTACGCGAAGCGAACAACCGTGGGGGCAATCTGTTCAAGCAGGGGCCGCGGAACCGGCTTCGCCGGGCCGCAGGCGCAGCGGCCCCCTCCGGGGGCAGGGAGTTACGTGAAGCGAACGACCGTGGGGGCAACATTTAACGGCAAAATCAGCGCATGACCCGACCTTCCCAGCTTCTTTACGCGCAGCGCGAACCCCCACCCACCCGCCCAGCCCCCCCCGTGCTGCTGCTTCGCGACAGCGGACGTGGGATCGAAGTGCTGATGACGCGCCGCTCCAGCACCGCCAGTTTTGCACCCGGCGCCTATGTGTTTCCGGGCGGCGGCGTCGACGCGGCGGACGCGCTGTGCCACACGCAGTCGACGCGCCGGCCCGGTCAGAGTGACCTGCGGCTGACGCAGGCGATTGCCGCGATTCGTGAAAGTTTTGAAGAACTGGGCGTGCTGCTGGCGCGCCATGCCGACGGGCGCCACGCCAGCACAGCCGATGTGGAAGGGCTGGACCGCAAGCGGCCCTTCGCCGCGCAGATGCACGAACGCGGCCTGACGCTGGATGGCGCCGGGGTATTCGTGCTGGCGCACTGGGTCACTGACCGCGACCTGGCGCGCCGCTTCGACGTGCCATTTCTGGTCGCGCGCATGCCCGACGGGCAAACGCCGGTGGCCGATGAATCGGAGCAGTTCGAGCCGCTGTGGGTACGCCCGGCGGATGCATTGGCGCGCCACCACAGCGGCGGCTTCTTCATGATCTTCCCGACTATCCGCACGCTCGAAAAATTGCAGCACTACGCCAGCGTCGATGCGGTGCTGAGCGCCTGCGCGAGCGAGGAACCGCTGTGGACATCATGCCCGCGCGCTGGCTTGCTGGCCGGCAAGGAAGCGCGATTCATGGAAAGCGACGCGCCCTACGGCGAACTGGCGCTGACTTCGCCTGACGGGCAGATCGTGCATGCGCTTGACTGGCAAACCACACAGCCGGTGGCGCTGCTGAAAAACCTCATGCGCCTGACCGCGCCCAACCCCGGCGTGATGACCGGGCCGGGCACCAACAGCTACATCGTCGGTGACCCGGATACCGGCTACATCGTGATTGACCCGGGCCCGGCAGACACAGACCACATCGAACGGCTCTGGCGCGCGACCGGCGGCGACATTCGCATGATTGTGTGCACGCATTCGCACCCGGACCACTCGCCCGGCGCGCGGCCGTTGCAAGCGCGGTGCAGCGTTCGGCCGCCGATTCTGGGCCTGCCGTCGGCACCCACCGCGCGCGCCGCCAGCGCTTTCGTGCCAGACAGGGTGCTACAAAATCAGGAGCTGCTCGCGCAGATATTACCTGGGCTAGAGGGTGAAAAGGCTCATACTTTGAAGGTCATTCACACGCCCGGCCATGCGGCCAACCACCTGTGCCTGGTGTTGCTGGAAGACGGCATTCTGTTCAGCGGCGACCACATCCTGAACGGCAGCACCACGGTGGTGGACCCGCCCGACGGCAACATGAATGCCTACCTTGACTCGCTGGACCGCTTGACCCAAGCCTGCGACGAACACCAGATCGAATTCATCGCGCCAGCGCATGGTTATGTACTTGGCAGCGCCAAAGCCGCGATTGAGCATCTCAAGGCGCACCGGCTGAAGCGCGAAGCGAAGATCATCGGCGTGATGCAGGCGCAGCCCGACGGCTCGATGGATGACTGGGTGGCGCTGGCTTATGACGATGTGGACCCGCGCATCTGGCCGGTGGCCAAGCGCTCGCTGCTGGCGCATGTGGAGCGGGTGCGCGAGCTGGCTTTGGTCAGTGAATAAAGGGCGAACCCAATGCAGATTAAAAAAGAGTTTGATCCCGCCAGCCGTCCGCTG
>JANNKV010000187.1:0-4466 GCA_031396485.1 Polaromonas sp. | reverse complement strand
CGATTCGCCCCGAGGGTATCGATCTGTCCGACCAGCCGCTGGCCGGCGGCGTGTTTGCGCTGTACCCCGGCGTGCGCGGCTTGCCCGAGCCTGCTTTCGTCATCTGAAAATTTTCAACCACCCCTGGAGACAACAATGAAGACCCCCAAGACCCTGCTCGCGATGGCTGCCGCCGTGGCGATGATTCCGCTGGCTGCTCAGGCCGCCGAATTCCGTTCCGCCGACACCCACAACGCCGACGACTACCCCACGGTCGCGGCCGTCAAATACATGAGCGAACTGCTCGACAAGAAGAGCGGCGGCAAGCACAAGATCAAGGTCTTCAACAAGCAGGCCCTGGGCAGCGAAAAGGAGACCATTGACCAGGTCAAGATCGGCGCGCTTGATTTCACCCGCGTCAATGTCGGCCCGATGAATGCCATCTGCCCGTTGACGCAGGTACCGACGATGCCTTTCCTGTTCAGCTCCATCGCGCACATGCGCAAGTCGCTGGACGGCCCGGTCGGTGACGAGATTTTGAAAAGCTGCGAGTCTGCCGGCTTCATCGGTCTGGCGTTTTATGACAGCGGCGCGCGTTCGATCTACGCCAAAAAGCCGATCAAGACCGTGGCCGATGCCAAGGGCCTGAAGATCCGCGTCCAGCAGTCAGACCTGTGGGTGGCGCTGGTGAGCGCCATGGGAGCGAATGCCACGCCGATGCCATACGGCGAGGTGTATACCGGCCTGAAAACCGGGCTGATCGACGCGGCTGAAAACAACATCCCGTCGTTCGACACCGCCAAGCACGTTGAAGCGGTGAAGATTTACTCGAAGACCGAGCACTCGATGGCGCCCGAAATTCTGGTGATGTCCAAGATCGTTTACGACAAGCTGCCCAAGGCCGAGCAAGACATGATCCGTGCCGCGGCCAAAGAATCGGTCGCCTTCGAGCGCCAGAAGTGGGACGAGCAGGAAGCCAAATCGCTGGCCAATGTGAAAGCTGCCGGGGCCGAAATCGTCGAAGTCGACAAGAAGTCCTTTCAGGCCGTGATGGGCCCGGTGTATGACAAATTCATGACCACGCCTGACATGAAGCGTCTGGTCAAGACGGTTCAGGACACCAAGTAAGGCGTTCTATCGCGCTCACCCTTTGCTCCGGCAAATGGTGAGCGTTTTTGTCAGTGGTCTATGAAAAGAGACGCATGTTCACCAAATTTTGCGCGGCGCTGTCCAAAATCAGCCTGATCCTGGCCGTCATCGGCCTGATTGCGGTCGTCTTATGTGTTCAATGGCAGGTCTTCGGGCGCTATGTCATGAATGACACGCCCACGTGGGCCGAGGCGCTGGCCTTGCTCCTGGTGCTGTTCGTTACCGCTTTCGGCCTGGCCGTCGGCGTACGCGATGCCGGGCACATTGGCCTGGAGTCACTGGTCGTTCTGCTGCCCGAAAAATGGCAGCACCGCATCGAAATTTTGATTCACGTTCTGGTCGGCGCGTTCGGCGCGCTAATGGTCTATGGCGGCCAGCTTTGGATGCTCGCTAAATGGAACGAGAAAAAACCCATGCTGCCGGTGCCCGACGGCATCGACTACTTACCCATCGTCATTGCCGGAGTGCTGATCGTGCTGTTTTCGATTGAACATGTGATCGCGCTGCTGCGCGGCGAAGTGGTGGAGCCGGCATGGAACTGACGCAGAACCGCTTCAAGTCAGTTCGCGCCCCCTCGGGGGGCCGTGCGCGTAGCGCGCGGGGGGCTCTATGGAACTGACTGTCCTGGCGTTAAGTTTCACGCTGCTCTTGATTCTGGGCGTGCCAGTCGCGTTTGCCATCGGGCTCTCATCGGTGGCCACCATCATCGCTGCCGGCCTGCCGATTGCGGTGGTGTTCCAGAAGATGGTCGGCGGCATGCAGGTGTTCTCATTCCTGGCGATTCCGTTTTTTGTGTTCGCGGGCGAGTTGATGCTGTATGGCGGCATTGCCGAGCGCATTGTGCGTTTCGCCAACAGCCTGGTCGGCCATGTGCGCGGCGGGCTGGGCATGAGCAATGTGATCGGCTGCACGCTGTTCGGCGGCATCGCAGGATCGCCGCTGGCCGATGTGTCGGCGATGGGCTCGGTGATGATTCCGCTGATGAAGAAAGAGGGCTACGACGCCGACTATGCCGTCAACGTCACCACCCATTCCGCGCTGGTCGGCGCCATCATGCCGACTTCGCACAACATGATCATCTTCACGCTCGCCACTTCGGGTATTGCGTCAGTCAGCGTGTTGAGCCTGATTCTCGCGGGACTGATCCCGGCGGTGATTCTGACGTTGTGCAACCTGGGCGCGGCGTATTACGTCGCCGTCAAACGTGGCTACCCGACGCGCGGCGCCTTTCCCGGTTGGGGTGAGGTATTTCGCGCTTTCGGCGCCTCGCTGCCGGGCCTGCTGGTGGTGGTCATCATCCTGGTCGGGATTTTGTCAGGTGCGTTCACCGCCACCGAGTCGGCGTCCATCGCAGTCGCCTGGGCCTTGCTGATCACCACGGTGGTCTACAAAACGCTGTCATGGAAAAACTTTCTGAAGGCCTGCGCCAAGGCCTGCAAGACCACCGGCGTGGTGCTGCTGCTGATCGGCATTTCGTCTGCGTTTGGCTATTTCATGGCGCTTTATGAGGTGCCGCAGCTCACCGGCGAGTTGATGAAGTCAGTGAGCAGCCAGCCCTGGGTGATCTTTTTGATGATCAACGTGCTGCTGTTCATTCTGGGCACTTTTCTGGACATGGCGGCGACCATTCTGATCTGCACGCCCATCTTCATGCCGATCGCGATGCAGTTCGGCATGGACCCGGTTCAGTTTGGCATCGTGATGCTGATCAACTGCGCGCTGGGCCTGAACACGCCCCCGGTCGGCTCGGTCCAGTTCGTCGGCTGCGCGATAGGCGGCATCACGGTCGGGCAGGTGATGCGTTCCATCCTGCCGTTCTACAGCGCGCTCGGCGTCTGTCTGCTGCTGGTGACTTACGTGCCGGCTTTCTCGCTGTGGCTGCCGTCGCTGTATAAATAAGCGAAGAAATTCCGTACAAGTCGCCGCCACGCGCGCGGCGGGACATTCCTCAACAACCGAACAACTGAACCAGAGAACAACGTCATGACTCCCACAGGCCCTTATCAATCTTTCCCCAACAGCTTCAAGCAACGGCTGCTTGCCGGCGAAAAGCTGATCGGTTGCTGGTCTTCGCTATCCAACGCGATCACTACCGAAATTCTCGGCCTGGCGGGCTTCGACTGGATTTTGCTCGACGGTGAGCATTCGCCAAATGATGTCTCGACGTTCATTCCGCAACTGATGGCGCTGAAAGACAGCGCCAGTGCGCCGGTGGTTCGGCCGTCGAGCAACAACGTGGTCGAGATCAAGCGGTTGCTGGACGCGGGTTTTTATAACTTCCTGATCCCCTTTGTGGAAAGCGTTGAAGAAGCCAGCCGGGCGGTGTCAAGCACACGCTATCCGCCGCAGGGCGTTCGCGGCGTGTCAGTGGGCCAGCGCAGCAACCGCTACGGCACCTTGCCCGATTACTTCAAGGGCATCAATGACCAGATTTGCGTGATGGTACAAATTGAAAGCCGCGCCGGCATGGCGGCCACGCGCGAGATTGCGGCGCTCGACGGTGTCGATTCGATCTTCGTTGGCCCTTCAGACCTGGCCGCCGCGCTGGGCCATCTGGGCAACCCGGCCCACCCTGAAGTACAGGACGCCATCGGTCAGGTGTTTGCCGACGCCAAGGCCAGCGGCAAGCCGACGGGTATTCTGGCGCCAGTCGAGGCCGAGGCGCGCCGCTATATCGAGATGGGCGCAACCTTCGTCGGCGTCGGCAGCGACCTGGGCGGCTTTCGCGGTGCCATGCAGGGCCTGCGGGAGCGCTACCGCGACTGACGCGGCGCAGAATTTATCTTTAACAAAACACTGGAGAAACTGATATGAGCAAGCTTGGTTTTATTGGTCTGGGCATCATGGGCGCACCCATGGCAGCGCATCTGGTCAAGGCAGGGCATGAGGTCTTTCTGAACACGCGCAGCAAGGTGCCTGCGGATTTGCTGACCGGCAAGGCCGTTGCCTGCGCCTCGGCCAAGGAGGTCGCCGAAAAGGCCGACATCATCTTCCTGATGCTGCCCGACACGCCTGATGTTGCGGCGGTTTTGTTTGGTGACAACGGCGTGGCAGCCGGATTGGCGGACGCCAAAGGCAAAGGCAAAACCGTCGTTGACATGAGCTCCATCTCGCCGATGGAAACCAAGGAATTCGCGAAGAAGATCAATGCTCTCGGCTGCGGTTACCTCGATGCGCCAGTTTCGGGTGGCGAAGTCGGCGCCAAGGCGGCGAGCCTGACCATCATGGTGGGCGGCCCCGACGCGGCTTTCGAGCGCGTCAAGCCGCTGTTCGAGTTGATGGGCAAGAACATCACGCTGGTCGGCGGCAACGGCGACGGCCAGACCTGCAAGGTCGCC
>JANNKV010000152.1:0-2542 GCA_031396485.1 Polaromonas sp. | reverse complement strand
CCGGCCAACGCCACGCTGCTGCTCAGCGGCAGCGGTGGCTACGGTTTTCTGGCCACGGTTGAAAACATGACCACGCGCCTGAAAGCCGGCAAGGCGTTCATCAGCCTCGGCGAAGGCGAAACGGTTTGCAAGCCGTCGCATGCCTCGGGCACCTCTGGCGTGTTGCCGCTGGCCGCAGCCACGCACGTAGCCTGTGCCTCGACCAATGGCCGCATCCTGACGTTTGAAATTGGCGAGCTGAAAACGCAAGCTGCCGGCGGCCGCGGCCTGGTGCTGATCGACCTGGACGCCAAGGACACGCTGGCAGGTGCGGCGGGCTATACCCGCAGCGTCAAAATCGAAGGCATAGGCCGGGGCGGCAAGCCGCGCGAAGAAACGCTGGAGATCCGCAGCTTGAACAACGCACGCGGTGCGCGGGCCCGCAAAGGCAAGGCCGCTGACCTGGGCTTCAAACCGACCGGAATTTGCCGCGTGGAGTAGAAAAGTCAATGAAATAGCCCATCAGCCCAGGTATTCCCTGCGCGGGCAGCTATGAAAGTAATAGCAGAAGACCCGATGGCTCAGGCTGCGACGAGTACCTCGACTTGCTTGAGACTGCGCAGTGTTTGCAGGCAGGTCTGTGCAACTTCTCGACCTTTCGTCATCAAATGCGCCTTGAAAAATAGGCGATGTTCTTCATGCGCGTGAAAATGCTGAGGCGTGAGTACTGCTGAAAAAACGGGCACACCCGTTTCAAGCTGGACATTCATCAACGCGCCGATTACCGCGTTGGCAACGAACTCGTGGCGATAGATGCCGCCATCAACCACAAGCCCGCAAGCAACAATGGCTGCATAGCGACCTGACTGTGCCAGCTTCTTTGCATGCAGCGGAATTTCGAAGGCGCCGGGCACGAAGATCAGGTCAATTGCACTGGCAGTCACGCCATGGCTGGCCATTTCTGCAAGAAAAGCGGCGCGTCCTTCGTCCACGATATCAGCGTGCCATGACGACTGAATGAAAGCGAAACGCGCAACTGGTGCGGCCGCCTCTATGTCCTGGCTGTATGGTCTGGTGAGAGTTGTCTGACCCATGGTGTCCCCTTGCAAAGCGGTTACCGGAATCAGGGCGCACGAGTTCACGGCCAGCACAGCGTCCCAGGGAAGCGCGTCCCTAAGTCACGGAGTGAAGCCGTCAACATCGCGCTCTCTTTCATCCGGACTGTGACCGTCGACCCCGGAATTGCACCGGATCTGCTGACCCCGACTGATTAACAGTCGGGCGCTCGCGGGTTGATGCAGTTGCCTGCAATTACCGCCGGTGGGGAATTTCGCCCCGCCCTGAGAACGCTGTGCCGGAGCGATCCCGGCACTGTTTCATTTTAGTTCGGACGCGGATCTGGCGCTGTCTCCATTGCTGCTTTTGGCGAGATGCGCTGGAGCAGCGTATTAACGACCTTAGAGGTGTCTGACGTTTATGCCAACTCCGCAATCATCTCGATTTCCACACACGCGCCCATCGGAATCTGCGCCACGCCGAACGCGCTGCGGGCGTGCTTTCCGGCATCGCCGAAAACTTCGCCAAACAACTCGCTGGCGCCGTTGGTGACCAGATGCTGCTCGGTGAAGTCGCCGGTCGAGTTGACCAGGCTCATCAGTTTGACGATGCGTTTCACGTTAGCCAGTTCGCCGGCTGCGGCCTGCAGTGTGCCCATCAAGTCGATGGCAATGGCGCGGGCGGCGGCCTTGCCTTCTTCAGTCGTCATGTTCTTGCCGAGCTGACCGACCCAGGCCTTGCCGTCTTTTTTGGCAATGTGGCCACTGATGAAGACTAGTTTGCCGGTCTGCACAAAGGGCAGGTAAGCCGCGGCTGGCGTGGCTACTTCGGGCAGCGTGATGTTCAGGGCTTTGAGTTTGTCGAGGATGGTTTGGGTGCTGTTGGCCATGGGGTGTTCCTTGTGATGGGGAAGAGAAGGCTGGAGGTGGCAAAAATGGGTCAATCAGGCCGGAATATCGATCAAACAGGCCGCTAGCCCAGATAAAACATGCGCAAGCAGCTATGAAAATGATAGCGATCTGATCGGGCGCGCTGCTTTATCTTAACGTCTGGGCGCAGGCCACGGTGCCTTCAGCCCACGGGCCCGGACTCCATCGGCTCGACCGTCACCGCCACCCGCAGCTTGTGCCGGCTGCCGCCGCGAATCACGCCACGCATCGGTGACACGTCGAGGAAATCGCGTCCGGTGGCCAGCGTGACGTAGTCCTCGCCGGGTGCCCGGTTGTTCGTCGGGTCGAAGTCTAGCCAGCGGCCGCTTTGCGCGTCCTCGCCGGAAAAGTAAACCGATGCCCAGGCGTGCGAGGCGTCGCTGCCGATCAGGCGCGGCTGGCCGGGCGGCGGCGTCGTCAACATGTAGCCGCTCACATAGCGGGCAGGCAGGCCCATGGCGCGGCAGCAGGCGACCATGATATGGGCGAAATCCTGGCAGACGCCCTTGCCTTGTTGAAGGGCTTCGAGCGCCGGCGTATTGACTTCGGTGCTTTCGCTCTCGTAGGTCATGCGGGTG
>JANNKV010000147.1:0-13170 GCA_031396485.1 Polaromonas sp. | reverse complement strand
CGACGCGGGCGCCCGGTGAGGCCGTGGGCATGCTGGCACTGGAAGTGGCGATGGACGAGCTGGCTGAAAAGCTGAACCTTGACCCGATCGAATTGCGCCTTCGCAATGAGGCGACGCAAGACGCCGACAAGAAGATTCCTTTTTCGAGCCGCAATCTGGTCGCGTGCATGAAAGACGGCGCGCAGCGCTTTGGCTGGAACAAGCGCAGCGCCAAAACCGGCCAGACGCGCGACGGCCGCTGGATGGTGGGCATGGGCATGGCCGCTGCCATTCGCTCGAACGTCATGGAAACATCGAAGTGCGATGTCGAGTTGAACCGCCAGGGCATGCTCACGGTGAAGATGGCGATGACCGACATCGGGACCGGCAGCTACACCGTTCTCACGCAGATTGCCGCCGAGATGATGGGCCTGCCGATTGAGCGCGTCCGCATGGAGCTGGGCGACAGCGACTTCCCGGCAACGCCAGGGTCGGGCGGTTCATGGGGCGCGGCCAGTTCGGGCTCGGGCCTGTTCGATGCCTGTACCAACCTGCGCGAAAAGCTGGCCGGCAAGCTGGGTGTGAAAGTGGCTGATGCCACTTTTGCCGAGGGGCGTGTTTCGGGCGGTGGAAAGTCCGACACGCTGGGGTCGTTGGCTGGCGTGCTGGGCCTGAAAGCCAGCGGTGAAATCAAAAACGGCGCGATGGCGAAAGAGTTTTCACAGCAGGCTTACGGCGCGCATTTTGCCGAGGTGGCCGTGAACATGGACACCGGTGAAATCCGCATGCGCCGCATGCTGGGCGTGTTTGCGGCGGGCCGTATTTTGAACGAGAAGACCGCGAAAAGCCAGGCCATGGGCGCGATGATCTGGGGCGTGGGTTCGGCGCTGCATGAAGACGCCGTGGTCGATAAACGCGACGGTCATTTCGTGAATCAGGACCTGGCTGAATACCACGTGCCGTCGCATGCCGACATTCCGGCCATCGAGGTGCACTTTCTGCCGGAAGTGGACGACAAAACCAATCCACTGAAGATCAAGGGCGTTGGCGAACTGGGTATCTGCGGCGCGGGCGCTGCGGTGGCCAATGCGGTCTACAACGCTTGCGGCGTGCGGATTCGCGAGTTTCCGTTGACGCTGGACAAGGTGCTGGCGGGGCTGGACGCAGCCAAAGTCAGCTGACGGCGGGAATCTGACAAGGGCTCGCAGAGCCCTTTCTTTAAGCCAAAAAGGCCTCTAGCCCAGGTGAAACGTGCGCAAGCAGCTATTGTATTGATAGCAGATGGGTTTGCGCTAAAAAAGCACCCGCGTCCGGATCGTGCCCTGCACATCCGCCAGCTTTTCCAGCGCAAGCTCTGAATGGGCTGCGTCGATGTCGATCACCACATAGCCCACCGCTTCATTGGTCTGCAAATATTGCGACGCGATATTGATGTGGTTATCAGAAAAAACCTGGTTGATCTGGGCCAGCACGCCGGGCACGTTGCGGTGAACATGCAGCAGCCGGTGCTTGCCGGGGTGGGCGGGCAGGGCGACTTCCGGGAAGTTGACCGAGGACGTCGATGTGCCGTTGTCGCTGTACTTGACCAGCTTTTCGGCCACTTCGATACCGATGTTTTCCTGCGCTTCCATCGTCGAGCCGCCAACGTGCGGCGTCAGAATCACGTTGTCGAGCCCGCGCAGTGGCGACTCGAAAAGATCCCTGTTGCTGCGCGGCTCCACCGGAAACACGTCGATGGCGGCGCCCAGCAATTTTTTGGCTTTCAAGGCAGCAGCCAGCGGTTCGATCCTCACCACCGACCCGCGCGACGCGTTGATCAGCACGCTGCCAGGCTTCATCGCCGCAATCTCAGGCGCGCCGATCATCCACTCGGTCGCGGGCGTTTCTGGCACGTGCAGGCTCACCACATCCGACTGGCCCAGGAGATCATGCAGGCGGCTGATCTGTCGGGCATTGCCCAGCGAAAGCTTGGTGACGACATCGAAAAACACCACCTGCATGCCAAGCGCCTCAGCCAGCACCGAGAGCTGCGTGCCAATTGAACCGTAGCCGACGATGCCGAGCGTCTTGCCGCGAATCTCGTAGGCGTTGTCAGCCGACTTGAGCCAGCCGCCGCGGTGCGCCACCGCACTTTTTTCAGGGACGCCGCGCAGCAGCAAGATGGCTTCGGCCAGCACCAGTTCAGCTACCGAGCGCGTGTTTGAGAACGGTGCGTTGAACACCGCAATCCCGCGTTCGCGGGCAGCGTTCAGGTCAACCTGGTTGGTGCCTATGCAAAAACAGCCGACGGCAGCCAGCTTGGCCGCGTGGGCGAACACATCTGCGCTGAGCTGCGTGCGCGAGCGAATGCCAACAAAGTGCGCGTCGGCGATTTTGATCTTCAGCTCATCTTCAGGCAGGGCGCCGGGCAGGCTTTCGATCTGCGTGTAGCCGGCCGCCTGAAGCACGGCGGCAGCGGAAGGATGAATGCCTTCCAGCAGCAGGAAACGGATCCGGCTTTTTTCGGTGGATGTTTTTTCGGGTGACGTTTTGCTCATGGTGCGCAATTCAACTTTTGGAGTGGGTTCAACCCGATGAGCCCAGTATGGATGATGCGGCGGCGACATGTTAGTTACTTGTTTCATACCCCACGCACCTCGCAGGCTTGCAAATTCCCCGGGATGAGCTCGCCTACCACACGAGCCGCCCGTCAGTCCGGTTTTGCGGGCATTCAGACGCTAATTACGCTACAGTTGCTTACTCACACTTGCATTCACTGCTGTGACGTTGATGATGTGAAAGAACTACAAAGTACTCATAACCGTTAACATGCTTACGTGGAGATTACGATTTGCTTGCGCTTTTCAGCCCAAGTCGTAAAATTGTGTATCTGATTGAAAGTTTCCGGTAAGAAGTCAAACTAACGCACGGAACGTGCCTTATTCACATCGCAGGAGTGACGAAAGTCACTATCTTTCGCAACAGCTTGTGATCAAAATAGCCGTTAACAATCGTCACTGAGGTGACAAAGAGTGCAGGCACCATGCACAATTCGCAAAAGCCAATAAAAGTCCAGTAAAGAGCCAGTTGTATGCAACTTACGGCCAAACAAGGGAAGGGGAAACAATGGAAAACCTGAATCAAACGGCGACGACACGATCGCTGAAGACTCAAGATTCAAACGGTCACGCGGATTTCGGGAACTCGTCAAACGACTACACGAATTCGATGTGGCCCGACTATCTGGTGGGGCAACCCGGCACGCCGGTCCGCGTTCTGCTGATCGATGACGACGCCAACATGCGCAGCGTCGTTTCGCGTGAGCTGCTCGGTGACTTGCGGACCGATCTGGTTGCCGCAGGCAGCAGCGTCAAGGAAGGCCGGCGCCTCATTCTTCAGCATGAATTCGATGTCATGCTGGTAGACCTCAACCTCGGCGACGGCAATGGCTTCGACCTGATCGAGCACATGAAAATCGTGCGCCCCATGGCCGAAGCCATTGTGATTTCTGCCATGGAAGACGAAGAGCACACCCTGCGCGCCTTCGAGCTGGGTGCCACCGGCTTCCTGGTCAAAAATTCGTGGTTCGGCAACATTCCGCAGTCCGTTCTGCAGGTCGTCAACGGCGGCGCATCAATCACACCCAGCCTTGCGCGGCGCATGCTGCAAAAGCTCGAGCATCAACCTGAAGTGGCCCAACTGCCGGCAGGCGTATACCGGGAAAAGCTTTCCGAACGCGAAAAGGGCGTACTGAAAATGGTTTCCGCAGGCTACACCAGTGGTGAGATCGGCGTCAAACTCACAATCAGTTGCCAGACCGTCAACACCCACATCAAGAATATCTACCGCAAGCTGCAGGTTCGCACCCGTGCGCAAGCCGTCAGCTACGCGGTTCATCGCGGGCTTTTTTAGGCTTTTTTAACTTAAAACCGGACTGCACATGTCCCCTGCGGCGCATCAAGGCCTCATGCTTGCCAGTGCCCTGATCGGTGCACTGCTCGCCATGGTTGCGCTGTGGGGTTCCTGGAACGCCTGGCTCAAGCACCGCAATCCCATCGATCTGGCGCTGGCTATCGCGGCGGTGACCTGGATGGCGCATCTGGTGGTCAGCACTTCCGTTGAATTCGCCGGCAGCAGCCGGCACAGTGCGTACGTCACTGACGCCGGCTTCCAGGTGCTGATCATCAGCATTTCCTCTTTTCTGCTGACCAGTGCAGGCCTCGCGGGCAGGGGCGTGACTCTGGCATTGGGTGCGCAGGCGATTGCCGGTGGCGTTGCACTTCACTGGAGCCACTGGGGCAGCAGCGGGCAGCAAACGGCGCATGACGTGTGGATCATGGTCAACCTGTTTGCCGCCGTGGTGCTGGTATCGAGCATCGCCAAACAGGTCTATGTCACCCGCAATTACCGCTGCTGGCTGGCTTTGGCCGGCAGTGTTTTGGGTATCGGCATTGGCCTGGACGACATTTTGCTGGCCAGCGGAACGGGTCGAATCGGCTTGCTGCACCACTTCTACGCGGCTTTCTTGTTGGTGATGTGGCACCTCGTGACCTATCGCGCGGAAACGTCGGAGCCGATGTTTGTTGAAAGCAGCGGGTTTCAGCGGCACACCGGTTTTGACCACAGCCAGATGGATATCGCCGCCTCGGCAGTCGCGGGTGAGCGACGCCGCATTGCGCAGGACCTGCATGACGGCGTGGCCTCTCAGCTGGTCAGCATTCTTTCGTCGCTCGACGACAAGGCGCCGCAGCAGCAGGCGGTGGCGCTGGCACTCGAAAATTGCCTGCTCGATCTGAAAATGACGGTGGACGCGATCGACAGCGGCAACGACAGCGTGATCGAAGCCCTCGGACGCCTGCGCTACCGCGTGCAGCATTCCCTGGACAAGCTCGGCATCGTCATGGCCTGGAAGGTCGACATGTGCGTCGAACTTGAGGCCATACGCGGCGAGAAGGCCCAGCAGGTGCTTCGCATCGCGCAGGAATGCCTGGCCAACGTGATGCGTCACGCCAATGCGTCCACCGTCGAGGTGGTCTGCAGGTTTGTTCCGGAAAGCGATCACATGGTGCTTGAGGTGCGCGACAACGGCGCTGGCATCGGACGCGACCGGGACGGGCGCCCTACCGGGAAAGGGCTGGCCAGCATGCGCCAGCGGGCCAAGGCAACCGGTGGCGAATTGATCATTGCCAGCAAGCTCGGTGCCGGAACGCGGGTACGGTTTACCTTGCCGCTGACGACAGAACACTACATCTCAGCGTAATCAGGCCGGGCCGGATCTTCCCCGCGCGGCCTTGATTCGCAGCACATGCCCTTTTCAGCCGCATTGCAGGCTCACCGCCTGAAGGGTGTCCCCGGTCTTCTTGTCAAACACCACCAGATTGACCTGTCGCTGATGGCCCGGCGTGGCGGCGATGCTGCGCAGCGCCAGCGTTTGGGGTTTGTCCTCGCCCGTCGTGTAGCTGCCGGCCTGCGTGTACTGGCGCACAACGAAGTCATGCTTTAAAAACTCGCCGGCGTTTTCGCCCGCCTGCACCTTCGAGTTATGCCCGTTCTCCGTCACCGTCCAGTAGGCTGACCAGGGCAGGGCGCCTGCGCCAGCCGCAGCTGCTATGCGTGCCTCAAAACGATCAGCGTCCACCTGTTTGAGCGTGATGCTGATGCGCGCCGCCTTCTTTGCCGCCAGATTCGACTTCGACGCGTGCCAGCCCGGCCAGTCTTTGCCGTTGAGCACCACTTGGGGCGTATAGATGCCGCGCAACTGGTTGGTGGCTGCAACTTCGCGCTGGCGACTGGTGTAGGCCGGTGCCGCGAAGCGGTCCACCCAGCCGATGTAGTCCCAGTAGCCGACGTGAAAAGCCTGAACCACGGCGCCGCTGCTCTTGAGCGATGAGGCCCATTTGTCGGCTGGCGGACAGGAGCTGCAACCCTCGGAGGTGTACAGCTCGATCACGGGCGTCACGTTGTCGCCCGAGCTGGCAGAACACGCGGGTTCAGCAGAAAATACGCCTCCAGCCCAGGTAATCATTGCGCAGGCAGCTATTAATTTTGTATCGGTTGGATGCATGACAAATCTCCTGGCAGCGTCGCGGAAGGGTCAGGCCGGCGGCCTTGCGTCTTTCAACCACAACAGGGTTTTGTCGGCGGTGCGGCCAGGTTCTTACAGACGCCAACGGCTCGTTTTCAGGCTAGCCAATCGCCGTCAGCCAGCTCGATCTGCGTACTCGGGCCGCTGCGCTGATCAGACCAAAGGCGACTTGAAGCTGTCGGTCGGCTCCATGAAATGCGTTTTTTCACGGCGTTCGATGCGGTCTTCAAGTTGGCCCATGTACGCCGCCATGGAGTTGTCCGATTGCTCCAGGCGAGTCAGCAACAGCTTGTTTTGCGCCGCGAAACGATCGCCCCAGACCTGCTCGGCCGCCTGTTCGCGCCGCTGCTGCGCGGCTGTTTGTGCTTCGAGGTAATGACGCAATTCGGTGAAACGGGACGCCTCGGCCTTGTCTGCCAGCTCCCGCTGGGTGCTGAGCTCGCGTGCATAGTTACGCGTTTCCAGCAAATTGCTGCTCTGCATGTAGATCATGGCGCCGAGAAAAATCACGGCAGCGGCGACCAGCAAGGCCAGCATTACCAGCCCAAGCGGCGCCTGCACGCTGGTGAAACCCAGACTGAGCACGCTCGCCCGGGTGAATTCATCGACATTGAGGGCCACAAAAGCGGCCACCACGACGATGGACAAAATCAGAAGAATGGTTCTTGCGCGCATAAAGGCTCCCTGGAGGATCGGATCGGAAGCGAGGTGAATGCCGAGTTTGCAATGGGGTTCGACGTGAAACGCATCGTGTGGCGTGCGTATTCCTCTCCGACATTACACAAATTATGCGAAGTGGTCACTGCTTTAGCTGTGGGACAATGCCGACCCTCCGCGTCAGTTGGCGTGCGCGACCCAGTTTTCCTCGCGGCGTGAGCCATTTTCGATTCTCCATTGACCCCACCCATGCAAGAAATAATTCGTCAGATTGCCGCCGAGATCAAAGTCCATGAACGACAGGTTCTGACGGCCGTCGAGTTGCTTGATGGCGGCGCCACGGTGCCCTTCATTGCCCGTTACCGCAAGGAAGCCACTGGCGGGCTGGACGACATCCAGCTGCGCGAACTGGAATACCGCCTGGGCTACCTGCGCGAGCTGACCGACCGCCGTGAAGCCATTTTGAAAAGTATCGAAGAGCAGGGCAAGTTGACGCCCGAGCTGCGCACCGCGATTTCACTGGCTGCGACCAAGCAGGATCTGGAAGACTTGTACCTGCCCTACAAACCGAGGCGCCGAACCAAGGGGCAGATTGCCCGCGAATCCGGCATCGAGCCGTTGGCTGATTTGTTGTTTGCCGATCCTTCTCTGGTGCCTGCCGACGAAGCCGCCGCCTTCGTCAAAGCCGAGAAAAACGAGAGCGGCGACGATTTCACCACCGTGCAGGCTGTGCTGGACGGCGTGCGCGACATTTTGTCGGAGCGCTGGGCGGAAGACGCGTCACTGGTGCAGCCGCTGCGCCAGTGGCTTTGGAGCGAAGGGCTTTTTTCGTCCAAGCTGGTCAGCGGCAAGGACGAGAACAACGCCGACAACACCAAGTTCCGGGATTATTTCGACTACGACGAGCCGATCGGCCGCGTGCCCTCGCATCGCGCGCTGGCAGTCTTTCGCGGCCGCACGCTTGAGATTCTGGATGCCAAGCTGGTGCTGCCCGAACTGGCTATTAGCGCATCCGCGGCGCCTGTCAAAGGGCCTGTGGTGTCGCTTGCTGAGGGCAAGATCGCCCTGCATCTGGGCTGGAGCCATCAGGCGCGGCCCGCCGACGATCTGATCCGCAAATGCGTGGCCTGGGCCTGGCGCGTCAAGCTCAGTCTGTCACTGGAGCGTGACCTGTTCACCCGTCTGCGCGAAGACGCCGAAAAAGTCGCGATCAAGGTGTTCGCCGACAACCTGCGTGACCTGCTGCTGGCAGCGCCGGCCGGCCCGCGCGTGGTGATGGGCCTGGACCCGGGCATTCGCACCGGCGTGAAGGTGGCGGTGGTCGACGCGACCGGAAAGCTGGTCGAAACCGCGACCGTGTTCCCGCACGAGCCGCGCAAAGACTGGGAAGGCTCGCTCCACACGCTCGTCAAGCTGTGCGAAAAGCATGGCGTGAACCTGATCGCCATTGGCAACGGCACGGCCAGCCGCGAAACCGACAAGCTGGCGGCGGACTTGATCAAGCAGGTGGCCAAACTCTCGGGCCAACCCGACATGCAAAAAGTCGTCGTCAGCGAGGCCGGCGCGTCTGTATATTCGGCCAGTGAATTCGCGTCGCAGGAAATGCCCGACGTCGACGTGAGCCTGCGCGGCGCCGCCAGCATTGCACGGCGCCTGCAAGACCCGCTGGCCGAGCTGGTGAAGATTGACCCGAAATCGATCGGCGTGGGCCAGTACCAGCACGACGTGAACCAAAGCGACCTGGCGCGTAGCCTCGACACCGTGGTGGAAGACTGCGTCAACAGCGTCGGCGTGGACCTGAACACCGCCAGCGTGCCGCTGCTGGCGCGCGTATCGGGCCTGAGCCAGACGGTGGCCAAATCAGTCGTTCGCTGGCGCGATGCGAACGGCGCGTTTGCGTCGCGGGCCGATCTGCTGAAAGTGACCGGACTGGGCGCCATAACCTTCGAGCAGAGCGCGGGTTTTCTGCGTTTGCGCGGCGGCAGCAACCCGCTCGACATGACCGGCGTGCATCCGGAAACCTACCCGGTCATCGAGCAGATCATCAAGCACACCGGCAAACCGGTGGCCGAGTTGATGGGCCGCGCCGAGATGCTCAAAACGCTCAAGCCCGAGCTGTTTGCCAATGACAAGTTCGGCGTCATCACCGTGAAAGACATCCTGGCCGAGCTGGAAAAGCCAGGACGCGACCCGCGCCCCGACTTCAAGGTGGCGCGCTTCAACGACGGCATCGAGGACATCAAGCACCTAAAGGAAGGCATGACGCTCGAAGGCACGGTGAGCAACGTCGCCGCGTTCGGAGCGTTCATCGACATTGGCGTGCACCAGGACGGACTGGTGCATGTGAGCCAGCTGTCGCACAAGTTCGTAACCGATGCGCGCGAGGTTGTCAAAACCGGCGACATCGTGAAAGTGCGCGTGACCGAGGTCGACGTGGCGCGCAAGCGCATCGGCCTGACGATGAAGCTCGGCGATGCGCCGGCGGGCAGCCGACAAGGGCCGGGCGGCGCGCCGCGCGACAACCGTTTTGAAGGCGCAAGGCCGGGCCAGAACCGCGGCAATGAAGGGCGGGGTGGTCAGCAGCCTGCGGCTGCGGGCGCGATGCAGTCGGCTTTTGCGAAGCTGGCAGGGTTGAAGAAATAATTTGAGGGCTTGGACCGTTGTCGTCAGCTGATTGATGCTATGAATAAAATAGCTGCTAGCGCAGGTAAATACTGGGCTAGAGGCCTGAATGACCTTCAAAAATCTTGAAAACCTGCGGTTATATCCGCCTGCGCGGGGAATGACGCGTGAAAAACGCGCTGTCAATCGCAAAATTCAAGTGAAACAGGCCTCCAGCCCAGGATTTACCTGCGCGGGCAGCTACTGTTTCCATAGCAACCCGTAGTCACCGTACCGCCTTCAGGCTACCAGCCGCTCCGACGCCACCCAGCCATCGACCATCCAGCCGGGGTATTCGGCCGGCAGCGCGCTGACGGCATTCAGGCTTTCCAGCTCGGCCGCAGACAACTTCAGTGCGGACGCCGCCATGTTGTCGTCGAGCTGACCGATGTTTTTGGCGCCGACGATCACCGACGTGACATGGCTTTGGTGCAGAAGCCAGGCCAGTGCCACCTGCGCCACCGACACGCCGTGCGCAGAGGCAATCGGCCGCATCGCGTCGATGCAGTCGAACGCGCGGGCCTGGTCAATCGGCGGGAAATCGAGTTGCGCGCGGCGCGTGCCGTCTGGAGCCGTCTGGTCGCGGCTGACCTTGCCCGACAGCAGGCCGCCGGCCAGCGGGCTCCACACCAGCAGGCCGACTTTCTGGTCATCGAGCATCGACACGATATCGCGCTCCAGGTCACGCCCGGCCAGCGAGTAATAGGCCTGCAGGCTCTCGAACCGGGCCCAGCCGGATTGGGCGGCGATGCCGTTGGCCTTCATCACCTGCCAGGCGCGCGCGTTCGAGACGCCCACGTAGCGCACCATGCCGTGTCGCACCATGTCGTCAAGGGCCCGCATCGTCTCGTCAACGGGCGTCAGCGCGTCGAACCCGTGCAGCTGGTACAGATCGATGTAATCGGTGCCCAGGCGCTTCAGGCTGGCTGCCACCGCGTCCAGCAGGTGCCCGCGTGAGGCGCCGCGGTCGTTCGGGCCGGGTCCGGTGGCGGCGTACGCCTTGGTCGCCAGCACCACGTCGCTGCGCTTGATGCCGAGGTTTTTAAGGGCGGTGCCGATGATGGATTCCGACTTGCCGCCCGAGTACACATCGGCGGTATCGATGAAATTGATGCCGGCGGCCAGTGCGCGGGCGACCATGGCGTCAGCGCCTGCCTGCTGCACGTCGCCCATCAGGCTCCAGACGTAGCCGCCGCCGAAGGTCATGGTGCCCAGGCAGAGTTCGGAGACCATCAGGCCGGTGCGGCCGAGTTGTTTGTAACGCATGTGTTTTTCTCTTGTTTCAAAGGATGTTGAAAGCCCGACGGGCTCAATGGCTTGACTGTAGGCACGCCACACTTCGTTGACTAGCCGGCACAATCGGCATGAACTAATGAAACTGGCGCAGCAATGAAACGCGATGAACTCAATGACCTGTCGGCCTTTGTCGTGGTGGCCGATGAAATGAGTTTTACGCGCGCGGCTGCGCGGCTGGGGATGTCGCCGTCGGCGCTCAGCCACGCGATGAAGGCGCTGGAGGCGCGTCTGGGCCTGCGCCTGCTGGCGCGCACCACCCGCAGCGTGCGCGCCACCGAGGCCGGCGAGCAGTTGCTCAGAACCCTGCGCCCGGCGTTCGAAGACATTGGCGCCGAGTTGATGGCGCTCAGCAGCCTGCGCGACAAGCCAGCGGGCACCTTGCGCATCACCACCTTTCAGTACGCTGCCACGTCGGTCGTCTGGCCGGTGCTGCCAGCTTTTCTGGACGCGAACCCGGACGTGCGTGTTGAACTGACGATAGACGACGGCCTGACCGACATCGTCGCCAGCCGCTACGACGCGGGCATCCGCTTCGGCGAAAAGGTCGGCAAAGACATGATTGCCGTGCGCGTCGGGCCCGACCTGCGCTTTGCCGTGGTCGCCACGCCTGGCTATTTTGCCGCGCACGGCACGCCGGCCACGCCGCAGGAACTGGCCGGCCACCGCTGCATCAACTACCGTTTTGCCTCGGGCGGCGGCTTGTACGCGTGGGAGTTTGCCGACCCCGGCGATGACGGCCGGCCGTTTCAGGTCAGGGTGGACGGGCCGCTGGTCTTCAACGATGGCCAGATGATTCTGAAAGCGGCCCTGGCCGGGCAAGGCGTGGCCATTACCTACGAAAGCGAAGTGGCCGGGCCTGTTGCCGACGGCCGGCTGGTGCGCGTGCTGACCGACTGGTGCCCGAGTTTTCCGGGCTGCTACCTGTACCACCCGAGCCGCCGGCAAACGCCGCCCGCGTTGACGGCGTTGATTGCGGCGCTGCGCTACAACGGCGCGTGATCAGCCCGTTTTGACCGGTGGCTGCAGCGTCGCCATGTCGATCACCAGCCGGAAACGCACGCCGCCTTTTTCCAGCCGCTCAAAGCCTTCGTTGATCCCGGCGGCGGCTATCACTTCCACATCGGACGTGATGCCGTGCTGGCTGCAAAAGTCGAGCATCTCCTGCGTTTCCCTGGTACCGCCGACGCCCGAGCTGGCCAGCGAACGGCGGCCGATCGTCAGCAGGTAGGGGCTGAAGTCCATGCTGGCCGGGATGCCGAGGCAGCACAGCGTGGCGTCGAGCTTCAAGGCGCCCAGATACGGGTTCAGGTCGTGCCGGCTGCTGACGGTGTCGAGGATGAAATCGAAGCGCCACGCCTGCGCGGCCATCTGCGCGGCGTCGGTCGACAGCACCGCTTCGTCGGCGCCCAGCGCCAGCGCATCGGCCATCTTCGCCTGCGACGTGGTGAAGACCACGACCTGCGCGCCCAGCGCATGCGCCAGCTTCACCGCCATGTGACCCAGCCCGCCCAGGCCCACGATGCCCACCGTCATGCCCGGCCCCACGCCCCAGTGCTTCAGCGGTGACCAGGTCGTAATGCCTGCGCACAGCAGCGGCGCCACACCGGCTTCATCCAGCCCGGCCGGCAGGTGATAGGCAAAAGCAGCATCGACCACGATTTCATTCGAGTAGCCGCCGCGTGTGACGCTGCCGTCAAGGCGGTCCTTGCCGCCGTAGGTGGTGACAACGCCTTCGCGGCAATATTGTTCGAGCCGGTTTTTACACGGCTCGCATTCGCCGCACGAATCGACGATGGTGCCGACCAGCGCCTTGTCGCCCGGTTTGAATCGGGTCACCGCGCTGCCGACCGCCGTGACCTCGCCGACGATTTCATGACCGGGCACTAAAGGAAACGGCCCGGCGCCGCGTGAGGCGTGCAGGTCGCTGTGGCAAACGCCGCAAAAGCGGATGCTGACGGCCATGTCATCGGGCCGCAGCGCCCGGCGCACGAATGCCCAGGGAAATAACCGCTCGCCACGGCGCGGCGCGGCCAGGCCGTAGCAGGCGCGCGGGGCCAGGCGGGCAGGGTGCCCGTGCTTGTCAGATTCGGGCGCGGGGGCGGCAGATGGCATGGGTTGTTCGTCCTGGTGTCGCTTTGGGTAGCCCGCAACGATAGGACGCTTGCCATGCGCCGACTAGCCAGCTCGTGTCGCATGAAGCTGTGAGGAGCGTGCAGCAATGCGGCGGTGCTCATCGCCCGAATAAGCGGGAACAGCGCAAGAATCCGTCACTCCCGCGGAGGCGGGAATCCAGTGGGCAGTGGAGCTCGCGGCGGGTAAAGCTGGATACCCACCTTCGCGGATACGCCGGATGCTCTTCAGGGGGCTCTGAAGGCGATTTAAATGTGTTCTAGGCCTGCAGACCAGGTACTACCTGCGCGAGCAGCTACTATTTTAATAGCGCCGATCCACCCCCTGAAACCACCAGATCAAGACGGCGTCGGTTCCGCAATACCGCCCACCACCTGGCTGAA
>JANNKV010000007.1:0-4108 GCA_031396485.1 Polaromonas sp. | reverse complement strand
AGCCACCGCACAGCACGGCCGTGGTGCGATGAATGCTGGTACTTGTCGACCACCTTGTGTGCACCAAAACCCATCCACCAGTCGAGCGCGCCGCCCAGCGTGTTGCCGGAAGTCGCCACCAGGACAGCAGGCCAGAACATCGCGGGGTTGAGTTTGACCAGACCAAACACGACCGGCTCCGAGCCGAGCGGCACCAGGGTTGCGGAAATGAAGGAGACCACGAATACCGTGCTCAGCCCGAATTGCGGCAAGGCCAGCAGTTCCAGAAGGTGATTGATCCAGGCGTCCATTTGGCGCTGAGTATAGGCAGCACGCAAGGAGCGGGGCTGTCAGGAAGGCGCTTACAAATCTGTGTTCAAATTTCAATTGCTGAAATTTTGGGCAGCTACAATGACCGCTTCCCACTGCCTGTTTGTCGCTGTCAGCACCCCCAACTTCCCAATGAATATCGGCCACTACGCTTTGGCAAATAACCTGTTTGTCGCGCCGATGGCGGGTGTGACCGACAGGCCTTTTCGCCAGCTGTGCAAGAAGCTGGGTGCAGGCTACGCGGTCAGCGAAATGGTGACTTCCCGCCGCGATTTGTGGGACACCCTGAAAACGTCGCGACGTGCCAACCATGATGGTGAGGTGGAACCCATCGCGGTGCAAATTGCCGGCACGGACGCGCAGATGATGGCGGAAGCTGCGGCCTACAACGTTGACCGCGGCGCGCAAATCATCGACATCAACATGGGCTGCCCGGCCAAAAAGGTCTGCAATAAATGGGCGGGCTCGGCCCTGATGCAGGACGAGCCTTTAGCGCTGCAGATCGTCGAGGCGGTGGTCGCTGCGTGCGCACCCCGCAATGTGCCGGTGACGCTCAAGATGCGAACCGGCTGGGCCCAGTCGCACAAGAACGCCTTGAGTCTGGCGCGCGCTTTTGAGGCTGCGGGTGTTCAGATGATCGCCGTGCACGGGCGCACGCGCGAGCAGGGCTACAAGGGCCTGGCCGAATATGAAACGGTCGCATCGGTCAAGGCGGCACTGCGAATTCCGGTGGTCGCCAATGGCGACATTGACAGCCCGCAAAAGGCCCGTGATGTGCTCGCCTTTACCGGTGCCGACGCGGTGATGGTGGGCCGTGCGGCGCAGGGGCGACCGTGGATTTTTCGCGAGATCGCGCATTTTCTGGCTACCGGCACGCAGCTGGCGCCGCCGCTGGTCGCCGAGGTTCGACGCCTGCTGCTTGATCATCTGGTCGATCACTATGACCTGTACGGCGAATTCACCGGTGTGCGAACGGCACGCAAGCACATTGGCTGGTATGTGAAAAGCCTGCCGGGCGGTGAGGGGTTTCGGGCGCGGATGAATCTGCTGGACGACGGCCAGGCACAGCTGGCTGCTGTCGGCCAGTTTTTCGACAGTCTCGGGAACAGCATGGACCGCATTCCAGTGGATGCGAAGGATGCGGGCGAGTTCACCGGGGCGACATTGAGCAACAATAAAAATCAGGAGCGGGCTTCGGCATGAGCAAGAAACAAATAGAAGAGTGCGTACGCACCAGTCTGGAAGGTTATTTCAAGGATTTGCGCGGCACCGACCCCGACGGCATGTACGACATGATGGTGCGCGTGGTTGAAAAACCGTTGCTGGAAGTGGTCATGAGCCACGCCGAGCAGAACCAGTCTCGCGCAGCCGAGTGGCTGGGGTTGAACCGCAACACGCTGCGCAAAAAGCTGGTCGAGCACAAGCTCATCAAGTAGCCCGTTTCTGTATTTCAAAGCTGTGGCGAAAGTCGTCACGGCTTGCCTGTTTTGCAGCCGGTGATCACCCCCCGCTGCCTCATTTCAAAACCAGAAGACCCTCATGAATGCCCTGATTTCTGTTTCCGACAAGACCGGTATCGTCGAGTTCGCCCAGTCATTGCACGCCCTCGGCATCAAGCTGTTGTCGACAGGCGGCACGGCGAAACTGCTGGCAGATGCTGGCTTGCCCGTCACCGAGGTGGCCGAACTGACGGGCTTTCCTGAAATGCTCGATGGCCGTGTCAAGACGCTGCATCCGAAAGTGCATGGCGGTCTGCTGGCGCGTCGCGATGTGCCCGAACACATGGCGGCTTTGAAGGCTCATGGCATCGACACGATCGACTTGCTGGTCGTCAATCTTTATCCGTTCGAGCAGACGGTGGCCAAGGCCGGCTGCACACTCGAAGACGCGATCGAGAACATCGACATTGGTGGCCCGGCCATGGTTCGCTCGGCGGCCAAGAACTGGAAAGATGTCGGCGTGCTAACCGACGCGTCGCAGTATGCGGGCGTGCTGACTGAGCTGAAAGCCGGGCAACTGACCGAGGCCACCAAATTTTCCTTGTCGGTAGCCGCATTCAACCGCATCAGCCAGTACGATGGCGCCATCAGCGACTACCTTTCCAGCATTCAGCCCGATTGCAATCATTCGGTTTTTCCGGCGCAGTCCAATGGCCGCTTCGTCAAGCTGCAGGATCTGCGTTACGGAGAAAACCCGCATCAGCAGGCGGCCTTCTACCGCGATCTGTATCCCGCGCCTGGCTCGCTGGTCACGGCCAAACAGTTGCAGGGCAAGGAACTGTCGTACAACAACATTGCCGACGCAGACGCTGCGTGGGAGTGCGTCAAGAGTTTTCTACAGCCCGCTTGCGTGATCGTCAAACATGCCAACCCGTGCGGCGTGGCGGTCGGTGCCGATGCGCTGGAGGCATACGGCAAAGCTTTTAAAACCGACCCGACCTCGGCTTTCGGCGGCATCATTGCGCTGAACTGTCCGCTGGACGGCGCGGCTGCGCTGCAGATTTCAAAACAGTTTGTCGAAGTGCTGATGGCCCCGGCTTTCACGCCCGAGGCGCTTGAAGTCTTCAAGGCCAAAGCGAATGTGCGAATCCTCCAGCTTGATTTGCCGTCCGGCGGCGACACGGCGTGGAAGCAGGGGCGCAACGCGGTCGACGTCAAGCGCGTCGGTTCGGGCCTGTTGATGCAAACGGCTGATAACCATGAATTGGCGCTGGCCGACCTGAAAGTCGTCAGCAAACTGCAGCCGACGCCGGCTCAATTGCAGGACCTGCTGTTTGCCTGGACAGTGGCCAAGTACGTGAAGTCCAATGCGATTGTATTTTGCGCCGGCGGCATGACACTGGGCGTGGGTGCGGGGCAGATGAGCCGCATTGACTCGGCTCGTATCGCCTCGATCAAGGCCGCCAACGCCAGCCTGTCGCTGCAGGGTTCAGCCGTGGCCAGCGATGCGTTCTTTCCGTTCCGTGACGGGCTCGACGTGGTCGTCGATGCGGGCGCCAGCTGTGTCATTCAGCCTGGCGGCAGCATGCGCGACGCTGAAGTGATTGCTGCGGCCGATGAGCGCGAGGTGGTGATGGTGCTGAGCGGCGTGCGGCACTTCAGGCATTGACAGGACACAAAAAAGCGGCACCCAGGCCGATTTTTATATGTTTTAGACCGCTAGCCCAGGTGATACCTGCGCGAGCAGCTACTATTTTGATAGCGTTGAGAAGATCTCGCTGGCTGCCTGAATCGTCGCTTCGATGTCTTCGGCGCTGTGTGCGGCGCTGACAAAACCTGCTTCGTACAGCGCAGGGGCGATGTACACACCGCGATCCAGCAGTCCATGAAACAGCGTATTGAAGCGTGCGCCATCGGTGGTCATCACCGTGCCGTAGTTTTGCGGCAAGTCACCCAGCAGGAAAAAGCCAAACATGCCTCCTTCGCTATCGCCGCAAAAAGGAACGCCGGCCTTGCTGGCTGCGGCCGACAGGCCCGTGACCAGACTGCGCGTGCGATCACCCAACGCGTCGTAGAAACCGGGCTTTTGCACTTCACGCAGCGTCTGCAGTCCGCAGGCGGTCGCCACCGGGTTTCCAGACAGCGTTCCGGCTTGGTAGACGGGACCCATCGGCGCCAGTTGCTCCATCACGGCGCGCGTGCCACCGAAAGCCGCTAGCGGCATGCCGCCGCCGATCACCTTGCCGAGCACAGTCATGTCGGGCTTGAAGCCGGGAATGCTGCGTGCATAAACGCTTTGCGCGCCGCCGAGTGCGACGCGAAAGCCGGTCATGACTTCGTCGAACACCAGCAGCACGCCG
>JANNKV010000078.1:0-8778 GCA_031396485.1 Polaromonas sp. | reverse complement strand
GTGCGCGACTGCGTGGCCTGCCTGCTCGCGGGCGGCCATCTGCTCATCGAAGACGTGCCGGGTGTCGGCAAGACAACTCTGGCGCATGCGCTGTCGCGCTAGTTCGGCCTGCAATTTTCGCGCGTGCAATTCACCGCCGATCTGATGCCCAGCGACCTGTCGGGGGTGTCGATATACGAGCGCCAGAAGGAAAGTTTTGTGTTTCACCCCGGGCCGGTTTTCGCCCAGGTGCTGCTGGCTGACGAAATCAACCGCGCCAGCCCCAAGACCCAGAGCGCGCTGCTCGAAGCGATGGAAGAAAAGCAGGTCACCGTCGAGGGCGCCACCCGCCCGCTACCGGTGCCGTTTTTTGTCATTGCCACGCAAAACCCGCACGACCAGCTGGGTACCTACGCGCTGCCCGAATCACAGCTGGACCGCTTCCACATGCGTATTTCGCTGGGCTATCCCGACCGTGCGGCCGAACGCGAACTGCTGCGCGGCAACGACCGGCGGGAAATGGTCGAAAAGCTGTCGGCGGTGCTGGCACCGCATGACTTGCTGGAACTGCAGTATCAGGTGCAGCAGGTGCATGCTGCGGAGCCACTGCTCAACTACCTGCAGGACCTGATCGCGGCCACCCGTTCGGGGCGCTGGTTTCTGCAGGGGCTGAGCCCGCGCGCGGGCATTGCGGTGATGCGCGCGGCCAGAGCCCAGGCATTTCTCGACGGCCGCGACTATGTGGCACCGGACGACATTGCAGCCGTGCTGCCGCAAACCACGGCGCACCGCCTGATCCCTGTCAGCGACGCGGGCCGCGGCGCCGTCGAGCAGGTACGGGCCATGCTTGACGCCACACCGCTGCCCTGAGGCTGCCTGCACCTCACGATGGCTGCCACTTTTTCTGTTCCCAACCCGGTGTCCTTCACCAGAAGCCGGTTTCAGGCCTGGTTCGAGAACCGGCTGCCGCTGACCGACAGCGTCACGCTGACGCAGCGCACGGTCTATATTCTGCCGACAAGGCCCGGCGTCATGCTGGGCGTGACGCTGCTGGTACTGCTGGTGGCATCGATCAACTACCAGCTCAACCTGGGCTACCTGCTGACCTTCCTGCTGGCCGGCAGTGCGTTGGTGGGCATGCACGTGTGCCACGGCACGCTGCGCGGAATTGCTATGCATTTAATAGCGCCTGCCGCAAACTACGCGGGCGCCACCACCGCTTTTGATATCAATTTGACGAATGACAGGCGTTCCATACGGCATGGCATCGGCCTCAGCGTACTGAACCCGCTGGCGGTCGATGGAAACAAGGACAGCGCCCGGCACTGGGCCTGGACCGACGTGCCAGCCCAAGGCAGCAGCCTGGTACAAGTGGCGTTCACGCCAGCCCGGCGCGGACTGCACAGGCTGCCGACCCTGACCGCCGAAACCCGCTTTCCGCTGGGCACGTTCAGGGTCTGGACGGTCTGGCGCCCGGCCGCTCAAATGCTGGTGTACCCGGCCCCCGAGACGCACGCACCGCCTCTGCCGCCAGGCGTGCCGCGCACAGGTGGCGCAGCAGCGGCCCTGAAGGCCCAGGCCAGCGGCGAGTTCGATGGCGTGCGGGGTTACCGCCGCGGCGACCCGATGAAGCTGGTGGTCTGGAAGAAGGCGGCAGCGGCCAGCGAGCAGGCCAGCAGCGAAGGCGGCGGTCTGGTGGTGCGGGACACCCAGCAAGCCCAGCAACATGAGCTCTGGCTCGACTTCATGCAAACCGGCAGCGGCGACATCGAGCGCAAGCTTTCGCGCCTGTGCGCCTGGGTTCTGCAGGCCGAAAGGCTGGGCCTGGCCTACGGGCTGCGGCTGCCCGCGCGTGAGATCAAGCCTGCCAGCGGCGAGGCCCACAAGCGGCAGTGTCTGGAGGCGCTGGCCTTATGCTGAACCGCCTGCGCGCCTTCGCCAGCGCCCTGCCCCGCGACGCACGCGACACGCTGTTTTTGCTGGGGGTGATCGCCTGGGTGTTGCTGCCGCAATTCAGCCACTTGCCGCTCTGGTGCAGCGCGCTTGCCAGCGCCGTGCTGCTCTGGCGCGGCTGGCTGGCCCTGAAGGCGCGACCGCTGCCGGGCCGCTGGTGGCTGATTGCGCTGCTGGCCCTGACGATTGCGGCAACCTTTTTCACCCACCGCACGCTGCTGGGACGCGACGCGGGGGTGACGTTGCTGGTGGTTCTGTTGACGCTGAAAACGCTGGAGCTGCGGGCGCGACGTGATGCGTTCGTGGTTTTTTTCCTCGCGTTTTTCTGCATGCTGAGCAACTTTTTCTACTCGCAGTCGCTGCTGACAGCCTTCAGCATGCTGCTGGGTCTGCTGGGCTTGCTCACTGTGCTGGTCAACGCCCATATGCCGGTCGGCAAACCGCCCTTGCTGCAGGCGGCCAGAACCGCCGGCGGCATGGCGCTGCTTGGCGCGCCCATCATGGTCGTGCTGTTCATGCTGTTTCCGCGCATGGCGCCGCTGTGGGGCGTGCCCGGCGACGCCATGGCTGGCCGCAGCGGCCTGAGCGGCAGCATGCAGGTCGGCAACATCGCCAGCCTGGCGCTCGACGACAGCGTGGCCATGCGCATCCGCTTTGAAGGCAGTCCGCCACCGCAGCGCGACCTGTACTTCCGCGGGCCGGTGCTGTCGACTTTCAACGGGCGCGAGTGGATCTCATCCCGATCCGATTTTTTCGGCCGCCGCAGCACAGGCGTCAGCCTGCGGGTCACGGGCGCGCCGGTCAACTACGAAGTCACGCTGGAGCCGACCCGCCGGCCGTGGCTGATCTCGCTGGAAGCCCTCTCCCAGCCGCCCGTGGTGCCGGGTTACGAAGTGGCCATGCAGACCGACTTGCAGTGGCTGACGAATCGCCCCATCAATGATCTGGTGCGCTACAAGGCGCAGAGCTTCCCCGCGTTCACCCACGGCCCGACGCAGGACGAAGTGGCCCTGCGCGAATTCGTCGAACTGCCGCCAGGCTTCAACCCCCGCACCCTGGCACTGGCGGCAGACATGCGCCGGGACCCGCGTTACGCTGAAGCGAGCAACGCGCAGATGGTGCAGGTGGTGATGGAACGCCTGCGCACCGGCGGCTTCACCTACACGCTGGAGCCCGGCGTCTATGGCCAGCACACCTCGGACGAATTCTGGTTCGACCGCAAGGAAGGTTTTTGCGAACACATGGCGTCAAGCTTTGTGATCTTGATGCGCGCCCTCGATGTGCCGGCGCGCATCGTGACTGGCTACCAGGGCGGCGAGCTCAACAACGTCGACGGCTTCTGGGTGGTGCGGCAAAGTGACGCGCACGCGTGGGCCGAGGTTTGGCAACCGGGCCAGGGCTGGGTACGGGTCGACCCGACATCGGCCGTCTCACCCGGGCGCACTGGCGCTTTCCAGCGGCTGGCCGCACCACAAGGCGTAGTCGGCCAGGCGCTGGGCAACTTCAGCCCGACCCTGGCAGCCCAGATGCGCGCCTTGTGGGAGGCCACGAACAATGGATGGAATCAATGGGTGCTGAACTACACCCAGGGCAAGCAACTTAACCTGCTCAAAAACATTGGTTTCAAGTCGCCCAGCTGGCAAGACCTGAGCTATGTATTGATCGGCATTGTGGTGCTGGCAGCCGTGCTGGGCGGTGCCTGGACGCTGTGGGACCGCACCCAGCACGACCCCTGGCTGCGCCTGCTGGCGCGCACGCGCAAGCGCCTGGCCAAAGCCGGATTGCCAAGTACACCAGCCACCTCGCCGCGCCAATTGGCGCTGCTGGTTCTGGCCCGCTACGGCGAGCGTGGACAAGATCTGCATGACTGGCTGATGCAGCTTGAGTCGCAGCGCTATGCACAAGAGTCCGCCGCACTGCCGGACCGCATGGGTAGCGCGCAACCCCAGGCGCAACTGCGGCAACTTAAAGCGCAATTGGGCCGGCTGGCCTGGCCTGCTTAAAATTGGGTGGATGCGACAACCCATGCTTTCACGCTTCCTGACGGTCGCTATCATTTGTATAGCTGCCGGCGCACATTCCGCCTGGGCTGAAGGCCCGAAAGGCTTCAAAAAGACGGCAAATGGCTCCAGCGGAGCCTCTACGGCAGCTGCGCAGGGCCCGCTTTACGCCACGCGGCCTGATGTCATGCAGTTCGCTGACGATCTGGCCGCCCGCCGCGACCTTGACGCGCAGTGGGTGCGCGATGTCATCGGCCAGTCGCACTACAACGCCACGGTGCATCGCCTGATGCAGCCTCCCGCCAAAACCTTCCAGAAAAACTGGCGCGTTTACCGCAGCCGTTTCATCGACCCCGTTCGCATTGAGGCCGGCGCGCGCTTCTGGCGCGCCCACCGGGCGACGCTGGAGCGCGCCGAAACAGAATACGGCGTGCCCGCAGAGATCATCGTCGGCATCATCGGCGTCGAAACGATTTACGGCCGCGACACCGGCAGCTTCCGCGTCATGGATGCCCTGACCACGCTGGCATTCGACTTCCCGGCCAGTCACCCGCGGGCTAAAGAGCGCAGCGAATTTTTCAAAGGCGAGATCGAGCAATTTTTGACTTTGCAAAGCCGCCGCGGCGTGAACCCGTTCGATGCACGCGGCAGCTTCGCGGGCGCCATGGGCATGCCGCAGTTCATGCCGTCGAGCTGGGTCAAGTACGCGGTGGATTTTGATGGTGACGGCAACATCGATTTATGGGACAGCCCCGCCGATGTCATAGGCTCGGTCGCCAGTTACTTCAAGGCTTTTAACTGGCAGCCTGGCATGCCGACGCACTACCCGGTCAGTTTCGACAAAAGCCGCCTCGACATGGACGCATTGATGGCGCCCGACATCTTGCCGACCTTCGGCGTCGCCAGCTTCACGAACAAAGGCGCCGTGCTGGACGGTCAGGCGCTGCAACACACCGGTCCGCTGGCGCTGGTCGAACTGCTCAACGGCCCCGATGCTGCGCAGTATGTGGCCGGTACCGAGAACTTCTACGCCATCACGCGCTACAACTGGAGCAGCTACTACGCGATGGCGGTGATCGAGCTGGGGCGCGAAGTGGCAGCGCGGATCCGGCCATGAAGTTGCGACTGACTTGCTATTAATTCAGTAGCTGCTGGGGGCAGGCAATTAGAGGGCCAACACGGAAAATTGCCATCGAAACGGCGTCTCCGCGCTGCTCAAAGAGCCGTAGATCAGGCGACTTGGGAAATCGCGTGATTCTGTAGCTCAATCAAACATATCCGGCTGCGTCGCGACCAGTTGCGCCCAGATCGCCTGGAAGTGCAGCCAGCCGATGTATTCACTGCCGACGTGTTCGCGGCTGTAGCGGGCGCGGTCAGGTGGCACCAGGCGCGGCGCCACTCCGCTGGCGTCGATCATCAACTGCTGCTGGCAGCAGCGCTCCAGTGCGATGAACCAGAAGGCTGCCGCCTCGATGCTATGGCGACTGGCGGTAATGAGGCCGTGATTTTGGTGAATGGCGGCCTTCACGCCCCGGAATGAATTGGCAATCCGGTTTCCGGCCTCGACTTCGACCGACACTTGCCCAGCGTCATCGCCAATCACCACATGGTCTTCAAAGAAAACGGCTGCGTCCTGCGTGATCGGCTCCAGCTTTTTGCCGAGCGATGCAAAGGCAACGCCGTACACCGTGTGCGCGTGGCACATGGCGACGATGTCCGGGTGCTGCTCATGCACCGCCGAATGCAGGACGAAACCCGCGCGGTTGATGGCATGCCTGCCCTCGACCACCCGGCCGCTGTGGTCGGCAAGAATGAGGTTCGACACCTTGACCTGCGAAAAATGCACAGCCATTGGGTTGGTCCAGTACAGGCCCGGATTTTCCGGGTCGCGCACGGTCAGATGGCCGGCGAAACCGTAATCGAAGCCCTGGAGCGCAAACGCGCGGCAGGCGGCGACCAGTCTCTCCTTGCGATGCTGCCGCTCCTGGGCAGGGTCGGTAAACGTCGCCAGCGCCGGAAAAACCAGACCGGATTGCTCGGGCTGATAGATCGATACGCGCTGGTCGCCAGTGGGAATTAAAGCGGGTTTTTCAAGAACGGAAGACATGGATATCCTTTCTGATAGTTGCAGCCAACAATCTCATGCGGCGACCTGCTTCCCGCATCATACAAATTCTGGTGCCTGATGGCGAAGCTCTAAACTCGCAGTGCCTCCAACTACTTCGCTGACCTGCCGCGTCAGAGCTGCCCACCCATGAATCCGTCCGATCAAGTACCGCCCGAGCATGAAGCGCTCAATGTTCCGCACGACGAGTTTTCTGCTGGCCTGCCAGCCGGGCGCTTCAACGTCATCGTGAACCCGGTACTTGCACAAAAGTACGTCCGGCACCGCCTGTTTGTCGTTGGTATTTCCCTGCCGCTGCTCGGCATCGGGGCCGCGCTGGCCATATCAGGTTATTTCTGGGCTGGTCTGCCGTTGGTGGCTGTGGGCTTCCTGCTGCCCCGCGTGATCAAGGCGCAGGCGCCCAAAATTTTGCTTTACCTGGCGCAGCACGATGCCAAAACCTATTCTGAGGCGATGAAGTTTGGCATTCTGGAAGTGCGCCACCGTTGACGCACTGCCCCGATCGGCCACGCCGGGACCCGGGACGAATCACAGCGACGTGATCTGCACCTTGCGCCACTTGATCACACCACCCGGCGCATCTTTCGGGCCGTTGCCAAACTGCAGCGCAATCGGGCCGCTGGCAAACTTGCTGTCGTTGATGTTGACGGTTTGCACGCCATTGAACTCGACGATCAGATTGGTGCCCTTGGCCGTGATGACAAAGGTGTTCCATTTACCTCCGGCTTTGGGCATGGGCGACACCTTTGCAAAGTCGACAATGGCGGCGGTGCCGTAGATCGGCTCGGGGCGTTGGTCATAAATGTTGACCTCATACGAATTCGTCGCCGCAACCGCTTTCGGGTCTGACAGACGTATGAAGATGCCGCTGTTGGTGGTGTGGTCGGCCCAGAACTCGGCCTTGATCTGGAAGTCTTTGTAGCTGTTTTTGGAAACCAAGTAGCTCGCCACCTTGGCCTTGTCGGCGACGATGGCGCCGTCTTCAGCACGCCAGTTGGCATCACCGAGTCGGTCAAAATTTTCGAGCCCGGAAGCGCCATCAACCAGCATGGTCGATTTCGTCTGCCCCGGCATGCCGGAGCAACCAGAAAAAGTCATTGCGGCGACGATCAGGCCCATGCCGATGGCCAGAGATGGTTTCAGTTTCATTGTTTTGCTCTCCTCATGGACGACAACAAAGTGTTGCCACGTCGGATACTGCCCTGATTGAAAAAGGTGTCAATCGAGATTCGCCCGCGCCAGCCTGACCACCGGCGCGCGTCATTCCGCGTCCATTTCGATACGAGATTAGGCGCGAAGCCGCAGACAGTGCTGAAGCACAGCAAGGCGAAGCAACGACATATCGGATTGAAATGGAAATGGAATCAAACCGGTGTGATCGTGATGACCACCGTCATCGACTCTGTGCCGCCGCCCTGCCGCACGCCCTTGATCGGCGGGCAGGCGTTGTAGTCGGTGCCCATCGCCAGGCGCACGTGGCGCTGGTCGATCAGGCAGCTGTGCGTCACGTCGATGCTGACCCAGCGGCGCGATTCCACGTCCAGGCAGACATCGACCCAGGCGTGGCTGGCCAGATCAGGCTCGTTGGCGGCGTAAAAATACCCGCTCACGTAGCGCGCCGGAATCTGCAGGCTGCGGCAGATGGCGACCATCACATGAGCCTGGTCCTGACATACGCCGGCGCCCGCCGTGAACGCTTCCAGCGCTGTTGTGGTGACGTCGGTGCTATGTTTTTCATAGCTGACTGCGCTGGCAACGCCTCGGCTAAGGGCCAGAAGCATGCTCATGTCGAACTGCCCGGCGACCAGCGGCGCGCTGACGAACCGCCGACCAAATGCGGCCAGGTCAGCATGCGGCTCTGCCAGATGGGTGGCGCGCAAGAAGAAATACGGATGCGGCAGCGCTTCCGGGTCCACAAACTCCGCCACGCCCAGCGTATCGACCTCGCCGGCGGCATTAACCAGACTCCAGCGCACGTTGTCCGACTCTTTACCGACGAAGGTGTACGACTGGATCGTGTTGCCGAAAGCGTCGCGCTGTGTATACAGCTTTTCGGGCGCGCCGACGCTCCAGAAATTAACCGTTTGCCCCGTACCCGACAGCGGCGTTAGCCACAGCGTTTGCAACGCATAACGCAAGGGCTCCGTGTAGCGGTAGTCGGTGGTATGCCGAACATGCAACTTCATCAGTTAACCAAGCCCCCACGGTCGTTCGCTCCGCGTAACTTCCTGCCCCCCGTGGGGGCCGCTGCGCCTGCGGCCCGGCAAAGCCCGTTCCGCGGCCCCTGCTTGAAGTGAAAGCTTTCCCTCTCCTTCATGTGGTCGCTGGCACTAAAAACTCGCGGCTGATGTGCGCGCCGAGTTCATTCACGCGGTCCAAAAACTGCGTTAAAAACGCATGCAGTCCGGTAGCCAGAATTTCATCGATGCGTGCGAACTGCAGGTCGGCGCGCAGCTTGCCGGCCCAGCGCTGGGTTTCGCTCGATGCGTCACTGGTCACCATGGCGAGCGTGTGCATGACCTCATTGAGGCAGCCCAGCAGTGAGCGCGGCATGTCGGCTCGCAGGATCAGCAGCTCGGCCACGCGCTCGGGCTTGATCACGTCACGGTAGACCTTGCGATACACCTCGAAGCCCGACACGCTGCGCAAAATGGCGCTCCAGTGATAAAAATCGTATTCCTGGTCTTCCTCGTTCGGCACACCGAGAAAATCGCCCTGGAA
>JANNKV010000056.1:0-17123 GCA_031396485.1 Polaromonas sp. | reverse complement strand
TCGCGCAGCTCGGTGAAGAGCGTGGTTGACAGGCGCAGCAAGCCGTAGCCGATCAGCAGTGCGACGGGCACCACCAGCATCGCCTGGACATCGCCCGGCTTGATGTTCATCGTGTCGACCAGATCTTTCAGCAGCAGCGGCACGCCGACATTGGCCAGCTTGGCGCCGACCATGAAAGCGAGGGCGGCCCCCACGCGCCATTTGTAGTCCCACAGGTAGGGGAAGAGGCGCTTGAGCGTGGCCCAGTCGGAGCGCTCGGCGGCCGCGCGGGCGGCTGCTACTGCGGCGGGCGAGCCGGGCACCAGCGGCGGCGCGGGCAGGGATGATTCAGCGGCGGAAGCTCGGGAACGCATGGGTCACAATCATTGGAATCTTTTTAACTTTTCAACTCAGATTGTGCCTATGTCCTCTGAATCAAGCACTCCCACGGGTATCACAGGAATCCACGCTGCTCTGGTGGCTGACGGCGGCGCTCGCGGGCTCGATGTGCAGCTGCCCACCGACAAGGAGCTAGTGCTGAAAGTCATTCCGATGCCGGCCGACTGCAATGCCAACGGCGACATCTTCGGCGGCTGGGTCATGGCCCAGGTCGACCTGGCGGGCTCGGTGGTGCCGGCGCGCTACGTGGACGGGCGCATGGCCACGGTGGCGGTGAACCAGTTCATCTTCAAGCAGCCGGTCAAGGTCGGCGACATTTTGTCGTTTTTCTCCAGCGTGACGCGCATCGGTAACACGTCGATCACGGTGCAGGTCGAGGTGTATGCCGAGCGTTTTCGGGCGCAGGGGCGCTACATCAAGGTGACGGAGGCCAGCCTGACGTATGTGGCGATTGATGACTTCGGCAAGCCGCGCAAGATCGCCAGGTCCGATGCGGGAGCGGGCAGCGCCGCTGGTTGAGCTATCGGTAGAGTTATCGGCGGACGCTATTAATTTAGTAGCTTCTAGCGCAGGTATTACGTGGTCTATAGGCACTTTTTACTATTCAAACAGCTTGAATGGGCGCTAAAAATCAGACAGCTTCGGCTTCCTTGCGCTGCTGCTCAAACGCCGGGCGGCAGGTCAATTTTTTATCGCATTGCTATAGTTTCAATAGCTGCTCGCGCAGGTTTTACCTGAGCTGGGGCACCAAATCATCAAGTAAATGGCCTTTTCACACGGAAGACAGCGCAAACGCGCTAAATTCAGGGCTATGGAAAAAGTTCTTGTTCTCGGCGGCAGCGGTTTTGTCGGTCGGCATGTCTGCGAAAAACTCAATCAGCAGCAAATCCACGTCACGGTGCTGACGCGCCGCCGCGCCAGCGCCCGGCATTTGCAGATGCTGCCGCTGGTCGATGTGATCGAGGTGGCCAGCCTGGACAGTGCTTCGCTGGCAGCGCAGCTGACCGGCCACGATGCGGTGGTCAACCTGATCGCGATTTTGCACGGCAGCGAAGCGGCGTTCGAGAAGGCGCATGTGGACTTGCCCAAAGCGCTGGTGAGCGCCTGCCAGACGAGCGGCGTCAAACGCGTCGTGCACATCAGCGCACTGGGCGCTGCGCCCGATTCGCCGGCGATGTACCAGCGCAGCAAGGCGCGCGGCGAAGCGGTGCTGCGTGCGTCTAGCCTGGACGTGACGCTGCTGCGGCCCAGCGTTATTTTTGGTGCCGAGGATAAATTCCTCAACACCTTTGCCAGTTTGCAGCAGCTGTTCCCGGTGATTCCGCTGGCCTCAAGCGAGGCGCGCTTCCAGCCGGTGTGGGTCGAAGACGTTGCGACCGCCGTGGTCCAATGCCTCCATGACCGCTCGACCATCGGAAAAACCTTTGAGGCTTGCGGACCCGACGTGTTCACGCTCAAGCAACTGGTTGAGCTGGCCGGCCAGTATGCCGGCGTCAATGACGGTCGCGGCCGGCCGGTGTTCGGCCTGCCCGGACCACTGGCGCGCATCCAGGCCCGGCTGATGGAGCTGGCGCCCGGCGAACCGGTGATGAGCCGCGACAACCTCGACGCGATGAAGATCGACAACATCGCCAGCGGTACCGTGCCTGGACTGGACGCACTCGGCATCACGCCGTCGGCACTCAGCGCGATTGCGCCGTCTTACCTCGGCGCGCAGGGTCTGCGCAGCGGCCTGATGGCCAAGCGCAAGACTGCAGGGCGGTTTTAGAACGCTTCGAACCGGGCCGGCTCCGCGGCGGGAAGCGTCCCGCACTGACTTTTTTCTCCTTCAGCGGTCTGCCCTTTCCTGATTTCAGCTTATGGCTGAAAATTAATACCGCCAAACCTGTTGGGGAATAGTGTTGATGCAAGCTGAGGCGATATTGAAGACGGTGGCCAACGTCCTGGACAGCCTGACGATCGGTTGCTGCGTGTTTGATTCCGAAGACCGCACCGTGCTGTGGAACAGCACCATGCTGGCTTTTTTTCCGGAGCATGCCGGGCACCTTCATGCGGGCGAGACCTACCGGGCCAATCTGAAACGGTTTTATGAACACCGCCTGACGCCTGAGGAAATGCCGCGCATCGGGCAGTACATTGAAGCGGGGGTTGTGCGGCATAAAACCCAGCAGCGACCCTACAACTTTCAGCACCGGGGCATCTGGCTGCGGGTGGCGTCCCTTCCCTTGCCAGACGCCGGGCGCATCAGAATCTGGAGCCGCCTGGGCGATGCCTTGTCGATGGACGACGAACTGCCAGCGCTCTCCACCCTGCTTTACGCGTCAATTCTCGAGTCACCGAAAGTCGTTGAGCTTTTCGAATGCATGGCCGACGGCGTGATGATCGTTGACAACGACGGGAAAATTACCTCGGTTAACAGCCAGTTCGCAGAGATCTACCAATTAACCGACAAGCGCCTGGTGGTGGGTCTGCGGCTGGAAGATGTGTTCAAGCTGGTCTGGCGCGATGACGAACACCAGGAGGCAGCCCGGTTTGAACAGGGCTCGGCGACATTGGTCGAACACCTGCGTTTTTCGGGGGCTCCTTTTCTGCTGCCGCTGCCTATGGGCCGCTGGGTCCGCGTCATGGAAGCGCGCCAGCCTGGCGGGGCCAGCTATTCCTCGCACGTCGATATCACGGCCATCCGGCAAGCCTGACTGCCGCCCTGCCACGCCTGGAAAGCGGCGCGCATCAATTCCGGCTTTTTTTCGCATGAATGCCAGGCCCGGCGCGCGTTAGCATCACGCTTGGTTTGGCTCCTCCATGACGAAAGGCATCATGCTCCAGCTCTACATCGGCAACAAAAACTATTCCTCGTGGTCGATGCGGCCCTGGGTTCTGCTCAAGCAGAGCGGAATTGCGTTCGAAGAGGTCATGGTTCGTTTCGGCGAAGATGCCTTCTCTGCCAACTCCAGCTTCAAGCAGACCATCCTGGCGGTGAACCCGGTCGGGCGCGTGCCGGTGCTGGTAGACGACGGCCTGGCGGTGTGGGACACGCTGGCCATCGCCGAATATGCGGCCGAGCGATTTCCCGAGAAACACTTGTGGCCGCAGGATGTGCGGGCGCGCGCGCGTGCACGCAGCGTGTGCGCCGAAATGCACGCTGGCTTTACCGCCTTGCGCAACGCCTGCCCTGTGAATATCGAGGCCTTCTTGCCTGAGGTAGGCGCCATCGTCTGGCGTGACCAGCCGGCGGTTCGCGCCGACGTGCAGCGCCTGGTCGCGATGTGGACCGAACTGCTGCAGCAGCACAAGGGGGAGATGCTGTTTGGCGAATTTTCCATTGCCGACGCCTATTTCGCCCCGGTTTGCATACGCCTGAAGAACTTCGCGCTGCCGGTGCCCGCGCACATCACCGACTACATCCAGCGCGTCTGCGCCCTGCCCGGCATGAAGGCCTGGATAGAAGACGCGCTGGCCGAAAAAGACTTTGTGATTTTCGATGAGCCGTATCGGGCGGGGCGTTGAGCGACATGGTCACCATTTACCTGCGTTACGTGCTCAACACCAGCAAGCTCACGGAATTCGAGCACTACGGCAAGCTCTGGATTCCGCTGGTCGAAAAATTCGGTGGCAGGCACCACGGCTATTTCATGCCCAGCGAAGGCGCCAACAACATCGCGCTGGCATTGTTCACCTTTGACAGCCTGGCGGCTTACGAAACCTACCGCCAGCGGTCATTCGAAGATGACGAGTGCAAATCGGCCTTCAAATATGCGGCGGACACAGGCTGCATCGTCAGCTACGAACGCAGCTTTTTTCGGCCCGTGTTTGCCTGACGACCCCAAGCTTCCCAGCGCTTAACCGCTAACCAGCCCGGCAGCCAGAACACCGGCCATGCAGATGGCTTCGTCCTCGTCGCCGGTGCCGCCGCTGGCGCCCGCTGCGCCCAGCAATTCGCCGGCGGCATTCTTAATCAGCACCGCGCCGGTCTGCGGCAAAAATTTACCGCCTGATGCTGATGCCAGCGACACGAAGAAATTCGGGTTGTCCCGGGCGCGCTCACCCAGCACCCGGCTGGACGCACCCATGCCGATCGCGCCCCAGGCCTTGCCCCGGGCCACTTCAAACCGGAACATGCTGGCGCCGTCTTCGCGCGCAAACGCCTTGATGTTGCCGCCGTCGTCCAGCACCACGATGCCCATGGGTTTGTAGCCGGCCGCTTTGGAGTGGGCCAATGCGCCGCTGATGATCTGGTTGGCCTGTGCGAGGGTGAGGGTCGCCATGAAGAATCCTTTGGGAAAGTAGTTCGGTTGGTTCGGTTGGTTCGGTTCAGGAAACCGCAATTTTCCACCGGAATCGTGGCCGGGCGCTTGGCGCCCTACACTTGGCCGATGCAAGTTTTTCTGGTCGGTGGCGCGGTGCGTGATGCGTTGTTGGGGCTGCCCGTGCAGGACCGCGACTGGGTCGTGGTGGGCGCCACGCCTGACGAACTGGTCGGCCAGGGGTTTGTACCGGTGGGCAAGGACTTTCCGGTTTTTATCCATCCAAAAACCGGCGAAGAATACGCACTGGCGCGCACCGAACGCAAGTCGGCGCGCGGCTACCGCGGCTTCGTGGTGCACGCCGCGCCCGACGTGACGCTGGAGCAAGACCTGGCGCGGCGCGACCTCACTATCAATTCAATAGCTGCTCCCGCAGATTCCGCCTGGGCTAGAGGCCAATTTAATGTTAATTCTGATGTGTTCATCGACCCGTATGACGGACGCGGGGACATCCAGCGCAAAGTGCTGCGCCATGTGACGGATGCCTTCCGCGAAGACCCGGTGCGCATCTTGCGTGTGGCCCGGCTCGCAGCCCGTTTTCCTGATTTTTCCGTCGCGCCCGAGACCGGCCGGCTGATGCAGGACATGGTTGCCGACGGCGAAGTCGACGCACTCGTATCCGAGCGGGTCTGGCAGGAACTGGCGCGCGGCCTGATGACGGGCAAACCGTCACGCCTGTTCGACGTACTGCGTGCCTGCGGGGCGCTGGAAAAATTGTTGCCCGAAGTTGACCGGCTGTGGGGCGTGCCACAGGTCGCCGAACACCATCCTGAAATAGACACTGGCGTTCACCTGATGATGGTGCTGGACATGTCTGCCCGGCTTGAAGCGTCGCTGGCCGTTCGCTTTGCCTGCCTTTGCCACGACCTGGGCAAGGGGACGACACCTGCCGAGATGCTTCCGCGCCATATCGGCCACGAAGCACGCAGCGCCCGCCTGCTAAAAGACGTTTGCGAGCGCCTGCGCGTGCCGAACGACTGCCGCGATCTGGCCGACATCGTGGCCCGTGAGCACGGCAATATTCACCGCAGCAGCGAGCTGGGCGCCGCCGCGCTGGTGCGCCTGCTGGAGCGCTGCGACGCGTTTCGCAAGCCGGCCCGTTTTGACGAAGCCCTGCTGGCCTGCGAATGCGATGCGCGGGGCCGCCTGGGTCATGACGATGCCGCTTACCCGCAACGGCGGCGTCTGATGCTGGCATTGCACGCCGCGCAGTCGGTGGACACCAGCGTGGTGGCGGGCGCGGCGCAAGAAGCCGGCGCCGATGGCCGGTTGATCGGCGAGAAGGTTCATGCCGCACGGGTTGCCGCAGTCAACGCCTGGATAAACGCCGGATAGCCGCGGGCGCCCGGCAAGCTGCAGCGGGCTGATCCGCCGGGGCGTACGGGTCAATTCGGCATGGCCGGGTTGCTGGATCAGTTGCGGGATCAGTGTCCGGACAAGCAAGCACGGCCCAACCTCAAAATGGCCGGGGGACAAGACCATAAATGGGGCCCGGCCTACACGGCGCAGCCCCGGACTCTGATAAGGTTTGTCTGCATGCAGCAGCTCCCTCCCCTCCCTGCCATCGCCCCCCGCAGCACGGCTCTTTTTCTCGATTTTGACGGCACGCTCGCCGACCTGGCGCCGCAGCCGGAAGCGGTTCGGGTGGCGGATGATCTGGTGGCGCTGCTGCGGCTGCTTTTCAGCCAGGTTGGCGGCGCGCTGGCTATTGTGTCGGGCCGTCGCCTCAGCGATCTCGATGAATTCCTGCATCCGCTTGAGTTGCCTTCAGCAGCAGAACACGGTGCGCAGCGCCGGCTGGCTGACGGCCAGCTGGTGGGCATAGCGCCGCCCGATCTGCAACACGCCATCAAGGCGGCCAGCGCGCTGGCCAAGCAGCATGCCGGCCTGCAGGTAGAAATCAAGAAAGCGGCGGTTGCGCTGCACTACCGCCACGCACCCGAGCTGGAAACGCTTTGCCGGCAGATCATGACCGAGGCGACCCGCGCCAGTACCGGCGTCGAATTGCTGTGCGGCAAGTACGTGTTCGAAATCAAGCCGGCCGGTGTCAGCAAAGGAACGGCCATTGCCACCTTCATGCTGCATGCGCCATTTGCAGGTCGCGTTCCCCTTTTTGCCGGCGACGACGTGACCGATGAGGCCGGATTTGCTGCGGTGCAGTCGCTGGGCGGCTCTGGCATCAAGGTCGGTGACGGCGAGACGGTGGCGCAACACCGCTGCGCGTCGCCCGCTGCCCTGCGCCAGTGGTTGCGGAAAGCCTGCCCGAACGGCGGCTTGCTACCTGAAAACCCCGGTCTGAATACAAAAAAATCGTTTCAGGGAATGACATCATGAGCAGCAAAGACGATTCGGCACTGTTTGCCGCGCCCGCCGAGCCATCGCTGTCGCTGGGCGTGATTGGCAACTGCGCCTTCAGCGCACTGATCGACGCACGCGGCCGCATTGTGTGGTGCTGCCTTCCGCGCTTTGACGGCGATCCGGTTTTCAATGCCCTGCTTCAGCCAGGGCTCAACGCACCCGGCAGCAGCAGCGATGAAGCAGCGGCTGGCTCAAGTTCATTCGGCATCGAGATCGAAGACTTCGCCGAATCACGGCAATGGTACGAACCCAACACGGCGGTGTTGCGCACGCAGCTGTTCGACAAGTCTGGTCAGGCGATCGAGATCACCGACTTTGCGCCGCGCTACTACAGCCGGTCGCGTTTTTTCCGGCCCATGACGCTGGTCCGGCGCGTCAAGCCAATTCACGGCGCGCCGCGTATCCGCGTCATGCTCGATGTGCGTTTTGACTGGGGGCGCCGCAAGCCCTTGGTGACGCAGGGCAGCAACCACCTGCGTTTTGTCGGCGACGCGCTGACGCTGCGGCTGAACACCGATGCGTCGCTGTCGCACATCATGTCGGGCCAGCCTTTTGTGCTGACGCGTGAACATAATTTTCTGCTCGGCGCCGACGAGTCGCTGGCTGATGGCATTGCCGACACCGCGCGCATGTTCGAGCAGGAAACCGTGGCCTATTGGCGCAAATGGTGCCAGAGCCTGCATATTCCGCTGGAATGGCAGCAGGCTGTGATCCGTGCCGCGATCACCCTGAAGCTTTCGCTGTTTGAGGACACCGGAGCCATCGTTGCCGCCATGACGACCAGCATTCCGGAGGCACCCGGCAGTCAGCGCAACTGGGACTACCGGTACTGCTGGCTGCGCGATGCGTTTTTCGTTGTGCGTGCGCTCAACAGCCTGTCTGAAGTCGGCACCATGGAAGATTATTTGCGCTGGCTGAGCAATGTAGTGGTGCAGGCCAAGGGCGGGCATATCCAGCCCTTGTACGGCATCGGGCTGGAGCGGGAAATGCCCGAATCGGTCATGGACCACCTGGATGGCTACCGCGGCATGGGCCCGGTACGCGTTGGCAACCAGGCGCAGGAGCATTTTCAGCACGACGTCTATGGCAACGTGGTGCTCGGCGCGGCGCAGGCATTCCATGACGAGCGGCTGCTGCACCGTGCAGGCCTGGCTGAATTCACGCGCCTGGAAGAAGTCGGCGAGCAAGCCCGGCGCACCTACGACAAACCCGACGCCGGCATGTGGGAGCTGCGCACGCGCGCGCGCGTGCACACCTCATCAGCGCTGATGTGCTGGGCCGCGTGCGATCGGTTGGGAAAGATTGCGCACACGCTCACGCTACCCGAGCGCGAGGCTTACTGGCAAGGCCACGCGCAAACGATGCGGGAGCGAATCTTGCGTGAGTCCTGGTCTGAAGAACGTCAGGCATTTGCAGAAAGTTTTGGCGGCCGCGACCTGGACGCCAGCGTTCTGCTGATGATCGAGGTCGGCTTTATCGACCCGAAAGACCCGCGCTTTGTTGCGACGGTGGATGCACTGGAGACGTATTTGTGCGACGGCCCCTACATGCGTCGCTACGAAGCACCGGATGACTTCGGAAAGCCCGAGACCGCCTTCAATATTTGTACATTCTGGCGCATCGACGCGCTGGCGCGCATTGGCCGCAAGGAGCAGGCACGCGAGATTTTTGCCGCCATGCTGGCCTGCCGCAACCACTTGGGCCTGCTGTCGGAGGACACGCATCCCGTGACCGGTGAAATGTGGGGGAATTTTCCGCAGACCTATTCGATGGTGGGCGTCATCAATGCCGCGGTCCGGCTGTCTGCGCCTTGGGAAAAAATGGTATGAACACCCCCGTCGGAGGCTCACTTTGTGTAGCCCCTTCCCCCCTTGCAGGGGGCGGCGCCTACGGCCCGGCAAAGCCGGTTCCGTGGCCCCTGCTGCGTTTGTGCAGGAACGCGATAGGTTTTGCACTATGAGTCGCTTGGTTGTCGTATCCAATCGCGTTGCCGATCCGCGCAAGGCGGCGGCTGGTGGTCTGGCTGTGGCATTAGGGGATTCACTGAACGCTACCGGCGGGCTCTGGTTTGGCTGGAGCGGCAACATCATTGAGGGCGGCGCTGCCGGCGAGGGCGACATGCATGTTCAGCAGGCCGGCGCGGTCAAATTGGCCACGGTGGATTTATCCGCTGAAGATCATGCCGGTTACTACCTCGGCTACAGCAACGGCGTGTTGTGGCCCGTATTCCACTACCGCCTGGACCTGGCCCGGTTCGATGCCGACTACATAGGCGCTTACCGCCGCGTCAACCAGCTGTTTGCGCGCAAGCTGATGTCGCTGTTGAAACCCGATGACATCATCTGGGTACACGACTATCACCTGATTCCCATGGCAGCCGAGCTGCGAGCGATGGGCGCTAAACAGCGAATCGGTTTTTTTCTGCACATACCGTTGCCGCCGCAGCAAATCGTCGCCGCGATTCCGCAGCACGCGTGGCTGATGCGCGCCATGTTTTCCTATGACCTGGTGGGTTTTCAGAGCGAGGCCGATCTGCAGAATTTTTCTCGCTATGTCCAGGCAGAAGCGGGGGCTGAAGATCTTGGCGACAGTCGTTTCCGCGCATTCAACAGCACGGTAAAAGCAGGCGCGTTTCCCATCGGCATCGACGTCGACGAGTTCGCCGAACTGACCCATGCGAAGGAAGCGCATGACATGTACGAGCGCATGAGTGAAGAGTATTCACGAAGGAAAATTTTGCTGGGTGTCGAGCGGCTTGACTATTCGAAAGGGCTGCCGCAACGCCTGCGCACGTTCAAGGCGCTATTGAAAAAGTACCCGGAAAATCTGGGCAGCGCCACGCTGATCCAGATCGCATCGCCAAGCCGCGAAGACATGGGCACCTACAGCGACCTGCGGCAGGAGTTGGAAAGCCTGTGCGGCGCCATCAACGGCGACTTTGGCGAGCTCGACTGGATGCCGGTGCGTTATATCCACCGGAATGTCGCCCGCAAACGATTGCCGGGCTTGTATCGCGTCGCGCGAGTGGCGCTAGTCACACCACTGCGGGACGGTATGAATCTGGTAGCCAAGGAGTTCATCGCGGCACAAGACCCGGCTGACCCGGGCGTGCTGGTACTCTCGCGTTTCGCCGGCGCAGCCGAGCGGCTGGAGGGCGCCTTGCTGGTCAACCCGTATGACACGGACGGTTGTGCAGATGCGGTACAGCAAGCCCTTCAGATGGCACTGCCCGAGCGACAAGCCAGGCACCAGAAGCTGCTGCAACAAATTCGCGAGCAGGATGTTCACTGGTGGCGCGAGGCCTTTTTGAAGGCACTGGCCGCCGCAGGCAGCGAAGATCATCAGTCTGCCGAGGCCAGCGTCACCGGCCAGTGGCGGTAACCCCGTCAGGAGACGATGTATGCGGCGGCCGCAGTAGAAAACAGCTTGCCATCCGAGCCCCGAAATTCCATGCGTGTGCTGGCGACGCGTGATCCGAGGCGCAGCACTTCGGCGCTTAATTCGAAGTATTCACTTACCCCTGGCCGCAGATAGTCCACGCGCAAATCGATCGTTCCCAACTTTCCAAAACGCTGAAGGCGCTGCTGCGGCGTTTCGTCCATATGGCGCGCACCGATAGCGGCCATCACCGCCAGACCTCCCATCGCATCAAGCCCCGCGCTGATCACGCCGCCATGCACGCGGTTGTGGGCGTAGTGGCCGATCAACTCCCGTCGCATGTCGATCCGTGCAGTCACTCGGTCAGACTGCAAGGAAGTGATCTTCAATCCCAGCAAGTGGTTGAAAACTATCTTTTCCTCAAAGATGCTCTTCAGGCCGGTGACGAATTCATCTTCAAACGAAAACTGAAGTGAAACGGCTGTAGTCGAGGTTTTCATCATGGGTTTGATTGTCGGGCAGAGCATCCATGCCTTGACCTCGTCACCCTCCCACCGTGTCAATTGCTCCAGAGGTGGCGACAACAACAGTGCTTCGGACCCGCGAACGGCCCTGGAAGCGAAAGAAGCCAACGGACGCTGACAACCACGAATCCTGAACTGCTGCACGTCAGGATGCCCGGCGTTTCGTTAACGTCAACGCACACCAGCAAGGGCGATCTAAAGGTGAAAAAAAACAGTAGTTACTAATAATTAATTGAAACTTAATGCAAGTCAAAAGATGCATTTATTACAACTAAATACATTTACAAAAACACTGTAGCTAAAACACGACATTCAAGTATTGGCACTGTAAATCCCTTAATAAAAGGCTTTTCATGATAGTGATCACTCACACTTTATATGCATCCTCAACGTTTCTTTCAAATTTTTCGGTTTTATGCGGGATTGTTCCCCCAAACACTTCGTCACAAACTGCAATCAAGCGTGTGGAATCAGCAACACATTGAAGGTTTTGAAGATATGCGTGCTGGCTGCTACCGCCAAGCGCCGGGGACTTGATCACCGCGTCATGAGAGTGGTGCCCTGTTATCCGGTTTTTACGTGTCGCCCGACCGGGCCTTTTCAGGCTTCGCCAGGTCAGGGGAATAAGTTCAAGGGGAAACAACATGGCCTCATTCAGCAAAAGCGATCTTGAATTCCTCCTCAAACAGATTCAGATCGCCGAAGCGCATGCCGCCGGCCAATTGTTGGCCGATCTGCTTCCAAACTCTTTTGTACCTTTCGGACTGCGCACGGTGGACGGTACGTTCAACCACCTGGTGACTGGACAGAGCCAGTTCGGTGCCGCCGATACAGTATTCCCGCGCATGACAACCCCGGTGTTCCGACCCGCTGAGGCTGTGTCGATCGACCTGGACGGCCCAGGCCCGCTGACCTTGGGAGCCTCTACCTCGTACACGCAAACCAGCGGCTTCGTTTTTGACTCCCAGCCGCGCACCATCAGCAACCTGATCTCCGACCAGACCCTCAACAACCCTGCAGCCGTGGCGGCCAACGGCGGTGCTCCGAGCATCATGAGTCCGGGTCTGGACGGCCTGTTCGGCACCTCTGACGACAAACCGGTGTTCATGATCGGCAACACCGCCCCCGATGAGGGCCTGTCTGCGGGCTTCAACTCGTGGTTCACCTTCTTCGGGCAGTTCTTCGACCACGGCCTCGACTCCACGACCAAGGGCGGCAGCGGCACGATCTTCATTCCGCTGCAACCCGATGATCCGTTGTTCAGTAACGCCCCCGGTGCGCCGAACTTCATGGTCGTGACGCGGGCCACCAACCAGCCAGGCCTTGACGGCATTTTGGGCACCGCTGACGATGTACGCGAAGCGACGAACACCACCTCGCCATTTGTCGACCAGAACCAGACCTATTCCTCGCACCCTTCGCACCAGGTATTCCTGCGCGCCTATCAATTCAACACGGCAGGCGACCCGGTAGCCACGGGCAAGCTGATCACCAATCGCAATCTGGTCGATGGCGAGTTTGGTAACGGGAACGATATAGACCTTGGTGGGATGGCTACCTGGGCAGTGGTCAAGGCGCAAGCCCGCGACATGCTGGGCATCAACCTGACCGATGCCGACGTTGGCAACGTGCCGCTGCTGGCCACTGATGCCTATGGCAATTTCATAAGGGGCCCGAACGGCTTCCCGCAGGTGGTGATACGCACTGGCAACGGCGTTGACGGGATCGCGGGAAATGCAGACGACACAACGATCCTCGTCGAAGGCAATCCACTGGCGCCGATCAGCCTCACAAATGCCGTGCGCACCGGACATGCCTTCCTCGACGACATTGCCCACAGCGCCAACCCTCGCAGCTCGAACGGTGTTTTGCTGACGGCCGACGCAAACGACACTATTGGGAACGACGGCGATGCCACGACCTACGACAACGAGTTGCTCGACGCCCACTACATCGCCGGTGACGGCCGCGTCAATGAAAATATTGGTCTGACCACGGTGCACCACGTGTTCCACTCCGAGCACAACCGGCTGGTCCAGCAATCCAAGGACGTGGCCCTCGCCTCGAACGATCTTGCTTTCTTGAGCAACTGGCTCATGCCCGGCACCGCGCCTGCCGCGTTCCCGCTCACACCAGCCGCGATCGACGCCCTCCAGTGGAACGGAGAGCGACTTTTTCAGGCCGCAAAGTTCGGCACCGAAATGCAGTACCAACACCTGGTGTTCGAGGAATTCGCCCGCAAGATCCAGCCGAATGTCGACGCTTTCCTTGCCCCAGACGGCTTCGACACCACGATCAACCCGGCCATCGTGGCTGAGTTTGCGCATACCGTCTATCGTTTTGGGCACTCAATGCTCACCGAGACGGTGGACCGCTTCGACGCAAATTTCAACGTCGTCGGTGACGGTAATCCAACTGAGGCCGGCGCGCAGCAAACCGGACTGATCGCGGCCTTCCTCAACCCCCTCGAATTTGCAGCCAGCGGACTGACCCCGGATCAGGCGGCGGGCGCCATCGTTAGGGGTACCACGCGTCAGGCGGGCAACGAAATCGACGAGTTCGTGACCGAAGCCCTGCGCAACAATCTGGTCGGACTGCCGCTGGACCTGCCGGCCATCAATATTGCCCGTGGCCGCGACACCGGCATTCCTTCCCTAAACGCCGCGCGACGTGAGTTCTATGACATGACTCAGGACGGCCAACTCAAGCCCTACACCAGCTGGATTGACCTGATGCAGAACCTGAAGCATCCGGAATCGCTGATCAATTTCATCGCGGCTTACGGCAGGCACAGCTCCATCACAAGCGCCATATCGCTCGCCGACAAGCGCGCTGCGGCAACAGCTTTGGTGCTCGGCGTCGTGGGTGAAAGTGTGGAAATCACAGCGGACCGGCTGGACTTCCTGAACAGCACCGGCGCGTATGCCAGCCAGCCCAGCGGCGTGACCACTACCGGCGTCGACGACATCGACTTCTGGATTGGCGGACTGGCCGAAAAACAGATGCCCTTCGGCGGCCTGCTCGGCTCAAGCTTCAATTTCGTTTTCGAGACGCAGATGGAAGCGCTGCAGAACGCAGACCGCTTTTATTACCTGTCGCGTACTGCCGGGATGAACTTCGCCACCGAGCTGGAGAACAACTCGTTTGCCAAGCTGGTAATGCTGAATACCGACGCGAAGCACCTGCCTGCCGACATCTTCTCGACGCCGGGCTTTATTCTGGAGGTCAATCAAGCGCTGCAGTTCACCGGCCTTGGCGCGGGTCGTGATGATCCGACCGGCGGTACCGACCTGATTTCACTGGTGATTCGCGACAACGCCGCCACAGCGGGACTCGACACAGACTACCTGCGCTACACCGGCGGCGACCATGTCGTCCTCGGCGGCACCGACGGCAATGACACTCTCATCGCCAGCGAAGGCGACGACACACTATGGGGCGACGGCGGGAATGACCGCCTCGAGGGTGGCGACGGCAACGACAAGATCGAAGGCGGCGACGGGGACGACATCATCACCGACCAGGGCGGCGACGACGTCCTCAAGGGCGGAGCAGGCAACGACGTCATCCAGGGCGGAAACGGCCTCAACATACTCTTCGGTGGCGACGGTAGCGACTTCATCATCACCGGCGAGGACGTGTCGACTACCTTTGGCGGCCAGGGCAACGACTTCATCCTTGGCAGTCAGATGAACTTGCCAACCCTGGGCAACGAAGGTGACGACTGGATAGAGATCGGCACCTCGGACGGCGCCGGCGGCGACAATTTTGACCCGCAAGAGGCAGGCACGATCCTCGGCAACGACGTCTTCATCACGGGCGGCGGATTCGATTCAGCCGACGGCGAGGGTGGCGACGACATCATGGTTTTTTCTGACGGCGAAGACCATTTTGGCGGCGGTGGCGGTTTCGACTGGGCCAGCTACAAAAATGATCGGCTCGGCGTGACCGTCGACATGACCAACAACGACTTTATTGAGCCGCCGGTAGCGCCGTCCAACCAGGGCATTCGTGACTTGTTCGCCCAGGTGGAAGGCCTGTCGGGATCGGCGTTCGGCGACGTTCTGCGCGGCGACAATGCCAACGCGGCAGAAATTGGCGCCATCGGCCCCCAAGACAGCACGCTCACCAACATCGCTTTGGTCGACGGCCTGCAGGCTTTCCTCAACCAGACGATGGGGGCACCCGTCACCTCGTTCAATGCCGGCAACATCATCCTCGGCGGCGGTGGCAGCGACATCATCGAGGGCCGCGGCGGTGACGACCTGATCGACGGTGACAAGTGGTTGAACGTCAAGATCAACGTCTATGAGGCCACCGACTTGACCCACACCGGCACAGTGATCGCCAGCTTCGCCAGCATGAAAGACATGATCCCATTCATGTTGAACCGCACCTACAGTCCCGGTCAGCTCCAGATTGCTCGCGAGATCGTCGACGAGCTTAACAACAACGCCTTCGACACGGCCGTGTTCTCCGACATCAGAGCCAACTACACCGTCAATACCGATGTAGTCAGTGGCGTGACCACTGTTACCCACCTGCCCGACCCAGTCACGGGAGTCGCCACTGGCACCGACGGTACGGACCGGCTCCTCAACGTCGAGCGGTTGCAGTTCTCGCCAAATCCTCTCGGCCTGACGCCAGAACAGGTGACGGGCGTGGTCGTCCTGGTGCCTGGGCTCAACAACGGGCCGGTCGGCTCGCTGACGCTCAGCCAAGTTACGCCGGGCGTGCTGACCGCGTCGGCAGCAAGCGTCACGGACGCCGACAATCCTGGCACGGGAGCGATCCCCGGCCCCATCAGCTTCATCTGGCAGTCCGAAGCCGTCGCCGGCTCTGGCGTCTTCCAGGACATCGTGGTGGCTGGCGGCGGCACGCCGTCGGCAGCGCACGGCAATACTTTCCGGGTGACACCCGATCTTGATGGACTGGCGCTGCGCGCCAGGGCCATCTACCAGGACGCCAATGGCGTGCTGGAGAACTTGTTCTCCGCTCCTATCGTTCCGGCTGTTGCCACCGTTCCCCTCGCGCCGATAGTTCCAGCCGAGAGTGCAACCACCAGCGAGGGCATCAAGCTGATCCGGGCCGATCTGCAATTCATGCTCGACCAAATCAAGATCGCAGAAGCGAACTCTGGTGCCTACGGAACACCAGCACGGGATCTGCTCGCCCTACTGCCCAACTCACGCCTGCCTTTCGGCTTGCGCACGGTGGACGGAACATTCAACAACCTCGTCAAGGAGCAAACCAACTTCGGCGCTGCGGACCAAAACTTTCCACTACTGTTAGACCAGAGGTTCCTCAATGATCAGGACGGCGACCGCTTCGGCCCGGTAACCAATACCAACTATGCGCTGACGGGTCCCGGCGCCAACGTTGCCGACGCCGATCCACGCATCATCAGCAACCTGATAGTCGATCAGACAACCGCCAACCCGGCGGCCCTGGAGGCCGCGATGGCGCTGGCCGGCTTGTCTGCAGCCGACACGTCCGCCGTAGACCTAGCCAACGCCACTATGCAAACCACCGCCGCTGCGGTAGCCGCTGCAAAGTCTCTTGTCACCAGCGCCGCAGCGACGCTCGCAGCGTCCGCCGCCGCAGCGACTGCCGCCGCCCAGGCTGCTGCTGCTGCCCAAGCGACGGCCAGCACTGACGCCACGGCAGCATCAGCCGCCGTAGCCGCTGACGCCGCGGCAGCAACTGCGTTGATCACGCTAGCTGCGCTGATCGCGGACGGTACCGCCACGCAAGCGCAGATTGTTGCCGCGCAAGCGGCCTCTGACGCTGCAGCCTTAGCCGCAGCCGCCACGGACGCCGTTGCCCTGCAGGCGAGCGCGAACGCATCTGCCATTACCGCCGGTCTGGCCTCGGCTGCGTCCGCCAGCGCAGCGGCTCAGGTCACCACGGACACAGCGCTGCACGCCGATGCGGTAGCCGCAAGCACCACCGCTGCCACCGCAGCACTCGCAGCAGACGGTGCATTTTCCGCCCTGCTGGCGACCCTGGGGCTGACAGATGCAAGCGGAAGCCTTGTCATTCCCAACGTCGCGCCGGATGCGGGTCTCTCCGCGCCGTTCAACAGCTGGTTCACCTTGTTCGGACAGTTCTTTGACCACGGCCTGGACCTCACCAACAAGGGCGGCAACGGGACGGTGTTCATCCCACTAGCGCAAGATGA
>JANNKV010000047.1:0-2940 GCA_031396485.1 Polaromonas sp. | reverse complement strand
CAACTGGCGGCGCCGCTGCTGATGAGCGGACTGCTGGCGGCCGGGGGATCGACGGCGCCGCTCAAGGTGCTCGACGCTTGCGCCGCGCCCGGCGGCAAGACGGCTCACCTGCTGGAATTCGCGGACTGCGAAGTCACCGCGCTGGACATCGACGCGCGTCGCTGCGAACGCATCGCCCAGAACCTCCTGCGGCTGGGGCTGAAAGCGACAATCGTGGTCGGTGACGCCAGCCGCCCGGCAGACTGGTGGGACGGCCAGCTGTATGACGCGATCCTACTGGATGCGCCGTGCACCGCCTCTGGCATTGTGCGCAGGCACCCCGACGTCCGCTGGCTGCGCCGGCCGACCGACATTGCCCAGCTGGCCGGTATTCAGGCGCAGTTGCTCGATGCCTTGTGGCCGCTGCTTCGCCCTGGTGGCCGTCTGCTCTACTGCACCTGCTCGGTCTTTCGGGCTGAGGGCGACAACCAGGTCCAAACGTTTGTTACGCACCACACAGATGCCTTAATAGGGCCCTCACCCGGGCATTTGCTGCCCCAAAGTGGCGTCAAAGCGACAGGCTTGCCGGACAATTTGTCTGGTGAACATGACGGCTTTTATTACGCGTTGCTTGAGAAAAGTGCGGCCTGACGGCACGGCCCGCTTTTTGCGCCACCTGCTGCTCGGCGTTTGCTTCAGCGTGTTCTGGGCGGCTGGCTCCGGCATGGCCCTGGCAGCCGAAATCACCCAGTTGCGTGTCGAACGCGCTGATGACGGCCTTTACCTGTCAGCGAGTGTTAACTTCGAACTGCCGCCTGTGGTCGAAGATGCCTTGATGAAAGGCATTCCGCTGTTTTTTGTGGTCGAAGCCGACATCTACCGTGATCGCTGGTACTGGACCGACCCGCGTGTCGCCAGCGCAGCCCGCACCGTGCGTTTGGCCTACCAGCCACTGACGCGGCGCTGGCGCCTCAATATCGCGCCGGGGCTGATCAGCAGTTCAGCCGGCCTGCGCGCCACCCTGAACCAGAACTACGAAACCCTGGCCGAAGCCGTGTCGGCGATCCAGCGCGTGGCGCGCTGGAAAATCGCTGAAAACAGCGAGGTGGTTGCCGATGCCTCTCACCGGCTCGAATTCAATTTCAGGCTCGACCTGTCACAGCTGCCCAGGCCGTTCCAGATCGGCATGGCCGGCCAGTCTGAATGGAATATTTCAGCGCAGGTCCGGGATCGGCTCCGCATCGAGCCTGCCGCAGCACCACCCCGTACCGTTGAAGGCGCGAAGTGAATCTGCAGGTCCAGAGCGGCTCGCTCAAAAGCAGCAAGGCCTTTCGCTGGACTGTCGGCGTCGGCGCCAGTGTGATGGTCGCGCTGGGCCTGGTGCTGCTGTTTTTGCTGACGCTGGCGACCGGCAACCGCGAACTGTACGAGCGCAATTACGCGCTGCTTTTTTCGCTGAACATCGCTGTCGCCATATTGTTGCTGCTGGTGATCGGCTGGATTGCGCTGCGGCTGGGCATGCGCCTGCGGCGTGGCAAATTCGGCAGTCGGCTGCTGGTCAAGCTGGCGGCGATTTTCGCGCTGGTGGGGCTGCTGCCGGGGCTGATGATTTATGTGGTGTCCTACCAGTTCGTCTCACGCTCGATTGAAAGCTGGTTTGACGTGGAAGTCGAAAGCGCGCTGGCTGCGGGCCTGAATCTGGGCCGCGTCACGCTGGAGACGCTGGCGACCGAGTTGGGCAACAAAACCCGTCAGGCGGCCAACCAGTTGTCTGAAACGCCCGACGCCACAGCCGGCCTGGCGCTGGAGCGGCTGCGTGACCAGCTGGCGGCCAGCGACGTGGTGCTGTGGAGCGCTTCCGGCCAGTTGATCGCCAGCGCCGGTGAGTCACGCTTTGTCTTGCAGCCCGAGCGGCCGTCGGTGCAGCAACTTCGCGCGGCGCGAACCCAGCGCGTCGTCACGCAAATTGAAGGGCTGGAAGAGGTGGTGCCCGGCGGCAACGGCGAGCTGACGGCGCGCAGTTTGCCGCCCACCGGCAGCTCGGCAACCCCCGGTGCCACAACAGGCGCCGCAGCGCCGGGCATGGGGCCGCGCGTGAAAGCTATTGCCCTGGTCAATAACCCGAATGTCACTGTGCTGGGCGAATCGCGGTTTTTGCAGGTGACGGAGGCATTGCCCGCCACACTGGTGGCCAACGCCATTGCGGTTCAGGAGGCCAACCGCGAATACCAGGAGCGGGCGCTGGCGCGCGGCGGTCTGCGCCGGATGTACATCGGCACACTCACGCTCAGCCTGTTCCTCGCGGTATTCGGCGCGGTGCTGCTCGCGGTACTGCTTGGCAACCAGCTCGCCAAGCCGCTGTTGCTGCTGGCCGAAGGCGTGAAGCAGGTGGCGCAGGGCGATCTGACGCCCAAGGCCGCGCTGCAAGGCAAGGACGAGCTGGGCGGACTCACGCGCTCCTTTGCCGACATGACGCAGCAACTGTCAGATGCGCGTTCGGCTGTTCAGGAAAGCATGAGCCAGGTCGACGCGGCGCGCGACAACCTGCAAACCATTCTGGACAACCTTACCGCCGGCGTGATTGTGCTGGACGTGCGTGGCCGCATTCAGTCCAGCAACCCGGGCGCCACGCGCATTCTGCGCACCCCACTGGCGGCCTGGCACGGCAAGCTGCTTAGCGAGGTGCCCGGCCTGGAAGTGTTCGGCAAGGATGTGCAGGCCCAGTTCGCGAACTTTTTGCACGAGCCGTTCAGCGAACTGCCGGCCGAGACCGCGCCGCATGCGCAGGAACAATGGCAGCAGTCGTTTGAGCTCAACGCTGCCATGCCGGGCTCGCCCGACAACGCCATCACGCTGATTGCCCGTGGCGCGAAAATGTCGGGCACCGAAGAGTTTCTGCTGGTCTTCGACGATGTGTCCGAGATGGTCTCGGCCCAGCGTGCGCAGGCGTGGGGCGAAGTG
>JANNKV010000020.1:0-1610 GCA_031396485.1 Polaromonas sp. | reverse complement strand
GTACTGGTACCAGTCACCCAGCCCGCTCAAGCTGATGATTGACCGGCTGGTGTGCGCCGACGGCGGCAACCCCGACCCCACCACCACCCACGGCAAGAAACCGGCCGAAGCCAAGGCGCTGGAGCTGGCCGGCTGGGACTATCCCAAGCACCTGGCGGGGCGCACCTACGGCCTGATCGTTCACGGCGACGTGGCGGGTATTGAAGGCTCGCGCCGCGGCCTGTCGGACTGGCTCGACTGGATGGGTTTGATAGATGCGGGCGTTCAGGCCCGGCTGGACCGGTTCATCGGCTATTACGAGCCCTATGCCACCAGCCATGACACGCTCGATGCAGACACGGCCATGCAGGCTGAAGTGCGCAACGTGGCCAGCGCCGTGGGCAATGCGGTCAAGGCGCTTCGCGCGGGAACCCTTTCACAGCCCGATAAAAAGCTGTCTCGTCCACGGCCCAAGTAGTCACGCCAGTGTGGGGTTGGGCGCTCCGAAGCAGCGGGCGGGCGCAAAAAAGCACCCCGAGTTTCCTGGGGTGCTTTCTTGAATCGGGCTCGCTGAAGAGACCTGACCATCAATACCTGACCATCGCGCCACATCAGTACAGCCTTCACATTGATTTCCCAAAGTGGCTGTGCCCTATCGGGCCGCTGCAGCTTACTGGGTCATTGTTTGCGGTTTGTCCATGCGCTTGGCCTTGTTCATCTTGCGCTTGCTCGCTTCTCTCACCGGGGTTTGCGGCGTTCCAGCAGAGTCGCCGGTGCCCATGTCGGCAGCAGACTTGCCAGATTTTGCCATCGGCTTGGCTGCATCGCGCTGCTCCATGGATTTGCCTGTCGTGTTCGGGCCTGCCGGCATGTTGGCACTGCCGCCGGTTGCGGATGCGCCTGCATCCATGCCTTGCTTGGCCATCGGCTTGGCTGCGTCGCGCTGCTCAGGCGTCTTCGCACCGGTGTTGGGGCCCGAAGGAATGGCTGCCTTGTCGCCGGAAGCGGTGGCTGGCGGTGTCGGCGTCTGAGCTTGCGCCTGGGCACCAAAAATAAGCGCGGCCGTCATGGCAGCAGCGGCGGGCAATTTGCATATCGCGCGTTTTGAAAATTTCATCTTCATTCCTTCGGTTGGCCTCGTCTTGAAAAGGCTTGTTAAACAAACAACGCCTGCCGTTTTGAAAAAAGGCTAACGCTGAATTCAATTTAGGGGGACCGACACCGCGCAAGCCTAAGCAAGGCACGCCGCCCCCTGTAGGACGCAAACCACCAGCGTTGTGAGAACGAAAGTTTGCAGCCTGGCTTGCCTGAACGACTTGCACTACCAACCCGGAATTGCATCAAACTGGAGTCCCTGGGGGGTTCTCTGCGACGGGCCTGACCGCACCGCAATCCAGCTGCACTCCTGTTAACTTGCTAACTGGCGACGGGCGGCCCGCACAAATAAGTTGCTGTCCTACACTTCGCTTTCGCCCTCGACAGCAACAATTTGCGTTGTTCCATACCGGGGTTCGCGATCACCGTTATTGCTGGTGTTCGCTCTTGACGGCTCCTCTTATTTCCAAATGCCTCCTGTAACTAACGCCTCTTCCCTGCACACCCCGGTTTCGTCTGCACGTAAATCCGCCGTG
>JANNKV010000414.1:0-29460 GCA_031396485.1 Polaromonas sp. | reverse complement strand
CGATTCTTGAAGGCAGCGATGCTGCGCAGTCGTTTCGCAATTCACTCGACCTGGCGCAGCACGCCGAGCGCTGGGGCTACAACCGTTTCTGGCTGGCCGAGCACCACGGCATGCCCGGCATCGCCAGCGCCGCCACCGCCGTGCTGATCGGCCATGTGGCCGGCGGCACGTCGCGCATTCGCGTCGGTGCCGGCGGCATCATGCTGCCGAATCATTCGCCGCTGGTGATCGCCGAGCAGTTCGGCACCCTCGAATCGCTGTACCCGGGGCGCATTGATCTGGGCCTGGGCCGGGCGCCGGGGTCTGACCAGATGACGGCCCGCGCGCTGCGCCGCACGCTCGACTCGGATGCCGACAGTTTTCCGCGCGATGTGATGGAGCTGCGCGATTACTTCTCGAAGGCGCCGCGCCAGCCCGTGCGCGCCGTGCCTGGCACCGGGCTGGAGGTGCCGCTGTGGATTCTGGGCTCCAGCCTGTTCGGTGCGCAACTGGCCGCGGCGCTGGGCTTGCCGTATGCGTTTGCGTCGCACTTCGCGCCCGGGCAGATGATGCAGGCGATTGCGATTTACCGTGACAGCTTCAAGCCCTCGGCGCAGCTCGCCAAACCGTATGTCATGCTGGGCTTCAATGTGTTTGCAGCCGACACCGACGAAGACGCGCGTTTTCACGCCACGTCGATGCAGCAGGCTTTCGTCAATCTGCGCAGCGGCCGGCCAGCACGGCTGCAGCCGCCGCAAGCGGGCTACCTGAACCGCATCGAGCCGCATGAGCGGGCCATGCTGGAGCAGGTGCTGTCGTGCGCAGCGATTGGTTCGCCTGAAACCGTTCGCGAAGAATTGGCAGATTTTGTAACCCGCACCGGGGCTGATGAGCTGATGGTCACCTCGCAGATTTATGACCACGCGGCACGCCTGCGCTCCTATGAAATCACGGCCGAATTGCAGCAAGAGATGGCCTAGCCGATGTCTTTGAAAAAGGCTTTTTAAGCAGATCGCGCTGCGGGAGGTTAGCGGGTTTTTCCTATCCCGCGCGCGTTTTGCCGGGCGAATGATGGCAGGCCGCGCCCGCTGTGTCGGTGAGCGCGGGCCACCCCAAGGAGCCTGCACATGACCGATCTGTCCGCGCATCCGACCCAACTCGCCAGTGCCTGGCTGGCCGACTTCCAGACCGTGCTTGAACGGGGCGACATCGACGCGGCCGTGCGTCTGTTCGCACCCGAGAGCTACTGGCGCGATCTGGTCGCCTTCACCTGGAATATCTGCACGCAGGAAGGCCCGGCCGCCATTCGCACGATGCTGCAGGCGCGGCTGGCCGATGTGAAGCCGTCTGCGTTTGCGATTGAAGGCGAGGCGACCGAGGCCGGCGGCGTGATTGATGCGTGGTTCACGTTCGAAACGGCCGTGGCGCGCGGCCGCGGGCATTTGCGGCTCAAAGACGGCAAGGCCTGGACGCTGCTGACGACGATGACCGAACTGAAAGGCTTTGAAGAACAGACCGGCGAGCGCCGCATCAAGGGGGCCGAGCACGGCGCCCAGCCAGGGCGTAAAACCTGGCTGGAAAAGCGTCAACTCGAAGCCAGCACGCTCGGCTTCGACGAGCAGCCTTATGTGCTGATCGTCGGCGGTGGGCAGGGCGGCATCGCACTGGGTGCGCGGCTGCGCCGGCTGGGCGTGCCGGCCATCATTGTCGAAAAGAACGAGAAGCCCGGCGACAGCTGGCGCAAGCGCTACAAAAGCCTGTGCCTGCATGACCCGGTGTGGTACGACCACCTGCCGTATTTGCCTTTCCCCGACCACTGGCCGGTGTTTGCGCCGAAAGACAAGATCGGCGACTGGCTGGAGATGTACACCAAGGTGATGGAGCTCAATTACTGGGGCGGCACCACGGCCAAAAAAGCGCGCTTCGACGAAGCCACGCAGCAGTGGGAAGTGACGGTCGAGCGCGGCGGCAAAACCATCACGCTCAAACCCACGCAGCTGGTGTTCGCGCTCGGCGTGTCGGGCTACCCGAATGTGCCGAAGATCGCAGGCGCGGAAACATTCGAAGGCGAGCAGCACCACTCCAGCCAGCACCCTGGCCCCGAGGCCTACAAAGGTAAAAAATGCGTGGTGCTGGGCTCGAACAATTCGTCGCATGACATTTGCGCCGCACTGTGGGAAGGCGGCGCCGACGTGACAATGATCCAGCGCAGCTCGACCCATATCGCGCCGTCGGATTCGCTGATGGAACTCGCATTGGGCGGCCTGTATTCCGAGAGCGCGGTGAAAGCCGGCGTCACCACCGACAAGGCCGATCTGATCTTCGCGTCCATCCCGTACCAGATCATGGCGCCCATGCAGGTGCCGGTGTATGACGAGATGAAAAAGCGCGACGCCGATTTGTACGCGCGGCTCGAAAAAGCCGGTTTCATGCTCGACTTTGGCGTCGATGGTTCGGGCCTGTTCATGAAGTATTTGCGTCGCGGTTCGGGCTACTACATTGACGTGGGCGCGTCGGAGCTGGTGGCCAACGGCAGCATCAAACTCAAGAGCGGCGTGAGCATCGAGCGCATCAACCCGAAATCGGTCACGCTGACTGACGGCACCGAGCTGCCCGCTGATCTGCTCGTCTATGCGACGGGTTATGGCTCGATGAACGGCTGGCTGGCCGATCTGATTTCTCCCGAAGTCGCCGACAAGGTCGGCAAGGTCTGGGGCCTGGGTTCCGACACCCCCAAAGACCCCGGCCCGTGGGAAGGCGAGCTGCGCAATATGTGGAAGCCAACGCAGGTACCGCAACTGTGGATTCACGGCGGCAACCTGCACCAGTCGCGCCACTATTCGCAGTTTCTGGCGCTGCAGTTGAAGGCGCGGATGGAGGGGGTGGAGACGCCGGTGTACCGGTTGGCGGCGACATATCACGTGCGATGAGTTGCTATTGAGTTAATAGCTGTTGGCGCTCGAATTTGCATTCCCAAGGAATGCCGGGTTTGTCGCTTTTTTAATGGAGCGAAAAATTCTGCGGACGGTCGGATGTGCTCTTGTGGCGGCAGTTTTTCTGGGTACATTGCATTGCTTGGCGGCGGACCTTGCGTTAGGACTCACAATTCATGATCGCTAGGAGGACGAGTGCAAGAAGTCAAAAAGATCGATATGGCGTTCCAGCAGTTGGAGGACGCACTCGCTGCCTACTTCGGCGGCCGGTATCACTCTGCTTTGGTCTTGGCAGCTGCCGCAGAGCATTTATTCTCGGGCTATATGCACCTGCATGAGTTGGAGCCTGCTTTCACGAACATGCGCAAGACCATTGTCAAAATTGCGAATGGTTTGAAAAGCGCCTCTGGTACGACCGACGAGCGGACGACGGAAAAAGACATTGGCGATCTGCTGAACAGGGCGTACAACCACTCGCATCACGCCGGTAAGACAGAGCTTGAGCTACGGATGAACCCAAAGTTTGAGGCTCAGGAAACTATTGATCGAACGATCTCAAACTTCGATGCGCTCTCTTCTAGGTATGACCTCCCAATTCTGCCTCTTGCCCAAAAGTTCATCGAGGAGTCTGCTGGAGAAATCGCACTCGATGCAGACATCGAAGTCCTCTCCCCAGTAGTGAAGACCGGTGGGGCCTAACCGTTCCCATCGAGCCACCGACCAATAGGATGTACCTTTTTTGCATCCCCTATGTCAAACACGCTACTCGCAAATCCCCTCCTCATGCAATTCAGCGGAATCCTCAAATCCTGGAACGACGACCGCGGATTCGGTTTCATTGAACCCGCCCAAGGCGGTCAGGAGATATTCGTCCACATCAAGGCGTTTCCCGCAGGAACGGGCCGTCCTTTGGTCGGACAGCAACTGACCTTCGAAATCGAGACGACAGACAACGGAAAGAAGCGAGCCCGCTCAGTACAGTACCCAGCGCGGGCGCGGGCGCGGGCGCCCAGACGGCCCCGGGAAGAGTCGCCCGCACCCTGGACACTGCCTCGGCTGCTCGTGATCTCGGCATTTGCGGCGATCTACGGGTATGTGGCCTGGCGCTGGGGCTTCCGATTACCGGTACTGCTTGCCTATCTGGGCCTCAGCCTCGCGGCGTTCTTGGCTTACGCCTTCGACAAGTCGGCTGCGATCTCCGGCCGCTGGCGTACCACCGAAAACACATTGCATCTCTTCGCCCTGGCTGGCGGCTGGCCGGGCGCGTTGCTTGCACAACAATTGCTGCGCCACAAGACGAATAAACCGGACTTTGTCGACGTCTTCTGGATCACGGTTGCGCTCAACATCGCCGCTTTTGTGGGCTGGCATGCTGGGCTCATCCCGTTGGCCAAAAGCGTGGGTTAAAGCCTGGTTCAAGCGGACCGACGCGAGCGGCCGCTCAAGCCGAAGCGCGCACCAGCCGGTCCCGCACACCATCCCACTCAGCCGCTTCCGGCAGGTTCTCGATCCAGATCAGCTTGACACCTTTCGCGTCGAAGTCGCGCAGCACGGCGAACAGTTGCTGCGCGGTGGCCAGTGCGTCGTCGGGCATGCGGCGGTAGAGCACTTTTTCGGATTTGATGCGCACGATGCTGCGGGCGTAGATGGCGATGTTTGCGGCGTCCGCGCCCAGCAAGTCGAGTGCGGTCTGGATGGCAGCGGCGTCCATCAGGCGTACCTTGGCGTTCGGTGCGTAATGCGATTCGAGCGTGCCGGATGCGCGCGGGGCGGCTTCGTCAACTTCTTCCTGCGGCAGCACCGACTCACCGCAAGCCGTTTCCAGCTGCGCGCGCGTCAGCACGCCGGGGCGCAGCAGCACGGGACGGCCGCGCGTGCAGTCGACGATGCTCGATTCGATGCCGACTTCGCACGGCCCGCCGTCCAGAATCAGTAAGTCGTCACCGAATTCATCCCGCACATGCGCGGCGGTGGTTGGGCTGACGCGGCCGAAGCGGTTGGCGCTGGGGCCGGCCACGCCAGTAGCGCAAGCCTTCAAAAAAGCCAGGGCGACCGGATGCGCCGGGCAGCGCAGGCCGATCGAGTCTTGACCACCGGCAGCGGCCGTGGCAACGCCTTCCTTGCGCGGCAGGATGACCGTGAGCGGGCCGGGCCAGAAGGCCTGCATCAGCCGCGCGGCGAACGGCGGCAAGCTGCTGGCGTAGTCAGTGACCTGCGCCGCATCAGCCACATGCACGATCAGTGGATGATCGGCCGGTCGGCCCTTGGCTTCAAATATTTTGGCGACAGCGGCATCGCTCGAAGCGTCGGCGCCCAGGCCGTAGACGGTCTCCGTCGGAAAGGCGACCAGCTCGCCAGCCCGAATGCGGCGCGCCGCCTCAGCAATGGCTACGTCGTCAGTGCCCCGCAGAATCATGGCAATAGTTCTAGCCCGGGCAGGCCCAGAATGGCGGCAACCTTTGCTGCGCTGGCATGCACGCCGGCCACGTCAGCGCCAGTGATGTTGATATGCCCCATCTTGCGGCCCGGCCGCGCGCCCGCTTTGCCGTACAGGTGCAGATGCGTGCCCGGCACGGCCAGCACCGCCTGCCAATCTGGCGTGCGGGCTGTTCCGTCGGAGTCAAACCAGACGTCGCCCAGAAGATTGAGCATGATGGCCGGCGAGTGCTGGCGCGGCGCAGGCAGCGGCAAGCCCGCCATCGCGTGCACCTGCAGGTCGAACTGCGACACATCGCACGCGTCCATCGTGTAGTGGCCGCTGTTGTGCGGGCGCGGCGCCATTTCGTTGACGACCAGGCCGCCGTACTCGCTGCCGTCGTCAATCACGAAAAATTCGACGCACAGCACGCCGACGTAGTTGATGTGATCCGCTATGAATTCAGTAGCTGATCGCGCACGATTTGCATGGGCTAGAGGCATATTTGACTCATAAGCATGGGTCACGGCCAGGATACCGCCGACATGCACGTTGCGCTGCGGCGCGAAGCTCACGACCTGGCCGTCCCAGCCTCGCGCGACGATGACCGACAGCTCGGCTTTGAGCGGCAGCATTTTCTCCAGCACGCAAGGCACGCCATTCAAGTCAGCCCAGGCGGCGGCCAGTTCAGCCGTATTTTTGACGCGCACCTGGCCCTTGCCGTCGTAGCCCATGCGCGCGGTTTTCAGTATGCCGGGCAGCAGATCGCCGGATACGGCCTGCAACTGCGCCGCCGTTTCGATGACGGCGTAGGGCGCGCAGCGCACGCCGGACACGCCAGCGCACGCTGTGAAGTGCGCCTTTTCGTCGATGCGGTTTTGCGCAATCGCCACTGCGGCGGCGCCGGGCGCGACCGGTCGTGCGGCGGCCAGCGTTTGCAGCGAGGCGGCCGGCACGTTTTCAAACTCCGTCGTGACGGCGGCGCACAGCGATGCGAGCTGCGACAAACCAGCGGCATCAAGGTAATCGGCCTGAATGTGATGATGGCTGACGAGGCCTGCGGGGCTCTGCGCGTCCGGGTCCAGCACGGCGGTGAAGTAGCCCAGGCGCTGCGCGGCATGCACGAACATGCGGCCGAGTTGCCCGCCGCCCATCACGCCCAGCGTGGCGGGTTGGCCGTCAGGTGACACGGTGCCGGGGAAGATCGGCAGACCGGCAGGCTTGCTCATGCCGGCGGCAGCGTCATGGCGCTGGCTGCGGCGGTCTGTTCGGCGCGATAAGCCGCCAGTTTTTTGGCCAGCGCCGCATCGTGCAGCGCCAGCATGGCAACCGCAAACAATGCCGCATTGGCCGCACCGGCGTTGCCGATCGCAAACGTCGCCACCGGAATGCCCTTGGGCATTTGCACGATGCTGTGCAGTGAATCAACGCCCTGCAAATGTTTGCTGGCGACCGGCACGCCGAGCACCGGCAGCGTGGTTTTAGCCGCCAGCATGCCGGGCAAATGCGCCGCACCGCCGGCCCCGGCGATGATGGCCTGCAGGCCTCTACCAGCGGCTTGTTCGGCATAGGCAAACATCTCGTCGGGCATGCGGTGTGCCGACACGACGCGCGCCTCATGCGCCACGCCGAATTCCGTCAGGATCTGCACCGCCTGCTGCATGGTGTCCCAGTCGCTGGCGGAGCCCATGACCACGCCGATGAGCGGTGCCTTCGAGGCGGACGAGGGAGGCTGATTTGGAGTAGTCATGGTGGCCTTGCAGGGTCGGCGGTGCGGTAAAACATGGGATTTTACGGGTTGGGCCTTTTATAAGTGCCCCTTACACTTCAGCCGGACATCGACAGGGCACGAACCCGGTCTTAAAAAATCGCCAGAACAACAGATAAAAGGGAGGCTTCCATGACTGCATCGTTACCCATGCCCCTGAGTGGCATGCCCGCCTCGGCGCGCGCTGCTACCGCTTCTCCTGTGCCTGCACCCATGCCGGCTATCGACAAACACCGCGTCACCTTCACCGGCTCGGGCGGCGATTACTTCAAGCTGTGGCTGTCCAACCTGCTGCTGACCATCGTCACGCTGGGTATCTACACGCCGTGGGCGCGGCGCCGACGCATCCAGTATTTTTTCCGCAACACCGAAGTCGGCGCTGACCCGCTCGATTTCACGGCCAGCAGCCGCAGCATGGTGACCAGTTTCGTGTTGGTGGCCTTGGTCTACGGCTTGATTCAGCTGATGTCGTCGCAGGGACTGAACACGGCGGTCGGCGGTATCACCTTGCTGATTGCGGTGGCCACACCCTGGCTGTGGCGTAGCGCCATGCGTTTCCGGATGGGCAATACGACCTGGCGCGGCCTGCCGTTTGTGTTTCATGCCACGACGCGCGAAACCTACACCGCGGCCTGGCCGCTGCTGGGCGGCGCGGTGCTGATTGCGGCGCTGGCCCTGCTGCTGCCCGATGCGCCCGTAGCCAGTGGCCGCAAAGCCGTCATGCCCGGCCCGCTGGTTTGGTTGGGCGGGCTGGGCGTGATGGCGCTGGCCGGCGTGATCCTGATTCGACTGCGCTTTAATTTTCTGCATCTGCAAATGACGCGTACGTCGCTGGGTGGGCAGATGGGCGCGTTCAAGGCCGGATTTGCCGACTTTTTCAGGGTCGGCGTGATCTGCATCGGCATCGGTTTGCTGGCCTATCTGACACTGGCCGGGCTGCTCGGCGTTTTTGGCGCAGGCCTGTTCAGTTTTGGCCGCGGCATGGGCGGTGGGGGCATGGCCGTCCTGATTGTCGTGATGTTTCTTTTCTTTGTTCCGCTGCTGCTGATCCCCGCCTCCATCACGCTGGCCGCCTGGGAGGCCATGCTGTTTCGCACCGTCTGGAGCCACGCCGGCCTGTCGAACATGGCGCGCAGCAAATGCAGTCTCAAAACCCGTGACTTTGTGTGGCTGCGCGCCAAAAACGTTTTGCTGACGCTGGTGACGCTTGGCTTTTACCGGCCCTTCGCGGCCGTCAGCGAATACCGCATGAAAGTCGATTCGGTGCACATCTACACGCGCGGCAATATCGACGCGCTGGCCAGTGCCATGGCCCGGGGCAACAAGAGCGGCCTGGGCGACGCCGCCGCCGACCTGGCCGGTTTTGACCTTGCCGTCTGAAGCGGCCGCAGCAGGGCATTCAGCCGGCGAATTGATCGCCGCGCGGTTTTTCGATGGCTGCAGCAGCCAGCCTGTGCCTTGCATGCTCCGGCTGATTCCGGGGGCGAGCAAAGGCGCGGTGGCGCTGCAAATTCATTTGCTTGCGCCTGCCGGGCCTGCGCCTTCCGCGCCCTGGCGCGAATTCACCGCCAGCCAGATCGAATGGCCCGACGCGGGTGAAACCCGCATCGCCGTGATTCGCTTCGCCGACGGCAGCCAGGCGCAGACGCTGGAGCCACAGCGCCTGACCGCCGCGCTTCGCGCAGCGGGCTACCGGGCACCCGGGCTGCATGCGCTGGCCGAAAAAATGGCATCGCATTGGGGCGCGCTGCTGGCGGGCGTGGTCGCCTGCGCCGCCATTTCCGCGGGCGTGTGGTTGTATGGCGTTCCGGCCTTGTCGAAAGTCATCACGCATTTCATGCCGACGAAGTGGGAGACCCAACTGGGCGAGACCACACTCGAGGCGCTGGACAAAGCCTGGCTGAAGCCTTCAAAACTAGGCGCGGACCGGCAGGCGCAGATCACGGCCGACTTCGATGCACTGGTCAAAAAAGCCGCGCCCGACGGTTCCGCGCCGCGCTATCGCTTGCTGTTTCGTTCGATGGGATTGATGTTGGGCCAGCGCGAAAAAAGCGAAAAAACCGTCGAAAGCAAAACCGGCAATACGGGCGACACCGAGGGTGGTGGCAACGCTTTTGCCTTGCCCGGCGGCGTGCTGGTCATGACCGATGAACTGGTGGCGGTGGCTGAACCCGGCGCGGTTCTGGGTGTGCTGGCGCATGAACTGGGCCATGTCGAAAACCGCCATGCCACGCGCGTGGCGGTCGAAAGCTCGCTGCTGGGAACGGCCATCGCGCTGATCTCGGGCGACCCGACGTCGGTGATCGCCACGGTGCCGGTGGCGCTGGCCACGCTGTCGTTTTCACGCAGCCATGAGCTTGAAGCCGACTGCTATGCGCTGCAGATGCTGGCCCGCGCCGGCCAAAGCACCGAGCCGCTGGCCAGACTGCTGGAGACGATTTCCAAAGGCCAGAGCGGCGCGGGCAGCGGCATGGCCGGCGTGCTATCTTCACACCCCAGCACACCGGCGCGCGTCCAGTTGCTGCGCGACCCCACCGCCGTCAGGCAAACCTGCGGCGGCTGAAAATACCTTTTCCCATCCTAATTTCCAGAGCACCATGATCGACGTCACCATCGCCAATTTTGAAGAGGAAGTGATTGCCGCTTCCATGACCACCCCCGTGCTGGTCGACTTTTGGGCGCCGTGGTGCGACCCGTGCAAGTCGCTCGGCCCGATTCTGGAGAAGGTCGAGGTCGAATATGCCGGCCGCTTCAAGCTGGTGAAAGTCGACTCCGACCAGGAGCAGCAGATTGGCGCGGCCTTCGGCATTCGCAGCATTCCGACCTGTATCCTGCTGATGAACGGCCAGCCGGTTGACGGTTTTACCGGCGCCTTGCCCGAAGGCAAAGTGAAGGAATTTCTCGACAAGCACTTGCCGCCGGCTGAAGCGTTGCCGGAAGAGGAACTTCAGCTTGAAGCCGAGCCCGACCCGGTCACCGACCCCGAAGGCGCGCTGGAAAAGCTGCAGCAAGCCGTCGCCACCGATCCGGCCAATGACAACGCGCGCTTCGAGGTCGTCAAGCTGCTGCTGCAACTCGGCCGCAGCGACGACGCCAAGGTCGCATTCGCCCCGGTGATCGCGCAGACCAGCGTGGTCCGGCGTTTCGATTCACTGAAGCGCTGGATGGACGCTATTGATTTCATAGCTGCTCGCGCAGGTAATACGTCGGCTGAAGGCCAATTCGATGCAAAAATCAACGCTAACAAGCGTGATTTTGAAGCCCGCTTCGACAAGGCCCGCTGGCTGATGGCTGATCAGCGCTGGCTTGAGGCGCTCGACGAGCTGCTGGAGATATTGATGCGCGACAAGGCGTGGTCAGAAGACCTGGCGCGCAAAACCTACATCGCCGTGCTCGACATCATGGAAGCGCCGAAACCGAAGGTTGCCGACGGGCAGATTCCGCCGGAAGACGCGGAACTGGCGCGTTACCGGCGGCGGTTGAGCAGTGTGATTCTGAGCTAAACGCTATTTATTTGATAGCTGCTTGCGCAAATTTTACCTGGGCTAGAGGCGGTTTTGTCACTTAACCGTTCGTCCTGAGCTTGGCCTGTCCTGTCCTGAGCCTGTCGAAGGGTCGAAGGGTCGAAGGGTCGAAGGGTCTTTTCAGCGCAACCAGGCCTCGACAGGCTCAGCCCGAACGGATGGATGGTGCGCTCTGGGCGGTTCTTTCCAATTGCTGGCCTCGACCCCTCAAACGCGTCACCCTTTACCCACCCACATGCAGCGAACCATTTTCACCACGCCTGTGGTCAACACCGCCCTGCGCGGCCTGTCGCTGGCGGTGTTGCGCGCCAAGGGCTGGAAGGTAGAAGGCAGCCTGCCCGCCAACGCGGAGAAATGCGTGCTGATTGCTGCACCGCACACCAGCAACTGGGACCTGCCCTACACCCTCATGGTGGCCTTTGTGCTGGGCCTGAATGTGTACTGGGTGGGCAAAGCCAGCCTCTTCAAGCCGCCCTTTGGACCGGTCATGCGCTGGCTGGGCGGTATTGCTGTTAACCGCGAACAATCCACCAACCTGGTGGCCGCCTCTGCCCAGGCCCTGCGAGCCGCCGACGGCCGCGTACAACTGGTGGTCGCCCCCGAGGGCACGCGCGGCAAATCCGGCAAAGCGCTAGGGTGGAAAACCGGCTTTTATTACATCGCCCAAGGCGCAGGCGTGCCCATCCTCATGGCCTACCTCGACTACGCCCAAAAACGCGGCGGCCTGGGACCCACCTTAACCCCCAGCGGCGATGTGCAAAAAGACATGGAAATCGTGAAGGCCTTTTATGCGCCTATCCAGGGCAGACATGCCAGACGTGCTAACGCACCATGACCTGCAGGCTCCGATCAGTCTTCAACTCATGAATTGCTACCGAAACCGGGGCTGCTTGCGCAGGCTTTGATTGGGCTGGGGCTGATTGATTCATTTCTATTGATGAAAATGATCGTGGCAATTGGCGCCTGCCGCAACCCTCGGCGCTGATGGTGGATAGATACAAGAATTGAACTTGCGCTTCCTGTACAAAAAATCCCACATTTAACTTTTGACTTTTAGCGTAAGTGGTTCTAAGGTCAGGCGGGTTACCAAAGAGTTTAAAAATGGGGGATGAAAATGAGATGTATTGATTTCGGATGGGAAATTGGTGACCTGAATCTGGTGACTCTATGGGTCCGCCTTTGGGACCTTTTCAAGTTTTGGTATCAAACCCACGCCATGGCAATTCATTCTTCGGCCGGGATGATGGATATATGAGGAGGCGCATAGAGAAAACCGCTACCGCACCAAAAAAAGCTCCACTAGCAATATCAATCCCAGAAATCCTGCTTTTCTGTTTGTACTTTCTTGCGGTATGGATGATCCCGGTCAATTGGCTTGATTCGGGATTCGGAGCAATTGCCTTCTCTATCGCCAGAAAGATTAACCCCTATCTTTCGGAATATTCCATCGCTTTTGCAATACACCCTAAATACTTTATTCATTGCCACGTGCTGGCGTCGTGGATCATTGCGCCGGCGTTTTTTCCGTTGATTATTAGACGTAACGGAGGTGTGAGAGTTTACTCAAAAATGTTTAAGGAAAGGCTAGAAAGTTTCGGGGAACTATCTTACTATCTTGTATTCGCATGCATAGGTTTTGGTATTCTTTACTTCAGCATGCTATTGATGGTCGACTTTCCGCTAACGCGCGGTGAATGGGCATACTGGGTTGGCGGTATTTCGTACACTGCACTGATGATATCTGGAATGTTCTCGTTGTGGATTGGTTGCATTTTCATGGCTCTTTATACCCAATTACTTGTTAACAACGGAAAACTTAAATGACTTACACCACTGATAAAGAAATCGACAGAAGTTGGGGTGAGATCAAAATTATCACGATGCGAAACTAAAGCTGAATCCGGACCTCACCGCAAGAGCTCCGTTCATTTCATTGGTTTTCAAGCATTCAATCAACCGCCAGCCCGCGCACATCTTGCGAAACCAGCCGCGAAATAAATAGCTAAAATGAAGTGCTACCAAGACAGTTACATCATGCGTGGACGGATTGCTAGAGATTTTGACGCGCGGCAGATATTGTTGACAATGTCTCGCGCATAACCCCCGTTGCCGACGCACAAACTCCGCCGGATGATGCGGAGTAGTATCAAGCTTGAAGCGACAACTGGTTTCAGATCGATGTAGGGAAGCGCTTGTAGTCCCGCTCTCGCTGGCTGCGTATCGCCAGAACAAAGGCAGTGTCCAGCACGGCGTCGTAGCGATAAAGCGCCAGGTAACCGCTGCTTCCGGTGGCAATCACCAGTTCCCGCTGCCCGAAGGCCGCTGGCCGACCGATCAAGGGGCTGGTTTCCAGAATATCGATGGCTGCCACGATGGCTTCGATTCGCACGGCGGCGAATTCGGGCGCATGTTCAAAAAGGAAGTCGAAAATCCGGTCGAAGTCAGCCCTGACGTGCGCGGCCAGAACAATCCGGCTCACCGTGGTTCCGGCTTGGATTTGCCCGGCACAGACTTGGCATCGTCCAGTCGGGTACGGAGGTAGGAGCGCATTTCATGCCACTCGATGCCCGGCTCCCCGGCTTGCAAGCTTGCATCGCGCTGTTGCGCTTCGCGCTGCATCGACAGCTTCCATTCAGCCTCATCAGCCTTCTGCGCGAGCGCTTCTAGCATGAAGTTGTGCGGCGTCTGGTCAAAGGCTTGCGCCAGCCGGACGATGCGTTCGCGCAGCGCGTCTTCAATGCGTAGGGTTGTGGTGGACATCAGGCTTCCTTCCGACGATTAGTTGTGCTACAAGTGTGACACAAAATAATTTCTACATCAACCCAGAGTCCTTCAACCCATCAACCGCGTCAACGCCTCCTGGTATTTCGCCGCCGTTTTTGCAATCACATCAGCCGGCAGGCGTGGCGCGGGCGGGGTTTTGTCCCACGGCTTGCCGTTGATACGCACAGCTTCGAGCCAGTCGCGCACGAACTGCTTGTCGTAGCTGGGCGGATTGGTGCCTGCAGCGAATGCGGCTTGGTAGCCTTCAATGGGCCAGTAGCGCGACGAGTCGGGCGTCAGCACCTCGTCCATCAAGGTCAGCGTGCCGTTTTCATCGAGGCCGAATTCGAACTTGGTGTCGGCAATGATGATGCCCTTGGTCAGCGCAAATGCGGCGGCTTCCTTGTAAATCTCGATGCTGATCTTTTTGATTTGCGCGGCGAGATCGGGCCCGACCACCTTGACGACCTGCTCGTAGCTGATGTTTTCGTCGTGCTCGCCCACGGCCGCCTTGGCCGCGGGCGTGAAGATCGGCTCGGGCAGCTGGCTGGCGTTCTTCAGCCCTGCGGGCAGCGGCACGCCGCAGACTGACTGGCTTTGCTGGTATTCGAGCCAGCCGCTGCCGGCCAGGTAGCCGCGCACCACGGCCTCGACCGGAATCGGCTTGAGGCGCTTGACCAGCATCGAACGACCGGCGACCTGCGGCACCTCGGCCACAGTCACCGCGCTTTCGGGCGCCTCGCCGGTCAGGTGGTTCGGGCAAATGTGACTCAGCCGACTGAACCAGAACAGCGCCATCTGCGTCAGCAGCGCGCCCTTGCCCGGAATCGGCTCACCCAGAATCACGTCAAACGCGCTTAGCCGGTCGCTGGCGACCATCAGCAGGCGGTCAGTGCCCACCGCGTAGTTGTCGCGCACCTTGCCGCGCGCGAGCAGGTGCAGGCTGGTGATGGAAGAGGTGTGAAGTGCGGCGCCGGATGCGGCGTTTTGCTGTAGCGTCATGGGATTTCAGGAAATGAGTTGAAGTCGGTTATCTACCCGCGCTATGGCGGCAAAATCGCGGTCTTGGGCAAGCAAGGGTTCGTCTGCCTCAATGGCACAAGCCGCTACCAGGCAGTCGTTGGCGCTGCGCACTGTCAGCCCCTGCCATCGACAGCGGGCGTACAGCAGGGAAGCGCTACGCGCCAAGGCAAGCGGATCATCGCTGACATACGGTGGTACCTCGTCCAGCAGTGTTTGAAGTTCGATGAAGTGCGGCACACTGCCTGCACCCTGCAGCACTTCGCGATAAACCACTTCAGGCACCCACAAAGATTCGGCATTTTGCAGCGCGTGCTGCATGGCAAGATCGGCCGGTGAACCGCTTGCCCTTAAAAATTCGATCCAGGCCGATGTGTCAGCAATCACGCCGCTCCCCGTCCAGCATGTTTGCTGCGGGTCGTCATTTTTCTTGAGGCGGGCTGAGCGAGTTTGGAGGATCTCGCCGACGAACCTGGCGAACGTTTCGTAGGTCGCGCCGCGAGAGCCACGGCTGAACTTTCAGGCGTTTGAAGCCCTCGACGTTTGAGGGCGGCCTCGGTCAAACCAAAAGGTCCGCGTGGATCGTAGTCCTCATCGATCAAGCCCTTGCCGCGCGAGGCCAGCAGGCTCGAATAGTCAGGCTTGCGAACGTACGCCCGCAAGGCTGCCTCGACGGCACCCTTCTTGGTTGTGACCCGTGCCTTGGCCATCGCCTGGGCGATCAGATCGTCGTCTAAAACAATGTTGGTTCGCGTGGACATTTAATACACCTTGAATGTGTATGCGAATTATGCCACCAGCGTGGAGAGGAGGCAGCGACGGCACGGGGCCGCCGTTGCGCGCCCCCGCGTGTCAATGCACCACTTGCGCCAGCTCGCCCTTGGCATATTTGGCGGCCACGACCTGCAGCGTGTCGCCCTTGATCTTGGCGCCCTGGCCTTCGCAACCGAACTCGAGGTAGCGCTGCTTGCAGAGCTGCTTGGCGGCTTCGCGGGCTGGCTTGAGCCACTCTCTGGCATCGAACTTTTCGGGGTTTTCAGCCAGAAACTTGCGCACCGCGCCGGTCATGGCCAGGCGAATGTCGGTGTCGATGTTGATCTTGCGCACGCCGTGCTTGATGGCTTCCTGAATTTCCTCGACCGGCACGCCGTAGGTTTCCTTCATCTGGCCGCCGTACTTGCGGATGATTTCCAGCATTTCCTGCGGCACCGACGACGAGCCGTGCATCACCAGGTGCGTGCTCGGAATGCGTTTGTGGATTTCCTTGATGCGGTCAATCGCCAGAATGTCGCCGGTGGGCTTTCGGGTGAATTTATAGGCGCCGTGGCTGGTGCCGATGGCAATCGCCAGCGCGTCAATCTGCGTGCGCTTGACGAAGTCTGCTGCTTGCTCGGGGTCGGTCAACAATTGCTCGCGCGTCATCGTCGCGTCGGTGCCGTGGCCGTCTTCCTTGTCGCCCTTCATGGTTTCAAGCGAGCCGAGGCAGCCCAGTTCACCCTCAACCGTCACGCCATATTTATGCGCCAGCTGGGCGACTTTTTTCGTCACGTCAACGTTGTATTCGTAGCTGGCAATCGTCTTGCCGTCGGCCTCCAGCGAGCCGTCCATCATCACGGACGAAAAGCCCAAGTCGATGGCGCCCTGGCACACCGCGGGGTTCTGGCCGTGGTCCTGGTGCATCACCAGCGGAATCTGCGGATACATCTCGATGGCGGCTTCGATCAGATGCTTGATAAATGGCTCTCCGGCGTATTTGCGGGCGCCGGCACTGGCCTGCAGAATCACTGGCGCGCCAGTCTCTTTCGCTGCTTCCATCACGGCCTGGACCTGTTCGAGGTTGTTGACGTTAAAAGCCGGAATGCCGTAGCCGTTGACGGCGGCGTGGTCCAGCAGTTCACGCATTGAAACGAGTGCCATGATTGGGTTTCCCTGTAAGTTGACGGTGCCTGATGTGCGCGCCGGAACGCCATGCTGGCGCAGCGGGCTGCCCTGAACGGCCAGGCGTGTAACCGCGCCGTAACCTTAGACAATTCTAGCGGCTGGCCTGAGCGATGGGTGTAAGAAAAGACTGGTATCGATGAGGGACCGGTGGGGCAGAACGCTGTCCGCCGGCGGTTATCTCAATCCACCGCGGGTGCCGGGTCAGCCAGCAGATTGCACAAAGGCCTGCACACGCGCCAGCACTGGCGCCCGACTTCGCAACACCGACGCCATGGCTGCAACCAGCGTCACATGGCTGACGCTGTCGAACAGCGCTGATTCGACCCGCACGCCGCTGGCTTCCAGCTTCCTGGCCATGGCCACCGTGCTGCGCTGGGGGCTGACGACGCTGTCGTCAAGCGGTGCCAGCAGCAGGGCCGGCGGCGATAGTTTCGAGGCATGCACCAGCGGCTGGCTGTCAGCCGATGTGTTCGGCCATTCAAAGGCGACCTGCGTTTTCCGGTCGCCGATGGGCAGGAAATCGTAGGGGCCGGCCAGCCCGATCCAGCCGGCCAGTTGCGCCGGCTTGAGGCCTTCGGCGGCCAGCCATCGGCCGTCCAGCGCCACCATGGCCGCGTTGTAGGCGCCCGCGCTGTGGCCCATCACATGGACCCGCGACGGGCTGGCGCCGTGTTGCGAGGCCGTCTCCATCGCGTGGCGAACGGCCTTGGCGCTGTCTTGCACAAACACCGGGTAGCGCACTGCCGGGCTCAGGCGGTAGTCGGCCACCATCGTGACGATGCCTTTGGAGGCCAGGGCCTCGCCAACGAAGCGGTAGTCGGCGCGGTCGCCCGACGACCAGCTGCCGCCGTAGAAAAACACCACCAGCGGCGCGCCCTGCACCGGCACCGCCGGCTGGTACAGGTCAAAGCGCTGGCGCGGGTCCGGCCCGTACGGCAGACCTTCGGTGCGCACGTAGGTGTCCTCAGCAACGGTCGCATTCAGCAGATCGGTGGCTGAGCAGGCGGTGAGCAGGGCCGGCAACATGGCCAAAAGGGAGCGTCTGGGCAATTGAAAAGGAATTGGATGCATGTCAAGCCTGTGTATACGCAGCACCCCTGCCGCCGGATTCAGCCGGCGCCGCGTTCACGCGCAGGCGACGGGGCCGAGCGCTTGAAGGCGGCCTGAACCTCTGGGCCTTCAGGCGACCCGGCAGACCTTCAGCATGTTGGTGCCGCCCGGCGCGCCCATCGGTTCGCCACAGGTGATCGCGTACACGTCGCCGCTTTGCACGATGTTCCGGCGCAGCAAGTGGCCTTCAGCCTGCTCCAGCGCGGTATCGCGGTCTGCACTCTGGTCCATCAGCAGCGGCTGGACATTGCGGTACAGCGCCATTTTTCGCTGGGTGGACAGGCGCGGTGTCAGCGCATAGATCGGCAGGCGAATGTCGTGGCGGCTCATCCACAGCGGCGTCGAGCCACTGTCGGTCAGCGCCACAATGGCCTTGGCGCCCAGGTGATAGGCCGTGAACAGCGCACCCATCGCAATCGACTGGTCGATGCGGGTAAAGGTTTTGCCGGTGAAGTCGCCGTCCAGCTCCTTGTATTCCGCCTTCTCCGCTTCCTCGCAGATCTTGGCCATTTCCTCGACGGTTTCCAGCGGGTACTTGCCGGCGGCGGTTTCGGCGCTCAGCATCACGGCATCGGTGCCGTCAAGCACGGCATTGGCCACGTCGCTCACCTCGGCGCGCGTCGGCACGGCGTTGACGATCATGCTTTCCATCATCTGCGTGGCGGTGATGACCAGTTTGTCACTGGCGCGCGCCATCTTGATCATGCGTTTTTGCAGCGCCGGCACAGCCGCATTGCCGACCTCGATGGCCAGGTCGCCGCGCGCCACCATGATGCCGTCACTGGCGTGGAGGATTTCATCGAGCTTCGGAATCGCCTCGGCGCGCTCGATTTTCGCAATCAGGCCTGGCTTGTGTTTGAACGGCGCAGCCGCCACGTTGCAAAGCTGGCGAGCCATTTCCATGTCGGTCGCGTTCTGCGGAAAACTCACCGCCACGTAGTCAGCCTGGAAGCTCATCGCGGTCTTGATGTCTTCCATGTCCTTGCCGGTCAGCGCGGGCGCCGTCAGACCGCCGCCCTGCTTGTTGATGCCCTTGTTGTTCGACAGGTCGCCGCCCAGCTTGACGGTGGTGTGCACCTGCTCGCCGCGCACCGCATCGACCTTCAGCACGATCAGCCCGTCGTTGAGCAGCAGCACGTCGTTCACTTTCACGTCGCGTGGCAGTTCCTTGTAATCGAGGCCCACGCCCTTGATGTCGCCGGGCTCGGTGCGCGACGCGTCGAGAATGAATTTCTCGCCCTGAACCAGGTGCACCTTGCCCTCTAGAAACTTGCCGACGCGAATCTTCGGCCCCTGCAGGTCGGCCATGATGGCGACCTCAACACCGGCGCGCGTGGCCGCTTCCCGCACCAGCTGGGCGCGTTTGACATGGTCTTCAGCGGTGCCGTGGCTGAAGTTGAGCCGCACCACATTGACGCCGGCACGGATCATTTTCTCCAGCATCACCGGGTCGCTGGAAGCGGGCCCGAGGGTGGCAACAATCTTGGTGGCGCGAAGCGTCATGGGTGTCTCCTGTAATTTAGTTTCTCATTTTTGCACGGTTATGCGACACGGGGTTACTACCGCGTTACAGCGCGGCCAGAATGCCAGAATAGAAGTGAAATTGGCCTCTGGCCCAGGTAAATCATGCGCGAGCAGCTACTAAAATAATAGCAGTCCGAACCGTCAACCCGCCGCCCGTTTCTGCAGAATCTCAAACGCCGGCAGCGTCTTGCCCTCCAGCACTTCCAGAAACGCGCCGCCGCCGGTCGAGATGTAGTCGACCTGTTTGTCGATGCCGTACTTGGCAATCGCCGCCAGCGTGTCGCCGCCGCCAGCGATTGAAAACGCGGGGCTGTCGGCAATCGCCCGCGCAATGCCTTCGGTGCCTTGGGCAAAGGCGTCGAACTCGAACACGCCGACAGGGCCGTTCCAGACGATGGTGCCGGCCGTTCTGAGTTGCGCCGCCAGTTTGGCCGTGGTCTTGGGGCCGATGTCCAGGATCAGGTCGTCGTCCTCCACCTCGGCAGCGGCTTTCACCGTGGACTTCGCGTCGGCGGCAAAGGTTTTCGCAGTGACCACGTCGGTCGGGATCGGCACGTCGGCGCCGCGCGCTTTCATGGCGTCGATCACGGCTTTGGCTTCGTCCACCAGATCGGCTTCAGCCAGGCTTTTGCCGATCGTCAGGCCGGACGCCAGCATGAAGGTGTTGGCGATGCCGCCGCCCACAATCAGCTGATCGACATTCTTCGACAGCGCCTTCAAAATGGTCAACTTGCTCGACACCTTGCTGCCTGCCACGATGGCGACCAGCGGCCGGCGCGGATTCGCCAGCGCTTTGGAAATCGCGTCCATCTCGGCGGCCAGCAGCGGTCCGGCGCAGGCGATCGGCGCGTACTGCGCGATGCCGTAGGTCGAGGCTTCGGCGCGGTGCGCGGTGCCGAACGCGTCGTGCACGAAGATATCGCACAGCGCCGCCATCTTGCGCGCCAGCGGCTCGGCGTTTTTCTTCTCGCCAATGTTCAGGCGGCAATTCTCCAGCAGAACAATATGGCCGGGCTTCACATCAACGCCGTCGACCCAGTCGGTCATCAGCGTCACATCACGCTTCATCAACTCGCCCAGCCGCTCGGCGACTGGTTCCAGCGAATCGGACGGATCGAATTCGCCTTCTTTCGGCCGGCCGAGGTGCGAGGTCACCATGACCGCTGCGCCAGCATCGAGCGCCATCTGGATGCAGGGAATCGATGCGCGAATGCGCGTGTCTTCGGTGATGCGGCCCGCATCGTCTTGCGGCACATTGAGGTCGGCGCGAATGAAAACTCGCTTGCCAGCGACTTTGCCGCTGGCGCACAGATCGGAAAAACGGATGAAGTTCATACGTGTCTCGCTCCATAAAAGGGATGTTTTTGGTGGCGGAAAGTGCCTTGGGCGATTGTAGGCGCGGGTGCGCGCGTCAAACACCAAGCGACCGTGGGGCACCTCTTGACAAGCCAGGGCCGCGGGACCGGCTTCGCCGGACCGCAGGCGCAGCGGCCCCCTCGGGGGGCAGGGCGCTACACGCAGTGAGCAACCGTGGGGGCCATACACCAGCGTGGGGGCTACCAATTCATCCCTATGTGCAAGGGCAAATAGACCGCCATGCCGCCCAGCAGCGACAGCAAAGGGCTTTTGCGCCAGAAGTAGACCCCTATCGCCGCCAACGCCGCGAAAACGCGGGCATCTTGCCAGGTGGAAATCAGCTGGCCGTTGGCCATCACCACTTCCGGCAGCACCACGCCCGCCAGCGCGGCGATCGGTGCGTAGTTCAGCGCCTGCTGCGCCCATGTCGGCAGGCTCCAGGGCCGGTCGAGGATGAAGAAAAAACAGCGCGTCAGCACGGTGACTGCGGCCAGGCCGACGATCACCGCGATCGTCCAGACGTCGGTTTCGCGGTTCATGTTTTGTGCTCTGGCGTCGGCGCGCGGCCGGTGAGGTTTTTTTCCAGCAGGTAGCACACCACCACCGCCGCGATGATCGCCACGACGATGTTGAGCTTGAGCGGCAGGGCATAGACCGCCACCGCCGTGGCGCCGGCCAGCCCGGCAGCCAGCAGGCGCAAGGGGCGGTCGGCCATGGCGCACAAAATGCCCACCAGGCACAGCACACCGGCAAAGCCCAGGCCCCAGGCTGTCGGAATCAGGTTGGCCAGCACAATGCCAGCCACGCTCAGGCCCATCCAGGCAGACCAGGTGAGGAAATAGCTGCCGGCCAGATAGGCTTCCTGGCCCTCACGCCCGGCGGGGTCGGCGCTGGGCTGGGGGAAGCGGCGCACGAACAGCGCGTAACTTAAATCCGCCGTCAGGTAGCCGCTCAGCATCCTGCGCCAGCGCGGCTGGTGCATCAGGTAGGGCCGCAAATGCAGGCTGAACACGACGAAGCGCAGGTTCACGCAAAAGCCGGTGGCCAGAATCACCCACGCCGGCGCGCCCGCGACGATGAGCGGAATCGACGCCAGCTGCGAGCTGCCGGCATAGACGAAGAAGGTCATGGCCAGCGCCTCAAAAACGCTCATGCCCGACTTCACCATGGCCACACCCGTCATCAGGCCCCAGGCCGCAATGCCCGGCACCATCGGTGCCATGTCCCGCATGCCAACGCGAAATTCAGGATGCGAACGCACCGAACGCAGGAAGAACATCGAGAACTTAGCCGGGCACGTCGAAGCGCATGCCCGGCGTGATGCTGAAGCCGCGCAGGAAATCGGCTGCGGGCAGGCGTTTGCCGCCGGCCCGCTGCAGCTCGGTCAGGCGCAGCGCGCCTTCGCCGCACGCGACGCGTACGCCATCCGTATTTGCAGACAAAATCGTGCCGTAGCCCACGTTTTCTGTGCGCGAGCAGCTATCTAATTCATAGCGCCAGAGTTTCAGTGTTTCGCCGTTCAACCGCGCCTGCGCGCCCGGAAATGGATTGAAGGCGCGAATCCGGCGGCCAATCACCTCGGCCGGCTGTGACCAGTCGATCAGCGCTTCGGCCTTTTCAATCTTGTGGGCGTAGCTCACGCCGGCTTCGGGTTGGCGGACCGGCTGCAGCACGCCGCGCTCCGCGAGTTCCAGCGCTTCCACGATCAGCCGCCCGCCGAGTTCGGCCAGCTTGTCATGCAGCGAGGCGGTGGTGTCGTCATCGGCAATGGGTAACTTTTCGGTCAGCAGCATGTCGCCGGTGTCCAGGCCCGCGTCCATCTGCATAATGGTGACGCCAGTCTCTGCATCGCCAGTCTCGATGGCACGGTGAATCGGCGCCGCGCCGCGCCAGCGCGGCAGCAGGGAGGCGTGAATGTTCAAACATCCCAGCCGACGAGCCCCCACGCTTTTCACTTCGTGTAATACGCTGCCTCCCGAGGGGGCTGATTTTCCTTGGGGCGGCCCGGCGGAAAATTGTTCGGTACCCATAACATTCAACACCCACTGCGGCAGGATGAGCCCGTAGGCAGCCACCACCATCACATCGGCGTTGGCCGCTTCAATCGCCAGTTTTGCGGCAGCGGCGTCCTCGGGGTATTTCCCGTCGAGACGCAAACTGCGCGGCTGGGCGACTGCGATGCCGTGGCTCGCAGCCCATAATTTGACGGGGGAAGAATGGAGCGCCATGCCGCGGCCGGCGGGGCGGTCGGGCTGGGTCAGGACCAGCGGGATATCAAAGCCGGCGGCCTGGAGCTGGCCCAGGGCGATGCGGGCGAACTCCGGTGTGCCGGCAAAAATCAGGCGCATCAGGTCGCGGACTCGCGTTCTTCGTCCTTCTTCTGTTTGATCATCTTGGTCTTGATGCGGTTGCGCTTGAGTGGCGACAGGTATTCCACGAAGACCTTGCCCAGCAGGTGATCCATCTCATGCTGGATGCACACGGCCAGCATGCCCTCGGCGCTGTGCGTCTGCAGCTTGCCGTCCAGATCCATCGCCTGCACCTTGACGGCGGTCGATCGTTCCACGCCGTCATAGATGCCCGGCACGGACAGGCAGCCCTCGTCGCCGACGCGGGTCTCCTCGCTGGCCCAGACGATTTCGGGGTTGATCAGCACCAGTGGCTGGTCGTGGTTTTCGCTGATGTCGATGACGATCAGGCGTTCATGCACATTCACCTGCGTGGCGGCCAGGCCGATGCCGGCTGCCTCGTACATGGTGGCGAACATGTCGGCGGCCAGCTGGCGGACTCTGGCGTCGACCGCACTCACCGGCTTGGCGATAGTGTGCAGGCGGGGGTCGGGGTAACGAAGTATGGTGAGCTGGGTCATGAGGGAATCATTCAGATGTCGCTATTTTCGCCACTTTTCAGGAATTTTGCGCACCCGGCCAATGTTGAATCCGCATAATCGTTGCTTAATCAAGGGCTTAAGTACAAAATCGCCAGTGATTTATCAAGATACAAACACGCTATTTTTGTAACAACAAAGGCGTAAAAGCTTCGAGGGCGTTCAAGATGCAAGTTACTTTTGGTCGTTTCTGTTCAATTTCAATAGCGACCCTGGCGCTGACCAGCATGGCAGCGGCTGTGCAAGCACAGAATTTTCCCATCACCCCGGGTCAAAAGGCAACCGCCACGCAGGTCGCTGAAACCGGCGTTCCGCTGGCCGATCTGGCGCCCAACGCGCCTGACAGCTACAGCGTGAAGCGCGGCGACACCTTGTGGGCCATCTCCGGGCTGTTCCTGAAAAGCCCGTGGCGCTGGCCCGAGCTGTGGGGCATGAACCTGCAGGACATCCGCAACCCGCACCGCATCTACCCCGGCCAGCAGCTGTACCTTGAAAAAGTCAACGGCCGCGCCCGCCTGCGCACGCGCCAGGCTGCCGCGGGCGGCCCACCGACCGAAACGGTTCGCGTGTCGCCCCGCACCCGCTCGGAAACCCTGGCCGATGCGTCCATCCCCACCCTGGCCGCCAACATCATCGAGCCCTTCCTGTCGGAAGCGATGATCGTCGACGAAGCCTCGTTCGCGGTGTCGCCGCGCATCGTGGCCACCCAGGAAGGCCGCGTTCTGCTCAGCCGCGGGGACCGGGCCTATGCGCGGGGCGAATACGCATCCGCTTCACCTTATACCCAGCCGCTGAGCACCGAAAAAGGCAATCCGCTGGACTACCGGGTGTTTCGCAACGCCAGGCCGCTGAAAGATCCGACGACCCAGCAAATCCTGGGCTATGAGGCGCAATATGTCGGCCGCGCCGAGCTGGTGCGCGGCGAATCCACGGTGCAGATCGACGGGAAAGACGGCAAACCCCAGACCGAGACGGTACCCGCCACGATCGACATTGTTTTTGCCAAGGAAGAAATGCGGGTCGGCGACCGGCTGATGGCCGAGCCGCCGCGCGAACTGCTGAACTATGTGCCGCGCGCGCCGGCCAGCCCAATTACGGGCCAGGTGGTGTCTGTCTACGGCAATGCGGTGGCGATCGCGGCCGAAAACCAGGTGGTCGTTATCAACCGCGGCAAGCGCGACGGACTGGAACGCGGCCATGTGATGGCCGTGTTGACCGATGGTCAGCGCCTGCAGGACAAAACCGACAGCTCACGGCCCCAGATCAAGCTGCCCAATGAGCGCAATGGCCTGATGATGGTTTTCAAGACCTTTGAAAACGTCTCCTACGCGCTGATTCTGCAGGTCACCGACGGTGTGCGGGTCGGCGACCGCATTGCCAATCCGAACTGATTTGTTAGTGGTCACAGACGGGCACGGCCTGCCTTGGGCTGTGGTCGTCTAAACCAGATTCGGCTGATTGTGGATTCCCAAGAGCTTGGCGCCTGGCTGCGCCTGACCCTCAGCCCCGGTGTGGGCAACGAAACCGCACGCCGGTTGCTGACTGCCTTCGGCTCGGCGCCAGCGATTTTTGACCAGAGTGCCGATTCACTGCGGCAGGCCGGTTCATCCGACAAGCTGGTCAAAGCGCTTCAGACCGAGCCGCCCGAACTCGCGGCGCTGCTGCAAACCACGCGCGACTGGCTGGCTCTTGGGGCCGACCGCTGTGTGGCCACGCTCGGCGATGCCGCTTATCCCGCCCCGCTGCTCAACATCGAAGACCCGCCTTTGATGCTTTATATGCTTGGAGCCCACGTAAATCATGCGCGAACAGCTCCTGAAATCATAGCGAACAGCCTGGCGATCGTGGGCAGCCGCAACCCGACGCCCCAAGGCGAAAGCAATGCCCGGCAGTTTGCCAAGGCGTTCTCAGAAGCCGGCATCTGCGTGGTGTCGGGGCTGGCGCTTGGGGTCGATGGCGCGGCGCATGACGGCGCCCTGCTGGGCGGTGGGCAGACCGTTGCGGTGGTGGGCACCGGCCTGGATCGGGTCTACCCCAAAAAACACCTGGCGCTGGCTCACCGCATTGCCCAGCAGGGGATGATCATCAGCGAGTTTCCGTTGGGCACCCCGCCCCTGACAGCCAATTTCCCGCGTCGCAACCGCATCATTTCAGGGCTGACGCGGGGCACGCTGGTGGTCGAGGCGGCGCTCAAATCAGGTTCGCTGATAACTGCCCGGCTCGCGGCAGAGCAGGGCAAAGAGGTGTTTGCCATTCCGGGGTCGATTCACTCGCCGCAGTCCCGCGGCTGTCACGCGCTGATCAAGCAGGGTGCCAAGCTGGTCGAACTGGCGCAGGATGTGCTGGAGGAGTTGAATTTGCTGCCAGTGGGATTAAGCCGTTCACCAGAATCGGCTGAATTCGGCGGCGAGTCAGGCGCGGGACCATCGGTGGAAAACACATTGCTCACGGCCTTGGGCTTTGATGCCGTCAGCCTGGACGAACTGCAGGCTCGCACCGGGTTAGATACTCCCCGGCTACAAGCGCAGCTGCTGGAGCTGGAGCTGGAAGGGCGGGTCGCGCGCCTGCCGGGCGGCCACTTCCAGCGCCTGACCGTCGCTTAAATCCCGAAAGATCCCGAAAATCCGGCGGTAATTTGGTCGTTTGACAACGCTGCGTGCATCTGCGTTATATTGAGATCATGTTTGAAGTACTGGTGTACGTTTACGAAAATTACTGGCAAGGCGATGCTTGCCCCGAACTGACGAGGCTGGGCCGCAAACTGACAGCTGCCGGCTTTGAGGCTGAAGAAATTCAGGAAGCGCTAATCTGGCTCAATGGGCTGAACATAGCCGCCCAGGGTACGCAGATCAGTCTTCCAGACGATGATGCCAGCGGGGTGCAGACCGATGGCGCCGCCCGGCCCCAACCGCTCATCCAGCCACAGTCCTCCAACAGCCTTCGCATCTATTCGGTGGCCGAACAAATGCATCTGGGGGCGGAAAGTCTGGGTTTCGTCTGTTTCCTCGAGTCATCCGGCGTGCTGCCCCCTCATATGCGCGAGATCGTGATCGACCGGGCCATGGCGGCACCTGGTGACCCGGTCACGCTCGATGACCTGAAAATCATCGTTCTGATGGTCTACTGGAGCTTCGGCGAAGAGCCTGATGCGCTGGTACTTGACGAGCTGTGTGATGATAGCGAGTTTCGGGTGGCTCATTAGACCGTAGGCCCCCACGCTCCCGCACTTCGTGTCGGTTGCTGCCCCCCGAGGGGGTTGGCCTTGCTTGGGGCGGCCCGGCGCTACGGCCGTTGCCCCCACGTTTGCTCGCTTCGCGTAGCTCTCTGCCCCCCGAGGGGGCGGCTGCGCCTGCGGCCCGGCAAAGCCGGTTCCGTGGCCCCGGCTGGTGAAGAGTAAGGCCCCCCGCTTAACACGTCTTCCTGATCGTCCCGACCACTTAACAACCTGCGGACCGGCCGCGTCGGCAAAGAGCGCTTCGAAAGCGCGGTTATCCCAAAAGCCGCTCGGGATTCGCGTCCAGTTTGGCCAGTGCATCGCGCGTGGCGCGAACTGTGAGGGCTTCTTCTTCAGTCGGCACCAGCAAGCCAGCCTGCAGATAGGCGGCAAGGCGTTTGATTTGAATCAGGAAATTGCGCCCGTCTGCTGACGCGAACAGATGCAACTGCTTGCGGTCGCTGCACCACGCAAACTGCACCAGGCTGACCTTGCCGTTGTGGTCGAGGCTGAACCAGCTGCCCAACTGCAATTCCTGCGCCCATGAACGCATGGCATCGGTGGGCTGGCTTCCGCCATCGGTGATGATCTGCACGTCGGCAGCATCCAGGCCGATCATGGTCACCAGGCTCTCGGTGTCCAGCGGCAGGTCGCCAACATCTTCGTCAGAGAGATAGTCTTCCAGATTGGCAAGGCGTTTGGCCATCGCTTCGATGCGCTCCAGCGATATGCCCTCGGTTTTGGACATGAACGCGTCGGCGAGGGTGTCGCTGATCACCTTGAGGTGTTCATCCTGCGCTTCGGCCGACAGGCCCAACATGGACATGCCGGTACGCAGCAGCTGGAGCAACGCTGGCAAATCGGCAATGACGCGGGCGCGGTCTTCGCGGTTGGGTTTGGCGCTGGCCGCCCAGACCAGATCGGCCGCGGCACGTTTGAGCGTGATCGTTTCTTTGTGCTGTGGGCCGTTTTTCATCGCGCCGATCGCCAGCACTTCGGCCCACACCTTGAACAGAAACTCGCGAATGCCATCCCGAACCGGCATGTCATTGAGCATGTTGCGCATCTCGATCGTGTACTGGATCGCCATGGTTTCTTTTTGCTCGACCTGTTGCGCCAGTGTCACGACCTTTGCAGTGCCTTCCTGCTCGGACAGGAATTTGGACAGGAATTTCTCGAATTCGTCATAGACGATCTGGAACACCCGCCGCCCCGTTTCAGGGTATTGCTCGATGACCTGGACGATGCGGCGGACTTCCGATTCCATCGCGCCGCCAGACACCGTGACATTGAAGCCGAGCACGCAGGAGCCCAGACGGTCAATCAGGCGGCGTGCGGGATGCTGCAGCGAACCAAAAAATTCGGTTTCTGACAGAGCGACTCGCAGGACGGGGATTTGCAGCCGTGCAAACCAGACCCGAATCACGGCTGGAATGCGTTCTTCCGCCAGGATGCTCTGGAACATCAGCGCAACGATTTCGATCGTTGCTTTTTCAGAGTCCTGGGTGGCTGCCTGCTTCAGTTCCGTGGTGCGGGCCCGCAGCGCGCTGGCGGCGCGGTCGACCTGGGCCTGACCGTAAACAATACCGCCGTCGCGGGAATCTGAAATCAGGGTCCCTTCGGCGCTGTCGACCTCGGCCTGTTGCGCGCGATAGATGGCTTGCGTCAGCCGCGGTGACGGCGGGCTCTGCCGCGTATCCTCGAATCCGGCGACATTGTCGATCAGAAGCCGTTTCAGATGACCCATGACGCCTTGCGCCCGCATCCTGGCCCGGGCCAGCGGCGTGGTTGCGGTTTGCATGCGCGTTTCGTCAGAAACGGAGTAGCCCGCGCCCGCGTTGCGCTGCGTTGGACGGGCACCCGCACCCGCGCCCGCGCCGGTCCGGCCGGGCCCCGCCTGAGAGGCTTCACTGCCAAAACCGCCGTTGGCCGGCGCATTAGAGCCGCCGCGGCTGCCACCGGCTGTATTGCCACGGTCACCTTGATATCGCGATGCGGAACCTGAGTCCGCCGGCAAGCTCTCAGCCCCCCGGCTCGTCGGCTGGCCATCTTCGCTGCCAAAGCCCGAGCGCACGGCAGACGGCGTTCGCTTCATCATGGGCCGAAGATCAATCTCGGCCATCACACCTTGCTGCACCAGGAATTCGTTGGTGGCGTGATAGACCTCCAGCATCTGCTCGGCCAGGGTCTTCTGGATCAGGTCCTGCACCGACAGCCACAGCTCGCGCGGCAGCGGGGCCGCCGTCCACTGCTCGACCAGATGCCGCGCGACGACTTCAGGGCGAAAAATGTCATCCTTGTGCAGTTCGGGAATCGAGTCGAGGTGTTGAATGCGAAGGCGCAAGTCGCTCAGTTCCCAGCTTGCAAAATCAAGCAGGCGCAGCGCCAGACGCGACGCGATGATCTTGTCTTCCATCACCTCGTTGCCCAGCAACTCCATGCTTCCGCTGGGCGGCAATCTCGACAATGAGGAAACCAGAGGTTCGGACCGGGCCCGGGTCAGGGCGCTGGAAGTGTTCTGGACCCAGGCGCCACTGCTTTTTTGAAATGCGAGCCAGCCATCCCGGCGCTCCTGCATTTCACGTGCACTGGCCGGCTGGTCAAGAAGACTGGTGAGCCGGTCCTGAATGGTTTTTGCCAGCAAGGGCAATATCCGCAAGGAACGCTCCGCGAACAAGGCACGGGCCTGTCCGGATAAAACAGTATTTTTTTTGTTCGTTGACGCCACAACCGCCCTGGAGGTATGACCTTGTAGCTTACACCGTGGCGCCCGCATTCGGGTCGTTCGGGTCTTCTTCTTTTTTCGCCGGGCCCTTGATCAGGTCTTCCCGCTTGATCCCGAGCCACATGGCGATCGCCGCCGCCACGAACACGGACGAATAGATGCCGAAAAGAATGCCGATCGTCAGGGCCAGCGCAAAATAAAACAGCGTCGGGCCCCCCGAACAGCAGCATCGACATCACCATGACTTCGGTAGAACCGTGGGTGATGATGGTGCGGCTGATGGTCGAGGTGATCGCGTTG
>JANNKV010000403.1:0-1735 GCA_031396485.1 Polaromonas sp. | reverse complement strand
CACCAAAGGGCAGACCACGGTCCCGCAACCGATTCGGGACGCCTTGCACGTTCAACCCGGTACCAAATTGTTGTGGAACCTGATGCCTGACGGCACCATCATCGTGCGCGCCAAAAGCAAGTCCCTATTGGATCTTGCGGGCACGCTCAAGCCACCCAAGGGTATCAAAGTCAAGCTCGAAGACATGAACGCCTGGCGCTAACCAACGCTGGCGTCTCAAATGGCTTCGCTCGATACCAATGTGCTGGTCCGCTACCTCGTCCAAGAAGACGAGCAACAGTTTTTGCTGGCCAATAAGCTGATTCGCGCAGCCGTGCGCGCGGACGAAACGCTGCACATTCCCATCACCGTCATGCTGGAACTGGAATGGGTGTTGCGCTCCAACTTCAAGTTCAGCAAAGTGCAGGTAACCAGTACCTTGTCGTCGCTGCTGTCATCCCAAGAACTGTCTTTCGAATCTGAAACCGCTACCGAAATTGCCCTGGCACTTTATGTGAAAGGGTCTGCAGACTTTGCTGATTGCATGCATGCGGCGCTGGCGCATATGGCGGGCGAAAGCCCTCTCTGGACGTTTGATCGGGCGGCTGCGAAAGTTGATGGGGCGAAGCTGCTTGCGTAGCTAACCGCGCTTGAATACGGCCTCTGCTTCCAATACCGCCACCGGTCAGTCAGACTAACCCCAACGCTGGAACGGTGGCCAGAGGTTTACCCAGACAATCCCACCATGACCAACCTCTCCACCTTCCCGATCACCCAAAAATGGCCCGCCCAGCATCCGGACCGAATCCAGCTGTACTCGCTGCCCACACCCAACGGCGTGAAGGCGTCGATCATGCTGGAAGAAACCGGGCTGCCTTACGAGCCGCATCTGGTGGACTTCGGCAGCAACGACCAGACCTCGCCGGAATTCCTGTCGCTCAATCCGAACAACAAGATTCCGGCCATGCTCGACCCGAACGGGCCGGGTGGCCAGCCGTTGGCGTTGTTTGAGTCGGGGGCGATTCTGATTTATCTGGCGGAGAAGAGCGGGCAGTTCATGCCGCAAGACGCAGCCGGGCGCTGCGAGACGATTCAGTGGTTGATGTGGCAGATGGGCGGCATCGGTCCGATGTTCGGACAGCTCGGGTTCTTCCACAAGTTTGCCGGCAAAGACTATGAAGACAAGCGGCCGCGCGACCGCTATGTGGATGAATCAAAACGGCTTTTGAAGGTGCTTGACCAGCGGCTGGCGGAACGTGCCTGGATCATGGGTGACGACTACACGATTGCCGACATCGCGACCTTCCCGTGGGTGCGCAATCTGATCGGTTTTTATAGCGCCGGCGAGCTGGTGGAATTCGACAAGTTTCCGAACGTCACGCGGGCGCTGGCTGCTTTTGTCGCGCGCCCAGCGGTCGACAGGGGGCTGAACATCCCAAAGCGCCCCTGAGCACTGTTTTCAAGGCTAAAACATGCTCTAGCTCAGGTAAAACCTGCGCAGGCAGCTATCAATTAAATAGCAACTCAAAAACGCGATGACAGTGCGCAGGACGCACTCAATCGCGCCTTAAGCCGGCGCGCCCGGCTGCTTGAGCGGATGCGAATCCGCAAACGCCGGTATCGCCATGCAGTTGGCGAAAACGCGCTGGCATTCCTTGTAGCTGCTGGTGTCGCACTTGAAAAACTGCGCCGCAATGATGTGCGAGGCCAGGCAGATGTCGGCCATCGTCGGCGTGTCGCCGTGGCAGTATCGGCC
>JANNKV010000359.1:0-6875 GCA_031396485.1 Polaromonas sp. | reverse complement strand
CTTCAAGCGCAAGCTCGATCTGCACCAGACCACCTTCGCCATCGGCGAGTCGATCGCCCACCTGCATGCGCTGTGGCATGCAGGACGCTTGAAGCGGCGCGCGGGCGACGACGGCGCCGTCGCCGCAGGCGCTGACGCACTCGCCGGCGACGTTGCAGCGGCCGAAACCATCACAACCGGTCCCGAGCGCTTGGAACTGGCAGCTCGCGGCACAGCACGCGCCTGGTGCGCCGGCTGAACGCCGATGGAATCTACCGATTCAGCCCGGTTTAGCCCGGTTTAAGGGTGTTTTAGGCCTCTAGCCCAGGTATCACCTGCGTGGCCAGCTATCTAATTAATAGCATTACAGGGTCAGCCAAACCCCTGATGATTCCGTTTCTCAATCGATCGTGAACGCGAAGCCGACAAAGTGCACGGTTGATTTGGAAACGGAATTACCGCCGCCACTTTCGGTTGGCCGTCACCAGGGCGGTGAGGTAGCCCTGCAGCCAGTCAAAATTCACCGGCTTTTGCAGCAGGCGCGCATGCGGCGGCAGGCCGCCACGCGACTCCACGGCCGCAGGCGACAAGCCGCTGATCACGATGATCTGCATGTCTGCCAGATTCTGGTTGCGTTTAAGTGCCTTCAGCATCTCGATGCCATCGACGCCCGGCATCGACAGGTCGGTGATCAGCAGATCGGGCCGCATGCTGGCGATGTCCATCAGCGCCTCGATGGCCGAGGGCATGAAGGTGCAATCGACCGGCAAGTCCCAGTCTTCGAGCTGGCAGCGATACAACTCGCGCGTGTTTTCGTCGTCTTCGACAATCAGCACCCGCAGGCGGCTTTTGGGGTCGGTGTCGGCGCGGTTCAGTTGCGGGCTGTGCCTGGCCAGGTAGGCATTGATCGAACTCAGCGCAATCCGGCGATGGCCGCCCAGTGTTTTCCAGGCGTCGATTTCGCCCTTTTCAACCAGTGACTGGACGGTGGCCACGGACAGCCCCATCAGCTTGGCCGCGTAGCTGGTGCCGCAGTAATCTTCACTGGAGAAATCGGCGGCCATGATGGCCGTCTCAAAGGATTTGGGTTCAGCCGCCATGGGGACACCTTGAATTTGTAGTATTTGTCGGTTTTTACATTTTAGGCGAACGGGCGTGGGCGTCGTTTTTTGACAGCCCCTCATGGCCCGCGGCGGGGTGTGTGAACCTGGTTTCACGCCGGCGCCGGAAATCTTGGCAGCGTGAAAAAGAAGGTCGCGCCCTGACCCGGCGACGACTCGGCCCAGACGCTGCCGCCATGGCGCGCAATGATGCGGTTGACGGTGGCCAGACCAATGCCGGTTCCGGGAAACTCGGCCGCGGTGTGCAGACGCTGAAAGGCTCGAAACAGTTTGTCGGCATAGGCCATGTCGAAGCCGGCGCCATTGTCGCGCACGAAAAATGACACCAGCCCCGCGGGGTCGATGGTTTGCCCGACAGAAATCGAGGCATCCGCACACTGGGAGGAAAACTTCCAGGCGTTGCCCAGCAGGTTTTCCATCACCATGCTCACCAGCCGAGAATCGCCGTAGGCCTGCAGACCGCTGTCGATGCGCACGCTGACCTCGCGCTCCGGATCACGCACGCGCAGCGCCTCGACGCTTTTCCCGGCCATCGCAGACAGGTCAATCAACTCGTGGCGCAGCTGCACGCGTGAGACCTGCGACAACGACAGGATATCTTCGATGAGCTGCCCCATTTGCGACACGCCGGCGTGGATGCGCGACAGGTAATGCATGGCCTTCACGCTCGCATCGGCGCTGATCTGCTTGGCCAGCAGGCGGCTGAAACCGTCGATCGTGTTGAGCGGCGAACGCAGGTCATGCGAGACCGAATACGAAAAAGCCTCCAGTTCCTGGTTGGACAGGCGCAGCTCCGCTTCAATGGCCTTCATCTCGGTAATGTCGGCATCAATACCAACCCAGAACGAGACGGCGCCCTGCGCATCGAACACTGGCGAGGCACGGTACGACATGGTGTGCAGGCTGCCGTCCTTGGCCAGCAGGCGCCGCACACCGGCAAACGGTTGGCTGGTTTTGCTGGCCTGCTTCCAGTTCGCTTTCACATCCGGTAGGTCTTCGGGGTGAACGGCTGCATACCACTGCGTGCCGGACCAGTTGTCAAGCTCGCCACCCACCAGCTCAAACCAGGCCTGGTTCATGTAGGTGACCTGCCCATAGGGGTTGGCCGTCCACACCACTTGCGGCGCCTGCTGGGCCAGGGCTCTGAACAGGGCTTCCTGACGAGTCAGTGCCTCGGTGCGCTCGGCCACTTTTTGCTCGAGATGGCTGTTGAGCTGATTGACTTCTTCGATCAGCTGGACGTTTTCCATGCCGACAGCGGCCAGGCGGGCCAGCTCCATCGCCACATATTCATCCTGCTGCGTAAACTCGCCCTCGTACTTGTCTGACAGTTGCAGCAGGCCGATGTTTTTGCCGTTGCGGCCGAGCAGCGGCACCACCAGGCATCCGCGCATGGGGGGCGGCATTCCTTCAGCGCCCTCCGCGGCGCCCTCATGGACTTGCTGCGCCCGAAGCAACTGGATATCCGGGGACGAGAGACGCATTGCGCGGTTGCTGGCGAGAACCGGCTTGAACAGCGACGCGAAGTCAGACAGTTTTTTCAGATTCCATGCCGCGGCGTGACTTTCGGACACCGACACCGCCATCGTGAATGTCAGTGCGTCTTCCCCGTCCGACAGGCTCACAAATGCCTGCTCTGCACCGATGACGCCACGCGCCTGGTCGGCGAACTCCTGCATCATGGCGTCCAGCGTCTGGTGCCAGGTGATGGCTGCCGCCGCGTCTGCCGCGCGCTGCAGCGTGAACAAATGCTCCTGCACCGTCGATTCGGCTTCGCGCTGGGCGGTCAAATCAAGCGCTGCGACAAAGCGCGCCGACTTGCCGGCATAACGAATCGATTTGGACACCACATCAACCGGAAACACCTGGCCGTCTTTGCGGCGGTGGCTCCAGGAAGCCTTGCGCAGCTCCGCCGTGCCCGACAACTGTTTGCGCAGGCGCGCCAACTCGTGCGGGGGATGCATGTCAAAAGCGCTCATCCGTAAAAATTCTTCGCTCGAATAACCGTATTCCTTGACCGCTGCGTCGTTGACCGCCAGGAACTGGTGGTGATCGGCGCTGTCATCGAAGACCCACATCGGCAAGGGCGCCGCTTCAAACAGCGCGGCATAGCGCTGCTCGCTCTCCAGCATGGCCTGTTCGGTCTGTTTGCGCTTGGTGACGTCTTGCAGCGTGCCCACCAGGCGAGTGACCTTGCCGCTTTTGAAAAGGGCCTGCCCCTGCGACCGGGCCCAGATCGGGCGGCCCGTGGCCGTGACCATCGGCAGTTCCAGATCCCACGGGGTTCCGTGGTCGATGCCCGCCTGCACCGCGGCGCTGATGGTGGGCCGGGCAGCGGGCGTGTAAAACCCGAGGGCCTCGGTCAGCGTCGGCATGCTGCCGACGTCGATTTCGTGAATGCGGTAGACCTGCTCCGACCAGACCGGCTGCAGGCCGTCGATGATCAACTCCCAGCCGCCGATCATCGCGATCTCGCTGGTGCGGCGCAGCACGTCGGTCACCTCGAGCAGCGCCAGCTCGGTTTTCTTGCGCTCGGTGATGTCCTGCATCACGCCGATGCGGCTGGTGGGAACACCCGTTTCGTCAAACTCCTGCCGGCCGATCTGGTGAATCCAGCGCACGTCACCGCACGGAGTGATGACGCGGTATTCAATGTCAAGCTCCGATCCGCCGCGCATGGCCTCTTCACGGCTGTGCCGAAAGCGGGCCCGATCGTCCGGATGCACCATCTGCAGGATGGTATCGAAATGACCATCAAAAGTACCGGGCTCCAGCCCGAACAACCCACTGACTTCATCCGACAAAATAATCTGCTGCGTGGCCATCACCAGCTCGCTGTGACCGATGCGGCCCATGCGCTGGGCATCGACCAGTTTGCGCTGGGCGCGCCGGCTTTTGACCAGCTCGCTTTCCAGCTCGGCCTCGCGTTGCCCCAGCGCGTCGGCCATGCGGTTGATACCGTCGGCAATGTCGGTGAATTCGCTGCCGGCGCCCAGCCGCTGCGTGGGAATGCGTACGCCTTGCTGCCCCTCGCTCACGCGCTGGGTGGCTTGCAGGATCTCTGCGGTGGGTCGCACGATCATCCGACCACCCAACACCCACGCGAGGGCGGCCCCCAGCAAAGCCACACCCGCCAAGGCCAAAAGTTCAATGTTGCGTTCACGGTGGGCCATAGCAATCACTTCGTCTCGCTCCATGCTGACGACGACAAAAAATGGGGAATCTGCCGCTGGCCCGGACGGCTGAAAAGCAAAAATTCGCTGGTGACCCGTTGCATCCAGGCCTTCACGCACCCCCGTGCTCATGGTCTTCACCGCCTCCAGGGCTATCGGGCTGGGGAGCTTGCTGCCGATCCCGCCAGCGACGGGCGGCTTGGCGGCCAGAACGGTTCCATGGCGGTCGATGATGGCCACCCGGCCGGTGGGCGGCAGGCGGGTGTCTGCAATCGATGCGGACATTGCCGCCAGATCAAGCACCACATACGCCACCTGATTCGCGCGGCCATCCGCGGCCAGCGTGGGCAGCGAAAAACCGAATAAATGCTTGTTGGTCAGCCGCCCGAAGATGTACTCGCCCGAGACAAAACCCCGGCTGGCCACCGCATCGCGAAAGTAGGAACGGTCGCCCAGGAAAGTTGCTTTGCTACCGTCAATCCCGTGGCAGCGCGCGTAGCCGTCGACACCGATGATGCCCAGGTTGGCATAGGCCGTGTAGAGCCGGTTGAGATTGGCCAGGTAGCTTGAGCAACGTGCCACGTTGCTGTCAAGGACGTCAGGCGAATTGGCAACGGCCGTCAGCACCTGTCTGGCGGTTTCGGCCATCTGCTGCTGATTGCTGGCCACCAGGGCCGCTGCAGCCTGCAGGTTGCGGGTGGCACGCTTGACGGCCACATCGGTGTTGAGCACAGCGGTGACCAGCGACAGGACAAACAGCGGCACAATGGCCGCCAGCACCAGCAGCACCAGGCGCAACCGCAGGGTGGCTTGAAATTTCATCCGATTAGTATTTTGCGGGCGCGGTTTGACCGCTGCTAGCGCCAGCGCCACAGCTCGGCACTTCGGCAAGCAGGCCGGTCAACCCGGTTTCGTCAACCAACGACAACCGACTCATTGACGCCCAGCCAGTAAGCCTGAAGGCAGTTCAGCTTTTGGGTGAACTCGCCAAAATCAACCGGCTTGCGAACAAAGCCGTTGCAGCCGCTTTTGTAGCACGCAAGCATGTCGGAATGCTCGCCCGACGAGGTCAGCATGATCACCGGTACCAGCGCCGTGATCGGGTTGCGGCGCAGGCACCGCAGCACGTCCAGCCCCGACAATTTGGGCAGATTCATGTCGAGCAGGATAAAGGCAGGTTGTTCGCGCGTGTCGCGGCCGGCGTGCGGGCCGTGTCCAAACAAATACTGCAACGCCAGCGCGCCGTCGCGCTCGGCCACTATTTTTGCCTTGACGCCCTGCTCTTCGAGCGTCATCACGGTCAGTTCAAGATGGTCTGGGTTGTCCTCAACGACAAGAATCACTTTTTCGCGCATGGAAGGCCTTTTCGGCTTTTAACAAATATTACAAATTCGCCATGAATTTATCATTTTTAGCCAAATATTTCAATTTGATCGGTCTCCCTCTGATTCAGGTTTCAGACGGGATCGGTACTTTTTAACACTAAACACTGCCCAGTTTGCTTACCAGCGCGGCACGGATTCATCTTTCAGCTGGCCACGCAGCTGGGCGTAGTCAGGCACCACCGAACGCACCGTGTCCCAAAAGCGCGGGCTGTGGTCCATCACCCGCAAATGGCTCAGTTCATGCACCACCACATAGTCGATCACCGATTGCGTGAAGTGAACCAGCCGCCAGTTCAGGCGTATCGAGCCGTCGGCGCTGGCGCTGCCCCAGCGGGTTCCGGCGCTCGACAGGCTGAGCCTGTGCCACGTCACGCCCAGATGCGGCGCGAAGTGGGTCAGGCGTTCGGTGAAGATTCGCTTCGCCTGGCGCATCAACCAGGCTTGCACGGCATCGCGGATTTGCATCGGCGACGCGCTGTGGGGCAGGCCGACATACAGGCTTAAACCCGGCAGCGCTGCGTCAGGCTCGTCTTCACCGGCCAGCCCGGTCGGCAAAACCAGGGGCGCAGCGCTTTTCAATTCTGCGCCCACCCCGCTGAAAGCATGGCGCGGGTCCAGCCGCACCGTCACCGGCTGGCCCAGAAACGGCAGCACGCAGCCATCGGCCCAGTCAATGCGTGTGGCCTCCAGCCGGTCGCCGCGTTCGCGCATCTCCTGCAGTTTTTTCAGGATCCAGCCTGACTTTTCCAGAACCGCCTTGTCGACTTCAGGCAGAGGCACCCACTTGGGCGCACGCACCGCCAGCCCCTCCGGCCCGACAGAAAATCCGATCGTGCGGCGCTTGCCGCGCTTGAATTCGTAGCCAACCAGCACGTCGTCCAGCAGCAGCTGGCGCGTGGCGCGCGGGTGGCGAATCGCCGTGGGCGTCAGCGACTGCTGCAGGGTTTGCGCGGGCCGCAGATCCAGCGGCGGCGCCTCGGCTGGCGAGACACTATCTGCTATGTTTTCGATAGCTGGTTGCACAGGCATTACCTGGGCTAGTGGCTTGTTTGGCTTAAAAACCGGCGGTTTAGGCCGCTTCTGGCGCTGTACCGGCGCTGCCGGCTCGAACCCGAACAGATCAAGGGTGAACCGAAGCAGTGTGGTCATGAAGGCAAGTTTAGCGCGGCGTCAAATGGGCAGAGCGACGGATGGAGGCGACTCGGCCCGTTCACAAG
>JANNKV010000307.1:0-24102 GCA_031396485.1 Polaromonas sp. | reverse complement strand
GATTGCTCAATGCGCGTGATGACCTTCATGCATGGCTCCTCAATTTGATTGCAATTAACGAATCAAGTAATGTAATAAGTACTTGTCACCATTAACTGTCAACAAATATAGACACTTGTTGAAAAGCCGTCAACTAGCGTTTTCTTGGGGTGCGAGTAAGGCATCTGCAGCCGATAACCGGACGGCTTTGAGGCAGCCTGTCAGCCAGTGGCGTAGGCAGCCAGAAACTGTCGGCAAATCTGGGCCGCCACCACCTCCGGCTTTTCTTCATGCGCCAGGTGACCCAAGCCGGGAAGCGTCGTCAGCGTCGCTCGAGCGGCTGACCCCAGCAGGGCCATGACGCGGCGGGCTTGCCGGGGTGAGATGGTGCGGTCGTTAGCGCCCACCACCAGGCCAATCGCTGTCTCAAGACGTGGCAAATCGCGCACCATAGTATGAAGGTCCCAATTGGCCATCATTCCCAGCGCGCCGGCAGCATGGCCCGGATTGCGTATCAGCTTGCCGTAAAGTGCCAGTCCGGTTGCATCCAGCAGGGACCCGGTTCCATCCACGAGTTTTCGCAGAACTGTCGGGTCGGATGCACTCCAGGAAAAAAGCCTGGGTACAAGAGGCGTCGCAGCCATCAGTTTGGCCACCGGTGAAAAAACCTGTCCTGCCAGCCCGCCGAGCGGCAAAAACGCGCCGTTGAGGCTGATCACCAATGACGGCGAAATCAGACCATCCAGGCACATGCGCACCGCAATGGCAGCACCCGCCGAATGGCCGACGACCAGCGAAGGCTTCATTCCGAGTGTGTGCAGCAAGACGTTCATCGCTTGAGCCATGCCGGGCAGTGACAGTTGCGTTGCCCCTGCCCCGCCCGCGGGCCCACTGGTGAAGCCGTGGCCGGGCAGATCCATCGTCATCACTGAAAAGTGAGGTGCCAGCAAAGGGGCCAGCCCACGCCACGAATGGGTTGATGCACCGGTGCCGTGAATGAGCACAGCGACTGGTAGACCCGCTGTTTGCACGCCAAACTGTTGCACGTGCCACCGCAGGCCGCCAGCCTGCACGAAATGGCTGACCTCCCGGTGCGGCCAATCGAGCCCGTCCTGCTCCCATATCAGGCGATTACTCAAGGCGCCGCCCCTTCAGTCCAAACGACACGCTTAAAGTACCGCAGCGCCCGACGCTGCGCGCACCGCCTGGGACAGCAGCTGCGCACCCGCGTACGGTAGCGGCAAGTAGGTCGCGCCCATCTCTTGCGCCAACAGCCTCGCTGACGGCTGCGGCTGCGGCGATGTATCCAGCAACAAGGCGGCGACACCGGCGAGGCGCATCTGCCGGGCGGCGGCGAGCGCGTCTTGCTCTGCGCGAGCGCGCCCGGTACCGCCGTCGCGCGAAATATTGCCGCGCCCATCGGTCAGCAGAACAACAATAGGCGTCTCGCCGTGCCGACTAATCTGGTCGGCCAACTCGCGCGCGGCATCAATCGCTGCCGCCAGGGCAGTGCCGCCGCCACCGGGCAAACCGGCCAGGCTGCGCTTGGCGCGCGCCAGAGAACGCGTGGGCGGCAACAACAGCTCCACGCCTTTGCCGCGAAAAGCGAGCACAGCAACGCGGTCTCGCCGCACGTAGCAATCGGCAAGAAGCAGTTCCACAGCACCCTTGGCCTCGGCCATCCGGTTCAACGCGGAAGAGCCCGACGCATCGACAACAAACAGCGTCGTGGTCTGACCCACCTGCCTGAAGCGGGTCACATGAAAATCTTCACGCCGCACATAAATGCGCTGGCGTCTGGCACTCCTCGTGAACGATTCCGCAGCTTTTGCAGCTTTTGGAGGTAATGCAGGCGACTTGCTGCGCGCTTCTTGCAGGCGTTGCACGCTTTGCACGCTTTGCAAATGGAGCTCGCGTTCTGCCTGCTCGCGCTGGCGCAAGCGCTGCCACGGCGCGGCCGCGCGAAGTGTCTCAATCACGTTGAGGCGGGCGCCCGCACGGGGCTCACCGCGACGCGCACCCAGTGGCCGGCCGCGTACCTGATTTTTTTGTACTGCCCCTGAACGCCCGGCGATCCGCGCACGCGCCCTTGTCGCTTCGCCAATTTTCAATGCCGCCAGCAAACCTGGTGGAATCGCTGCCCGGGCCGCTTCGAGCACTGTTTCTGCCAGCGTCTCGCTGACGTTCGATTCAGACTCATCCACGTCGGACTGCGCATCGTCTGGTGGCTCGGCCAGGCCTTCATTCGGCGGATGCTGAGGCGTGGACTCCGGCGGCGTTTGATCTTCACTGTCGTCGTCGCTCTGCTCGGGCTGCTCTTCTTCCGGGTCGGGCCGTGCCGCAGGCACCTGCGTGGCGCGCGGCGCCAGCACCAGCCGCGCGGCCAATGCGACGTGCTCCTCACATACCTCGTCCAGCCCAGCCAATGCGGCTGCAGCACGCGCCACACGCAGCGCCAGCAACGGCGCACGAAGCGACGCCACGCCCAACGCCAGCGCCGCGGCACACAAGGCCTGAAGTACCTCGTCGCCGGATGAAACGCGTGGTAGCAACGCGCGTGCATCGGCCACGTCGCTGGCCTGCCAGTCCAGCGCTTCATCTGCTTCAGGGCGTCCTTCCAGAATCAGTCGAAAGGCAAGCCTGTCAAGCAGTGCACCTGGCATCTGCTCGTCGTCGCTGAAGCCTTCGTCCAGTGCCACCACACCGAAGCGTGCCGGCCGCTTCAAGGCAAGGCCGTCGCGCTCCGTGGCTACTTCCCCTGTGTCAATCACCGCAGCCAGGCGGGCAGCCATACCGGCCGACAAGCGCTCGGCCATTGCCAGCACAACGACACCGCCATCGGCCTGCGCCAGCACGCCTTGCTGCGCGATAGGCCGGCCTGCGTTCAGCGTGGCACCCAGATCAAGGCCGCCAAGCAATGCGGTGTCGCTGATGTTCAGCGGAATGCGTCGGATTGGTGTCTGTGGTGGAAGCAGTGCGCGCAGCAGGCCCAGCCATTCATCGCGTTCCCCACCTGCGGGTGCGCGCACGGCAACACCGCCCAGACCGGCAGGATCTACCGCGAACAGCGCAGCAATCAGTGGCGCGTCGATAGACATGAAATGTTCACGCTTTTCACGCTTTTCACTGCGTAAGAACCGGCTACGCGCCCATCAGCTCCGTCACCGCACGCTCCACCCGTACCGTAGAGCCGGCGTCGTCCAGCGGGTTTCTGCGTAATCGATGGCGGAGCGCCGGAGCGGCCACCCGGCGCAGCTGCGCGTCAGTGACTTCTGCATCACCCTGCAACGCAGCTAGTGCGCGTGCCGCGCGAATCAGCGTGAGGTCGCCACGCAAGCCGTCCGTGCCAAGCGCCATGCACAGCTGCGCAGCACGCTCGCGCGCCGCGTCCGGAATCATCACATCGTTCAGGCGTGTGCGCCCGGCGACGATTCGGCGGCGTGTACGCTCGTCCTCCTTCTTCCACTGATCGGCAAAGGCGGCCGGATCTTTTTCGAACGCATCGCGCCTTCGCACCACCTCCACACGCGCCGCCAGTTCTTCTGGGGTCTTGACTTCGACCGACAGGCCGAAGCGATCAAGCAACTGGGGCCGCAGTTCACCCTCCTCCGGGTTTCCGCTGCCGACCAGTACGAACCGCGCTGGATGCCGCACGCTCAAACCTTCCCGCTCCACGACGTTTTCGCCCGATGCGGCGACGTCAATCAACAGGTCCACCAAATGATCTTCCAGCAGATTGACTTCGTCGATGTACAGGAAACCGCGGTTGGCCCTGGCCAGCAGGCCTGGCTCGAAGGCTTTGATGCCCTGCGACAAGGCGCGTTCCAGATCCAGCGCGCCGACCACGCGGTCTTCGGTTGCGCCCAGCGGTAAATCCACCACGGGAACCGGAACCAGATGACTTTTCAGCACCACCCCAGACTGCCCGCGCAGCCTGACGCAGTCCTCACACGCCCCACCGGGTGCAGCCGGATCACAGCCGTAGCCGCAGCCAATCACAGCGCGCATTTTTGGCAGAAGCGCAGCCAGCGCCCGCACTGCAGTTGACTTGCCGGTGCCCCGGTCACCAAACACCAGAACACCACCGATGGCAGGGTCGACGGCCGCGATCAGGATCGCCAACTTCATCTCGTCCTGCCCTACGATCGCTGAAAAAGGAAATGCCACAGTCATGGGTCGGCAGTATGTCACAGCGTGTGCGCCCTCGTCTGAAGGGGAAAAGCGTGCAAATCAAAGTGGCACAAACGCCACCTGAAAGATATCCAACTGCTTCATGAAGCCGTTGACGCTACTATTTTTATAGCTGCTTGCGCAAGTATTACGTGGGCTAGAAGCTGTTTTTTTACTCAAACAACCAGATCGCCCCCCGACAACGTGCGGCGCAGGATGCAAAGCGCAGACCACTCTTTGGTAGTGGTCAGTGACTGACCGTGCACCAGCCGCGAACCTCGCAAGCCATGCTGGAAAGTGCGTAGACACTGCGTCTCCTGTGCATGGCAGAATGTTTTGGAGGCGTCGCAAAGGCTCTCAGCGTGCACGCAGATCTGCCAATAAATCCCTGGAGACAAACCATGAAAACTTTCAAGTCCGCAGTCGGTCTGCTTTTGGTCGGCCTTGCGCTTCCCTTTTGTGCAGTCGCCCAGAACATTTCCATCGCAACGGGCGGCACAGGCGGGGTTTACTACCCCATGGGCGGCGGCATGGCTTCCGTGTTGTCGAAGCATATCCCTGGCATGCAGGCCACCGCTGAAGTCACCGGCGGCTCGGTTGATAACCTGAAACTGATCGCCAGCGGCAAGCCCTACATCGGCTTTTCCATGACCGATGCAGGTCAGGATGCGTACAAGGGTGAGGACAAATTCAAGGGCAACAAGGTGCCACTCAAGACCCTGATGGTGCTGTACCCCAACCGCATGCACGTGGTGAGCGTCGAAGGGCGCGGCATCAGCAAGATGGCGGATCTGAAAGGCAAGCGCGTATCCACCGGCTCGCCCGGCAGCGCCACCGAAGTCATGGCCTTTCGTTTGATTGAAGCGGCCGGTATGGACAAGGACAAAGACCTCAAGCGCGAGCGCCTGGGCGTGGCCGAATCTGTCAATGCCGTCAAGGACGGCAAGATTGATGCGTTTTTCTGGGTTGGTGGCCTGCCTACGGCCGGTGTGACTGATCTGGCCAACACGCCCGGCACAAAAATAAAAATGGTCGACCATTCGGAAGTCGTCAAGGCGATGAACCAGAAATACGGCAACCTGTACGTCGAAGACACGATCCCCAAGGAGATGTACAAGGGCATGGACACCGACAACAAACAGGCAACGGTGATGAACATTCTGGTCGCCCATGAAAACATGGACGAAAAGACCGCTTACAACATCGTCAAAACCATTTTCGACAAGCGCGCCGACCTGATCGCCGTGCACAAGGAAGCTGAAAACTTCAAGCTCGAGAACCAGAAAACCAGCGCCACGCCCATCCCGTTCCACCCGGGTGCTGTGAAGTACTTTGCAGAAAAAGGCATCAAGCTCAACTGACCGTCCCGCAACGAAACGCCCCCTTGCATTACAGCTCGGGGGCGTTTCTTTTGGGCCGTTAAATAGCCATCTGACGCGGCCTTCTGTCAAATAGTTTCTCACACCGATCACCGCACCATGACCCAAATCCACCCACTGGTACATGAGCCCGATGCTGCCGTCAGCGAAGCCGCTTTGAACAAGGCCGAAGAGTTCATTGAAGCCGAAGAAGGCGCGGCCAACAAACTGAAGGGCTGGCTCGGCATCTTTGTGGTTGTCGTGGCCTTCGTCATGTCGGTGTTTCACCTCTACACCGCCTACGCCATCGTGCCGACGCAGACGCTGCGCCCGATTCACGTCGGCTTCGTGCTGTTTCTGTGCTTTCTGGTGTTTCCGGTCGCCGCGCGTTTTCGCCACCGCATCATGTGGTGGGACTGGCTGGCCGCTGCGATGGCGATAGCCGTCGTGGTGTACCTGATCCAGGGCGGCGACGACTTCACCGACCGCAACACCTCGCCCGAACCGTGGGATATTGCTTTTGGCATTGTGTTGATCCTGATGGTGCTGGAGGCGATGCGGCGCACCACTGGCTGGATCATGCCGATCATCACGTCCTGCTTTCTCGCCTATGCGCTGTTAGGCCCGTTCCTGCCCGCACCCTGGACGCACAAGGGCTACGAAGTCGGCCGGCTGGTCGGCGTGATGTACATGACACTCGAAGGCATTTACGGCGTTGCGGTCGATGTGTCGTCGTCGCTGATCATCCTGTTCACCATCTTCGGCGCGTTCTTGCAGTACTCCGGCGCCGGCAAGTTCTACATCGATTTTTCGTTTTCGGCGATGGGCGGCAAGCCCACCGGCGCGGGCCGCACCGTGGTGCTGGCCTCTTTCCTGCTCGGCGGTCCGTCGGGCTCGGGCGTGGCGACTACCGTGACGCTCGGCGCGGTGGCCTACCCGATGCTCCAAAAAGTCGGCTATGAGAAAAACGCCGCTGGCGGGCTGCTGGCGGCCGGTGGCCTGGGTGCCATCATCTCGCCGCCAGTGCTGGGCGCGGCGGCGTTTTTGATCGCCGAGTTTTTGAAAATTTCCTACCTCGACGTGCTGTTGATGGCGGTCATTCCGACCTTGTTGTTCTACCTCACGCTGTTCTTCATGGTCGAGATCGACGCGCGTAAATACGGCATGGGCCAGGTCGCCTTCGCCAAGGTTGATACCGTCTGGCACCTGACCAAAAATTACTGGTTTCACTTCCTGTCGCTGGTCTCCATCGTCGCTTTCATGATGATGGGGTTTTCGCCGGTGCTTTCGGTGTTCTGGGCCACGGCCGTGTCTTTTTTGACGAGCTTTCTGCGCCGCGACACCGCGCTGATTTCCTATGACCTGTTTCGGGCAAATCAGGGTGGGGGCTCGTTCACCAAAAACCTGTTCCAGTCGCCGTTCGTCAAGGCGATGGAAGGCGGCTCCATCGGCGTGCTCAATGTCGCTGCCACATGTGCGGGCGCGGGCATCATCGTTGGCGTGGTCACGCTGACCGGGCTGGGCCTGAAATTCAGCTCCATCGTGATCGACTACGCCGGCGGCTCGCTGCTGCTGACGGCCATCTTCACCTCGCTGGTGGTGTGGATCGTCGGGCTGGCGGTGCCGGTCACGGCGTCGTACATCATTTGCGCGGTGATTGCGGCGCCGGCGCTGACCAAGCTTGGCGTGCCCGACTTCGCTGCGCACATGTTCATTTTTTACTACGCCGTGTTGTCAGAGGTGTCGCCGCCGACGGCGCTGTCGCCGTTTGCCGCTGCCGCGATTACGGGGGGTGACCCCTACAAGACCACGCTGCAGTCGTGGAAGTACACGATACCGGCGTTTCTGCTGCCCTTCATGTTCGTGCTCGACCCAGCCGGCCAGGGCCTGCTGCTGATGGGTTCGACCAAGGCGCTGGCCGCTGCCAACTGGTGGTCGATTGCCGAGGTCACACTGACCGCCATCGTCGGCATTGGCGCGCTGGCTGCAGGTTTTCAGGGCTGGGCGCTCAAGCGCACGACCACACTGGAACGCTGGATGCTGATCGCGGCAGGATTTGCGGTGGTGTACCCCGGCTACACCGCCAAAATGATCGGCTTCGGGCTGATGATGGCGGCGCTGGGGATGCAGTACTTGCGCCCTGACCTGCAACCGGCCTGACCGGTACAAGCATCCACCCATTCCGACCCACCTCTGGAGCTAGCTCAATGAAAGAACTGAACGCATCGGCCACCGGCGTTTACCTGATCACCGTCACCCCCTTCACCGACAGCGGTGCGCTGGATTTGGTCAGCACCGACCGCATGGTGGATTTCTGCCTGGAATCAGGCGTCACCGGCCTCACGGTGCTCGGCATCATGGGGGAGGCGACCAAGCTGACGGCCGAAGAGTCCCGCGCCTTTGTCAAACAGGTGCTGGCACGCGTCGGGGGCCGCGTGCCGGTCGTCGTCGGTGCCTCAGCGCCTGGCTTTGCGCCCATGCGCGAATTGACCGAGACCGTGATGGCCATGGGCGCCGCCGGGGTGATGGTGGCGCCGCCTTCCACCGTACGAACGGACGACCAGATCGTCGCCTATTTCGACATGGTCAATGAAACCCTGGGCAAAGACGTGCCCTGGGTTCTGCAAGACCACCCGGTGTCCACCGGCGTGCAAATGTCGACCGCTGTCATCCTGCGTATTCTCAAAAGCTCGCCAACCTGCGTCATGCTCAAGCATGAAGACTGCCCGGGCCTGGCCAAGCTGTCGGCCATTCGCGCTGCCAGCGAGCGCGGCGACCTGACGCGCATATCCATCTTGACCGGCAACGGCGGCGGCCTGTTTCTGCCCGAAGAATTAAGCCGTGGCGCAGACGGTGCCATGACCGGCTTTGCCTACCCCGAAATGATGATCGACGTCTGCCGCGCACATGCGGCCGGCAACATTGAAAAAACCCACGATATCTTCGACGCCTACCTGCCGCTCGCTCGCTACGAGCAGCAGGCCGGCATCGGCCTGGCCGTGCGCAAACACATCCTGGCCGAGCGCGGCGTGATTGCGTCAGCCGCCATTCGCAAGCCCGGCCCGAAATTGTCTGCGCTCGACATCGCCGACATTGCCCGGCTGACCGCGCGGCAAACCCGGCGCCTCGCCGAAATTGCTTAACCCTTCTTCATCGACTTCGGAGACACCCATGACCAGCGCCATCACTATGCAGCTCGATGCCAAAACCGTCGAGATCCTTTCAAAAATCACCACCGCCACACTCACCACCATCCTGCTGAAAAAAGGCCTGCGCAACGTCTGGCTGCGCGGTACGCGACCGCTGCGGCCCGGGCAGCCGCGCCTGGTCGGCCGCGCCTTCACCCTGCGCTTTGTGCCCGCCCGCGAAGACCTGGCCACACCCGAGTCGTGGTCGTCGCCCATCTCCACCCGCGCTGCGATTGAAGACATGCCGGCCGGCTGCATCGCCGTGGTCGATTCGATGGGTGTGACCGATGCCGGTATTTTTGGCGACATTCTGTGCGCCCGCATGGCCAAACGCAACGTCGCCGCGCTGATCACCGACGGTGTGGTGCGCGATGTGGCCGGCGTGCTGGGCACCGGGTTGCCGGTGTGGTGCAGTGGTGCCGCCGCGCCGCCGTCGGTCGCCGGCCTGACCTTCGTCGCGTGGCAGCAGCCCATCGGCTGTGGCGGCGTGGCCGTGTTCCCGGGCGATGTGATCGTCGTCGATGACGACGGCGCTGTGCTGATCCCTGCCGCCCTGCTTGACGACATGCTGGCTCTGGCGCCGGAGCAGGAGCGGCTTGAAGCATGGATCATGGGCGAGGTTGAAAAAGGTGCGTCGCTGCCCGGCCTGTATCCGCCGAATGCCGAGAACAAGGCGCGGTATCTGGCCGAGACCGCGAGTGAGCGGGACGGCAAGTAACGCCCCTGAGCAGTTGGGTAGCTGGCACGTCACATGCTACTAACTTTATAGCTACTCGTGCAGGTATTACATGGGCTAGAGGCCGATTTGATGCTAAAACATGCCATCAGGGCACTTCCAGGCCGCGACGGACACGCCGTACCCCTGGAAAATTCACAAAAACAGGTACTCGCCCCATGAATATCGCCCGCTTGAATCCCGCACTCCAAACGCAGCAAAACCCGGCGCACCTGAACCAGCTCGAAGCCTGGCAGGCCGCAGCGCTGCTGGCGCGCCGTGAAATTACCTCTGTTGATCTGGTGCGCGCGTGCCTGAACCGCATTTCGGCGCGTGATGCCGACGTGCAGGCTTTTATTGCGCTCAACGCCGATGCAGCCCTGGCGCACGCCCGCCAGCTTGACGCTGGCCCGGTGCGCGGCCTGCTGCATGGCCTGCCTTTTGGCGTGAAGGATTTATTCGACACCTTCGACTTGCCGACCGGCTACGGCTCCCCGATTTACCAGGGTCACCAGCCGCTAGCCGATGCGGCCGCAGTCACGTTATGCCGCGAAGCCGGCGCGGTGCTGCTCGGCAAGACAGTGACGACCGAGCTGGCCAACATGTTCCCGGGGGTGACGCGCAACCCGCACCAGCTTGATCACACCCCCGGCGGCTCATCAAGCGGCTCTGCGGCGGCGGTGGCCGACTTCATGCTGCCGCTCGCACTGGGCACGCAAACCGCCGGTTCATTGATTCGCCCGGCCGCCTTTTGCGGCGTGGTCGGCTACAAACCGAGCCATAACCGCGTTCCCAAAGCAGGCGTGAAAAGTCTGTCCGAAACGCTGGACACGGTGGGCGGTTTTGGCCGCAGTGTGCGCGATGTGGCATTGCTGGGCGCGGTACTGACCGGCGACAAACGCCTGGCCGACGACAACACATTTGCGAATACAGCGACCCCGCGCGTGGGCCTGTGCCAAACGCCCGAGTGGTCGTTGGCAGACGAGGACACGCAGCAGGCATGGGTGCTGGCGGAGAAGGCGCTGGGGGGCCATGGCGAGGCGGTGGAGCTGCCTGCGGGGCTGGCTGGCTTGGTGGCGATTCAGAAGCAGGTGCAGGCCTATGAGACGGCGCGCTCGCTCAGCCATGAGCGACTGCATCACGCGCAGCAATTGAGTCTGCCGCTGCAGGCGCTGATTGCAGACGGCCTGGCCATCCACGGCGAAACGCATGCGCACAATCTGCAAGCTACTTTCCGAGCGCGTCAGCAAGCGGCCGACCTGTTCAACACCTGTGACGTGCTGCTTTCACCCAGCAGCATCGGTGAAGCGCCCGCAGGCCTCGCCGGCACCGGAGATCCGCTGTTTTGCCGAACCTGGACGCTGCTGGGCCTGCCTTGTATTCACCTGCCCTTCACTCGAGGATTTGCGCGCGGCAAAACGGGTTTGCCGATCGGCCTTCAGCTGGTGGGGGCCTATGGTGATGACCACCGCTTGATGGCCGCTGCGCACTGGGTGCATGACCGTCTGCAAAAAGAATCCGGTCGCTGACACAGGGGCAGTACCGGGCGCGCCGCACCCCACGGGCACCTGCACGGCCACTGCGGCATCCCTGCCAGACTTCCGGTGACCCCATTTCAGGCCGGGGTCAGCCAATTCCGGTCAGCCATTGCGCACAGTTTGACGGGATTTGATTCTGCGCATCAATTCTCACTTTGAGCCGTGAAAACAGCCCCGCGCCCTTGCAAGGGTATTGGAATAAGCGCATTCTGGCGACGCAGGTCGTCTGCAATTCCCGGAGTCTGTCATGCGCTCATTCCGTCCTTCAATTTTCGATGTGGCTGGTTTGGTTCTCGTCCCCTTGCTGGCCTGGCAGCCTCTTGGCGCCAGCGCGCAGGCTGCTCCCGCAGAGCCCACGCCCGTTCAGCGCATGATGAATGCGCTGGCCAACGCCAATGCGTCAGTGGTTGGCATACGGGTGGCAGCGGCCGACGGCGCCCGGTCCGCCGAGACGCTGGGCCAGCGCCGCAGCGGCTCTGGCGTTTTGATCGGTCAGGATGGGCTGGTGCTCACCATCGGCTACCTGATGCTTGAGGCCGAGCAGATCGAGATCGTCACCCAGGACAACAAAACGGTTCCGGCGCGCGCCGTGGCCTACGATCTGGCCACCGGCTTTGGCCTGGTGCGCCCGCTGCTGCCGTTGCCCAAGGATGTTGCCGAACACATCGTCGCCTTGGGCGACACGCAAGAACTCAAACCTGGCGACCCGCTGATGGCCGTGACCGGTCCGCAGCCCAACAACGACGGCGACATAGCCATGACGCGACTGGTCAGCAAGCGCGCTTTTTCAGGCACCTGGGAATACCACATTGAGACCGCCCTCTTCACCAGCCCGCCCATCATGGTCAGCGGCGGCAACCACAGCGGCGCACCGCTTTTCAACCAGAAAGGCGAGCTGATCGGCATCGGCTCCCTGTTCGTTTCAGACGCCGCCGGCGCCAACGAGAAGCTGCCGGGCAATATGTTCGTGCCGGTCGATCTGCTGCGACCCATCCTGGCCGAGATGCAGCAGTCAGGCATGAGCCAGAAGAGCCGCCGTCCCTGGCTGGGCGTGACATCGAGCGACCAGGGCGGGCGTATCCAGGTGCTGCGCGTCTCCAAAGACAGCCCGGCGCAACTGGCCGGCCTGAGCGCTGGCGACGTCGTGATGGCGGTCGATGGCGCACCCGTGGCAACGCTGGAAGCGTTTTACAAAAAAGTCTGGGACCGGGCGTCACCAGATGCGGAAATTACGCTGACGGTACGGCAAGGGGAAGACGTGAAATCTATTGTGTTGAAGGCCGAAGACCGGATGCTGACCTTGAAGAAGCCGGCGAGTATTTGAGGGTTTGGTTTTAGTTTTTGGTTTTTGTTTTGGCGGGCGCTATTTATTTGATAGCTGTCTGCGCAATATCCTTCTGGGCTAGAGGCCTAAAACGACCTAAAGCGCCCTAAAGCACCCTAAAAACGCCCGCCTTCCAATACGGTTTCACCGCCCAAGTTGAGCCTGTTGAAGAATGAATTCCTTCGCCGTTCGGGGTGAGACTTCACCGCCTCAGCGCCAGCAGACATGAGTTGGCTGTGCCTCATCCCCGTAAAATCAAACCCAATGCAACTCGCCCCAGCCCAACTCCACGACCACCTCAAGCGCGGCATCAGACCCCTTTACACGCTGCACGGCGACGAGCCGCTACTGGTGCAGGAGTTTGCCGACGCACTGCGGGCAGCAGCACGCGCGCAGGGCTACACCGAACGCACGGTACACACTGCCGCAGGCGCACACTTCGACTGGAGCGAGGTGCTGGCCAGTGGCGGTTCACTCAGTCTTTTCGCCGACAAGCAGATTGTCGAGATCCGCGTACCCAGCGGCAAGCCGGGCAAGGACGGCTCGCTGGCGCTGCAGCAGATCGCCGAGCGAAGCCAGGGCGATGATTCGACGCTGACGCTGATCATGCTGCCCAAGCTTGACAGCATGACGGCGAAAGGCGCGTGGTTCGGCGCGCTGGAAAGCTTCGGCGTCACCGTCAAATTCGATGCGATTGCGCGGGGCAGCCTGCCGCAATGGATCGCGCAGCGCCTGCAGCAGCAGGGCCAACGCGTGGCAAGCGGTGAGGAAGGTCAGCGCACCTTGCAGTTTTTTGCGGATCGCGTGGAAGGCAACCTGCTGGCGGCGCACCAGGAAATCCAGAAGCTCGGGCTGCTCTACCCTGCCAACGCTGACGGCATTCTGAGTTTCGAGCAGGTCGAAAACGCGGTGCTGAACGTGGCGCGTTATGACGTGTTCAAACTTTCAGAAGCGGTGCTGGGTGGCCAGACGCTGCGGGTGGCGCGCATGCTCGACGGGCTGCAGGCCGAGGGCGAATCGGAAGTGCTGGTGCATTGGGCGCTGAGTGAGGACATTCGCAGCATGAAGCGCGTGAAGGACGCGATGGCGGCCGGCCGGCCGATGCCGATGGCGCTGCGTGAGAACCGGGTCTGGGGCGCGAAGGAAAAACTCTTTGAGCGCGTGCTGCCCAACATCGGCGACACGACCATGAACAACTGGTTGCAGGCCGCGCACAAGGTCGATGGCATCTGCAAAGGCCTGAAGCAGCCGGATTGGCCGGCGACCGGCTGGCAGGCGCTGCACCGGCTGGCAGGCATGGTGTGCGCACAGTGCGCGGTGCCATCGGCCGCAACCAACAGGCGTTGATATGCCGGCATTGCTGTGGATGACATTCGTCTCGATCTCCAGCTACCGTTTCGAATCGAAAGACGGTCAGCCGTTCCATTGATATAGATCAAACTCCAAAACGCCTGACGCGGATTTAATTGCCTGCAACACGGCGACGGTTCGGCGACGGGCTCTGCCTCTCCCCGTACCGGCTAAAAAAAAGAGTGTTCAAGGCGCCGCTGCGGGGCCACAGTCTCGCCATGTGTTTTGGAGCGAAACATGGCATCAGAACCGCGCAACTCAAAAAAGGCATGGTCGGTACTGATTGTCAGCACGCTGGCATTCACGGTTTGCTTCATGGTCTGGATGATGTTCGGCGTCATCGGCATCCCGATCAAGAAGATGCTCAACCTCAACGCGACGGAGTTCGGTCTGCTCGCGGCCACGCCGGTGCTGACCGGATCACTTATCCGCGTCCCGCTCGGCATCTGGACCGACCGCTACGGCGGACGTATCGTCATGACGATCCTGATGGCCATCACAGTGCCGGCGATCTGGCTCATGAGTTACGCCACCGCCTACTGGCACTTCCTGGTGATCGGTCTGTTCGTCGGTCTGGCCGGCGGATCGTTTTCGGTCGGCACACCCTACGTAGCCCGCTGGTTCCCCAAAAGTCGCCAGGGCATGGCGATGGGCGTTTACGGCGCGGGCAACTCGGGGGCTGCCGTCAACAAGTTTGTCGCACCGGTCCTGCTGGTGGCTTTTGGCTGGGCCATGGTGCCGCAGGTATACGCCGTCATCATGCTGGTCGCTCTGGTCCTGTTCTGGGTATTCAGCTACAGCGACCCGTCGCATCTGGTGCCCAGCCATGTCAAGTTCAGCGATCAGCTCAAGCTGCTGAAAGACCCGAAGGTTATCAAGTACTGCCAGTACTACAGCATCGTGTTCGGCGGTTATGTAGCCCTGTCGCTGTGGATGGTTCAGTACTACGTCGGCGAGTTTGGCCTTGACATTCGTGTCGCTGCTTTACTGGCAGCCTGCTTCTCATTGCCAGGCGGCGTATTGCGCGCATTCGGCGGAATACTGTCAGACAAGTACGGCGCGCACAGCGTGACCTGGTGGGTCATGTGGGTGAGCTGGGTCTGCCTGTTCCTGCTCTCGTATCCACAGACCGACTTCACCATCCTCACGGTCAATGGGCCGGCCACCTTTCATATCGGTCTGAACGTCTACGCATTCACCGCGCTGATGTTCCTGCTGGGTATCGCCTGGGCTTTTGGCAAGGCCAGTGTTTTCAAGTACATCAGCGACGACTACGGCGCCAATATCGGTGCGGTCAGTGGCATCGTCGGCCTGGCGGGCGGCCTCGGCGGCTTTGTGCTGCCTATCATCTTCGGCGGGCTGATGGACCTGACCGGTATCCGATCCAGCGCCTTCATGTTCATGTACGGCATCGTCTGGGTCTCGCTGATCTGGATGTACTGGACCGAGGTACGCCGTACTGAAGTCATGGGCAAGAACGCGGCTGGCGCGCCCGCCTGAACTCGAATCTTTCCGGATACAACCATGAACGCAAAAATCAGCTCCAGCATTGATATCACCGACTGGCGACCCGAAGACGAAAAGTTCTGGGAAAGCACCGGCAAGCGCATCGCTTACCGCAACCTGTGGATCTCCGTACCCAGCCTGTTGTGCGGCTTCGCGGTCTGGGGCATGTGGGGCATCATCACCGTGCAGATGCTGAACCTGGGCTTTCCGTTCAGCCAGGCCGAGCTGTTCACATTGACCGCCATCGCCGGCCTCGCGGGTGCCACCATGCGCATTCCGGCTTCGTTTTTGATTCGCCTGGCCGGCGGTCGCAACACCATCTTTCTCACAACCTCGATGCTGCTCGCGCCGGCCATTGGCACCGGCATCGTGCTGCAGCACCCCGAGTGGCCGCTGTGGACCTTCCAGCTGATGGCGCTCTGGTCGGGTGTGGGCGGCGGCAACTTTGCCAGCTCCATGTCCAACATCAGCACTTTCTTCCCAAAGCGGCTGCAGGGCACGGCCCTCGGCCTGAACGCAGGCCTGGGTAATTTCGGCGTGACCACGATGCAAATCGTGATTCCGCTGGTGATGACGGTGGGCATCTTCGGCAGCTTTGCGGGCGAGCCAACGGTGCTGGTCAAGGACAGCGGCTGGATCTTCGGAAAAATTATTGCCGGCACACCAACCTGGATCCAGAACGCCGGCTTTGCGTGGTTGCTGTCACTGGTGCCGCTGTCGGTCATCTGTTTTTTTGGCATGAACAACCTGAAGACAGTGTCTCCCGCCATTGGCGGAACCATCCCGGCGTTTCTCAAGATCATCTGGCTCTACACCCTGTCATTCGTGCCAGCCGGCATCGGGCTGTACCTCTACCTGCCCAAGCCGACGGGTCTGGGCCTGCTCAACATGTGGATCGCAATGCCGCTGATCGTGGCCAGCACCCTGCTGGTGCTCAAACTCACTGCTTTCGGCACCATGAAGGACAACATTGCCAAACAGTTTGCCATTTTTAGCAACAAACACACCTGGTCGTTGACCCTTTTGTACATCGTCACGTTCGGCTCGTTCATCGGTTTTTCGATGGCGTTGCCGCTGGCGATCACAGTGATCTTCGGCATCAGCCATGTGCCGGATGCAGCCGGCGTCATGCAACACACGCTGAAGAATCCCAATGCACCCTCGGCGCTGACATTCGCCTGGATAGGCCCGTTTGTCGGTGCACTGATCCGCCCCGTGGGTGGGTGGATCTCCGACAAGGTCGGCGGCTCCATCGTCACCCAGGTTATCTCGGTCGTCATGGTGGCGGCTTCTGGAGCGGTGGGTTACGTCATGCTGCTGGCCTACAAGTCGGCTGCGCCCGAACAGTACTTCCTGATGTTCATGGTGTTGTTCGTGCTGCTTTTTGCCGCCAGCGGCATCGGCAACGGCTCCACCTTCCGCACCATCGGCGTCATCTTCGACCGCCAGCAGGCCGGCCCGGTGCTGGGCTGGACCTCGGCAATCGCCGCCTATGGCGCTTTCATTGCCCCGGTGGTGATTGGTGCCCAGATCAAGGCGGGCACGCCGCAAAACGCAATGTATGGCTTTGCCATCTTTTATGCCCTGTGCCTGGTGCTGAACTGGTGGTTCTATCTGCGTCCTGGCGCCGAGATCAGGAACCCCTGAGCCCCACCGCTGCACTGTTCAAGCGCTTTTCACCGCTTTCTACCGTCTTACCGGAGCATCCAATGAGTCACTTTCTTGATCGGCTGAGTCACTTTTCCAATCCCAGAGAATCGTTTTCAGGCGATCTTGGCGTCACCACCGCCGAAGACCGCACCTGGGAAGACGCCTACCGCAATCGCTGGGCGCATGACAAGATCGTGCGCAGCACGCACGGCGTCAACTGCACCGGCTCCTGCTCATGGAAGATTTACGTCAAGGGCGGCATCGTCACCTGGGAAACGCAGCAGACCGACTACCCGCGTACGCGCTGGGACATGCCCAACCACGAACCGCGCGGCTGCTCGCGTGGTGCCAGCTACAGCTGGTATTTGTACAGCGCCAATCGTGTCAAGTACCCCATGGTGCGCGCCCGCCTGCTCAAGCACTGGCGCGAAGCGCGCCTGAGTCTGCCGCCGGTCGAGGCCTGGGCTGCGGTGGTGCAAGACGACGCCAAGCGGCGCGATTACCAGAGCGTGCGCGGCCTCGGCGGTTTCGTGCGTTCGAGCTGGGACGAGGTCAACGAGATCATCGCGGCGTCCAATGTTCACACGATCAAAAAACACGGCGCCGACCGCATCATCGGCTTCTCGCCGATCCCGGCCATGTCCATGGTCAGTTATGCGGCGGGCTCGCGCTACCTGTCACTGATCGGCGGCGTCTGCATGAGTTTTTACGACTGGTACTGCGACCTGCCGCCCAGCAGCCCGCAGGTCTGGGGCGAGCAGACCGACGTGCCCGAGTCGGCTGACTGGTACAACTCGAGCTTCATCATCGCCTGGGGCTCGAACGTGCCGCAGACGCGCACCCCTGACGCCCACTTTTTCACCGAAGTTCGCTACAAGGGCTGCAAAACGGTTGCTATCACGCCTGACTATTCCGAGGTCGCCAAGCTGTCCGACTTGTGGCTGCATCCCAAGCAGGGCACCGACGCCGCCGTCGCCATGGCGATGGGTCATGTGATCCTGAAAGACTTCTATTTTGGCGGCAACGGCAAACCCCGTTCCGCCTATTTCGACAACTACGCGCGCCGCTACACCGACCTGCCAATGCTGGTGATGCTGAAAGAACAGCAACTGGAAAGCGGTGAAACCGTCATGGTGCCGGACCGCTATGTGCGCGCTTCCGACTTCAACGACCAGCTTGGCCAGACCAACAACCCGGAGTGGAAGGCGGTCGCGTTCGACGCGCAGGGCCAGGTGGTGGTCCCGCAAGGTGCAATCGGTTTCCGCTGGGGGCCGGATGGCCGCGCCGACATGGGCCAATGGAACCTGGAAGCCAGGGAGGCGCAGGGCGGTAACGACGTCAGCCTCAAACTGTCAGTGCTTGAAGGCGGCGTACCTGATCAGGACAGCGCCAAGGTCGGCTTCCCCTATTTCGGCGGCATTCACCACGAGCATTTCCCCAACAACGAACAGGGCGACGTGCTGGTGCGCACCGTACCGGTACAGCGCATTTCTCTCGGCAAGGCCGGCGAGGAACGCTCGGCGCTGGTTGCGACCGTTTTCGATCTGCAGGCTGCGCAATACGGCATTCCGCGCGGCTTGCCAGAGGAACTCGCCGCTGCTGATTTCAATGACAACACGCCTTACACGCCGGCCTGGCAAGAGCAGATCACCGGCGTGTCGCGCGACCAGATCATCACGGTTGCACGCCAGTTCGCCGAAAACGCCGAGAAAACCGAAGGCCGCTCCATGGTCATCATCGGCGCCGGCATGAACCACTGGTACCACAGCGACATGAACTACCGCAGCGTCATCAACATGCTGATGATGTGCGGCTGCATCGGCAAGAGCGGAGGCGGCTGGGCGCACTATGTTGGTCAGGAGAAGCTGCGTCCCCAGACCGGCTGGACGCCGCTGGCCTTTGCGCTGGACTGGATTCGCCCCCCGCGCCAGATGAATTCGACCAGCTTCTTTTATGCGCACACTGACCAGTGGCGTTACGAGAAGCTTGGGGTTGACGAGGTGCTCTCGCCTCTCGCAGACAAGAAGCTCTATGGCGGCAGCATGATCGACTACAACGTGCGCGCCGAGCGCATGGGCTGGCTGCCCAGTGCGCCGCAATTGCAGACGAATCCGATGCAGGTGGTGAAAGATGCGCAGGCGGCCGGACTCGATGCGAAAGACTACGCGGTGAAGTCGTTGAAAGACGGTTCATTGAAATTGAGCTGTGAAGACCCCGACCACCCCGCCAACTGGCCGCGCAACATGTTCGTCTGGCGTTCCAACATCATCGGATCGTCAGGCAAGGGGCACGAATACTTCCTTAAACATTTGCTCGGCACGAGCAATGGCGTGCAGGGCAAGGATTTGGGTTCCGAGGATGGCAAACCTGAGGAAGTAGTCTGGCACGACAAGGCGCCGGAAGGCAAGCTCGATCTGCTGGTCACGCTGGACTTCCGGATGAGCACCACCTGCCTGTACTCCGACATCGTGCTGCCGACGGCAACCTGGTACGAGAAGAACGACCTGAACACCAGCGACATGCATCCCTTCATCCACCCGCTGTCAACAGCGGTGGACCCGGTGTGGCAATCAAAAAGCGACTGGGAAATCTACAAGGGCTTCGCGAAGAAATTCAGCGAACTGTGCGTCGGCCATCTCGGCGTCGAGAAGGAAATGGTATTGACGCCCCTGATGCACGACTCCCCGGGCGAGCTGGCCCAGCCCTTTGAGGTCAAGGACTGGAAGCGCGGTGAATGTGAGCTGATTCCCGGCAAGACTGCGCCGCAGATGCAAGTGGTTGAACGCGACTATCCCAACGTCTACAAGCGCTTCACGGCTGTCGGGCCGCTGCTCAACAAGATCGGCAACGGCGGCAAGGGGATTGCGTGGAACACCGAGACCGAGGTCAAGCAGCTCGGGCAGTTAAACGGACTGGTGACCGAGGCTGGCGTCACGCTCGGCATGCCGCGTATCGACAGCGACATCGATGCCTGCGAGATGGTGTTGCAGCTAGCACCCGAGACCAACGGCCATGTAGCAGTGAAGGCCTGGAACGCGCTGTCCAAGCAGACCGGCCGCGAACACGCGCACCTGGCGCTCCACCGCGAAGACGAAAAGATCCGCTTTCGAGACATCCAGGCGCAGCCGCGCAAGATCATCAGCTCGCCGACCTGGAGCGGTATTGAATCCGAGACCGTGTCGTACAACGCCGGCTACACCAACGTGCATGAGCTGATCCCCTGGCGCACCTTGACCGGACGCCAGCAGTTCTACCAGGACCATCCGTGGATGCTGGCTTTTGGTGAGGGCCTGGCCAGCTACCGGCCGCCGGTGAATCTGAAGGCGACGGCGGGCGTGCACGGCATCCGCTCCAACGGCAACACCGAGATCCTGCTCAACTTCATCACGCCTCACCAGAAGTGGGGCATTCACTCGACCTACACCGACAACCTGTTGATGCTCACACTTAGCCGGGGCGGCCCGATCATCTGGCTCAGCGAGGACGACGCCAAACTCATTGGCGTGGAAGACAACGACTGGGTTGAGCTCTACAACGTCAACGGTGCGATTGCTGCTCGGGCCGTGGTCAGCCAGCGCATCAAGCCCGGCATGGTGATGATGTACCACGCGCAGGAAAAAATCGTCAACACCCCTGGCTCGGAGATCACCGGCCAACGCGGCGGCATTCACAACTCGGTGACGCGCATCGTACTCAAGCCAACACACATGATCGGCGGCTATGCGCAGCTCTCCTATGGCTTCAATTACTACGGAACCATAGGCACTAACCGCGACGAATTTGTCGTCGTTCGCAAGATGGACAAAGTCGACTGGCTCGACACCCCGAAAGAAAACGAGCGCGCCTATGACGTCCAGCAACTGGGAGAAGCAGCATGAAGATACGCGCGCAGATCGGCATGGTGCTCAACCTCGACAAGTGCATCGGCTGCCACACTTGCTCGGTCACCTGCAAAAATGTCTGGACCAGCCGGCCTGGCATGGAGTACGCGTGGTTCAACAACGTCGAGACCAAGCCCGGCGTTGGCTACCCCAAGGAGTGGGAAAACCAGGACAAGTGGAACGGCGGCTGGGTGCGCAAGAGTGACGGTTCCATTGAGCCGCGCCAAGGCGGCAAGTGGAAGCTGCTGATGCGCCTGTTCGCCAACCCGAACATGCCGCAGATTGACGACTACTACGAACCCTTCACCTTCGACTACGACCACCTGCAGTCAGCGCCCGAAATGCAGGCCACGCCGACGGCACGGCCGCGCAGCCTGATCACGGGCAAGCGTATGGAGAAGATTGAGTGGGGGCCAAACTGGGAGGAGATTCTCGGCGGCGAGTTTTCCAAACGCAGCAAGGACGCCAACCTAGCCAATTTTGAGCAGACCCAGCTGGACATGGTCGGCCAGTTCGAAAACACCTTCATGATGTATTTGCCGCGCCTGTGCGAGCACTGCCTGAATCCAGCCTGCGTGGCGTCGTGCCCGTCAGGCTCGATCTACAAGCGGGAGGAAGACGGTATCGTGCTGATCGACCAGGACAAATGCCGCGGCTGGCGCATGTGCGTCTCTGGCTGCCCGTACAAAAAGATTTACTACAACTGGAAGAGTGGCAAAGCCGAGAAATGCACGTTTTGCTACCCGCGCATTGAAGCCGGCCAGCCCACAGTGTGCAGCGAAACCTGCGTCGGTCGCATTCGCTACCTCGGCGTGGTGCTGTATGACGCCGACCGTATTCAGGAAGCAGCCAGCGTGGAAGACGACAAGGATTTGTACCAGGCTCAACTAGACATCTTCCTGAACCCGCACGATCCGGCCGTGATCGCGCAGGCACGCCTAGATGGCATCCCCGAGGCCTGGCTCGAAGGCGCCCGCAAGAGCCCGGTCTACAAGATGGCGGTGGAATGGAAAGTGGCGCTGCCGCTGCACCCGGAGTACCGCACGCTGCCCATGGTCTGGTATGTGCCGCCGCTGTCGCCGATTACATCGGCTGCCAATGCCGGACAGATCGGCATCAATGGCGAGCTGCCCGACATCGCTCAGATGCGCATACCGGTTCAGTATCTGGCCAACCTGCTCACAGCCGGCGACACGGCACCAGTGATCCGCTCGCTGCAACGCATGCTGGCCATGCGCTCTTATCAGCGCAGCAAACACGTCGACCAAGTGCAGAACCTGGCGGTGCTGGAACAGGCCGGCCTCACGGTGGCCGAGGTCGAGGAGATGTACCACATCATGGCGATCGCCAACTACGAAGACCGCTTCGTCATTCCGAGCAGTCATCGCGAATACGCAGAGAACACCTTCGACATGCGGGGTGGCTGCGGCTTCACCTTTGGCAACGGTTGCTCCGACGGCTCAAGCGAGGTGAGCCTTTTCGGCGGCAAACGCAAGCGCACCATTCCTATCAAGGCGGAGGTCTGAACCATGGCCCTCTTCAACCATCCTCCGATGGCCTCAAAAAGCCTGCGCGTACTGGCCCGGTTGCTCGGCTACCCGGATGCCGAATTGCGCGGTAACCTGGCAGCGCTGCGCGAGGCGCTGCACGGCGAGCGGGCCCTGCCGCCGCAGCGGCTGTCCGAGCTCGGTGCGCTGATGGATTTCATCGCTCAGTCTGCGCCGCTCGAAGCCGAAGCCGGCTATGTGGAATTGTTCGACCGTGGTCGCGCCACCTCGCTGCACTTGTTCGAGCATGTACACGGCGACTCGCGCGACCGCGGGCCGGCCATGCTTGATCTGGCGCAGACCTATGAACAGGCTGGCCTGTTCATTGCCGAGGGCGAGATGCCGGACTTTTTGCCGGTGGTTCTCGAATTCACCTCGACGCAGCCACCCCGCGAGGCACGCGAGTTCCTGGCCGAGATGGCGCACATCTTCAACGCCATCTTTTCGGCGCTGCAGCAGCGAGGCAGTGCCTACGCGTGCGTGATGGGGGCGTTGCTGGAACTGGCGGGCGAGAAGGCTCAGCCGGTGCAAATCGCGGCCGAGGAGCCGATAGACACCGTCTGGCAAGAGCCGGTCGTCTTTGACGGTTGTTCGTCCAAGGGCCAGGCCCGACCCGACCAGCCGCAACCGATCCACATCGTGCCTAACCCCGGACGCAAACCACGCCCCACCCAAGGAGTACAAGCATGAGCACCGGTCTTCACGGTTTTCTTTTTGGTGTCTACCCCTACATCTGCCTGACAGTGTTTCTGCTTGGCAGCCTGATCCGCTTTGACCGTGACCAGTACACCTGGAAAAGCGATTCGTCGCAGTTGCTGCGCAGCGGTTTGCTGCGTTGGGGCAGCAACCTGTTCCATGTCGGCATCCTGTTCCTGTTCTTCGGTCACCTGGTCGGCCTGTTGACGCCCCATGCGGTTTACGGCGTCTTCATGGACGCTGCGATGAAGCAGCGTCTGGCGATCTACGCGGGCGGCATTGCCGGTTTCATTTGTTTCATCGGCCTGTCGATGCTGATTTATCGCCGCATGTTTGACCAGCGCATCCGCTACACCAGCCACCCGACCGATCTGGCCATCCTGCTGATCCTCTGGGTGCAACTCGTGGTGGGGCTGATCACCTTGCCCTATTCGTGGGGTCACGCCGACGGCAGCGTGATGCTGATCCTGGCCGACTGGGCGCAGCGCATTCTCACCCTGCGCGAGGTGGATTCTGCGGCGCTGGCCGTCTTGCCGTGGCCTTACCTGTTTCATGTGGTGTTTGGCATGACCATCTTCCTGCTGTTTCCCTTCAGCCGCCTGGTCCATGTCTGGAGCGGCTTCGCCTCGGTGGGCTACCTCTTTCGGCCCTACCAGGTGGTGCGCAGCCGCCGTCTGGGACTTCCCGGCGCCAAGTCGCCCAGCGAGCGTTAACACGTCAAAAAAGCGAGTCCCATTCATGACCGTACATACTTCCACACCCACCGTCGGCAAGCAGGGCTGCGGCAGCAGCGCATGTCAGTGCGCCACTGAGGCGACGGTGCCGTCCGTCCAGGCCAGTCACACCGAAAAAGTCACCCCGCCCGCCCTGCCAACTGCCAGAATCAACGGCATCGCCCTGCATGCGCCGGGGCAGCGCCCCGACACCGCCACCTTGCGCGAACTGGCTTACACCGAACTGCTGCGCCAGCAGGCAGTACAACAAGGCCTGTTGCCGCACCCGACCAGCCTGGAAGCACTGACTGCGCCCGAACTGGGCGAGCACGAGCGAAAAATCATTGAGGCCATGGTGGACCAGCATGTCGTCTCTCCCCAAGCCTCCGAAAGCGAAGGCCAGCGCTATTACAAGGCGCATCAGGCGCAGTTCGTCGTGGGCCAGGCGCTGCACGTACGGCACATTTTGTTTGCCGTCACGCCCGGC
>JANNKV010000291.1:0-3912 GCA_031396485.1 Polaromonas sp. | reverse complement strand
ACTCCGCCTACCGATTGCGATTGAGATTTGAGACCGCCGAACGAAGAACTGTGAATGGAATCGGGGACAGGTCCACTTACGACAATCTAGGCAAACGGCTCCGGGGTCAAGTGTGAGCCCAGCGGTCACGAGAGAGCCATTAACTTTGCCCCGAGGGACCAGAAAAAATCTTCCAAATTCTGGCTGCTGGGAACTTGGTTGTGCCAACTGCAGGTCATGGGTCGTTACGTGGACCTGCTCTCCTTTTGGGTGGATTCGGTGCTGGTGCCTGAGACTTGGGGAGTTGCGATGCCCACGCACCATCCGTCCATGGCAGAACCTGACTCTGTTTGGAACTAGCCGGGGGAAGGGTAAACCCGAAGGATTGTAGGCCACGGTGACTTCAGCTTGCGGATCGACGGCCTTGACAGCTTTCGTGACCGCGCCGGCGCAGTGGCCGCAGCTCATTGAGGGGATGTTGAATTCCATGATGACTCCTTGAAACAGTAAATAGTTTGAGAACCCGGCGCCGAGTCTGAACCTTCCCATGGGGGCAGGGTCAATGCCGGGTGCTGAATTCCCTTTATGACCGTGCGGCTATTGGGTCAGCAGGATTGACCTTGCCACGATGGTAAGGTTCACACTGCAGTTTTGTTACCCGGGCATCTTTACCCGGACATACTGCACGAGAGACTCCCATGAACACCCACATCAACCCACCTTTGAGCACCGCACCGGTCCTTGAACACCCCCAGGCCGAGACGGCTCTGACCGACTGGCAGTTCCCGATCAAGGGCATGACCTGCGCGTCGTGTGTGGCGCGCGTGGAGACGGCGCTGAGCCAGCTTCCCGGGGTGGCGGAGAGCAGCGTTAATTTTGCGACCGAACAAGCCAGCGTCCGGGCCGGCCCTGGCGTCACCCTGCAAACGCTTGCCGCCGCGGTTGAAAAGGCCGGCTATGCCGTGGGCGAGCAGTCGCTGCGCCTGAAGATCGACGGCATGACCTGCGCCTCGTGTGTCGGCCGCGTTGAAAAAGCGCTGCTGAGAGTGCCGGGCGTTCTGTCGGCCGAGGTGAATCTGGCGACCGAAATGGCGGACGTGACCACGGCGGGGGGCGGCGCCGTGGAGCGCGCGCTGATCAACGCGGTGGAGAAAGCGGGCTACCATGCCGCGCCGGCTGCGGAAGCAGGCAGTGCCGCCAGCCCGGTGCCGTCGGCGGGCCCCGCCTGGTGGCCGATTGCACTGGCGGCGGCGCTTTCTGCACCGCTGACGCTGCCCATGTTCGGTCTGCTGTGGGGTGAGCACTGGATGCTCAATGGCTGGCTGCAACTGGCGCTGGCCACACCGGTTCAATTCTGGCTGGGTGCCCGTTTTTACCGGGCCGGCTGGAGGGCGGTGCGCGCCAAAACCGGCAACATGGATTTGCTGGTCGCCATCGGCACGTCGGCAGCCTACGGCCTGAGCGTGTACCAGTTGCTGATGCGCGGCGCAGAGGCCGACATGGCGCATCTTTATTTTGAAGCCTCGGCGGTGGTCATCACGCTGGTGCTGCTGGGCAAATGGATGGAAGCGCGCGCCAAGCGCCAGACCACCGAGGCGATTCGTGCGCTCAACGCGCTGCGGCCCGAGACCGCGCGGCTACGGCGCGACGGTCTGGACCGGGAAGTGCCGATGTCGCAAATCGTCGTTGGCGACCTGGTGGTGGTGCGCCCGGGCGAGCGCATCGCGGTCGATGGCGAGATCACCGAGGGCGCCACGCAGGTCGATGAGTCGCTGATCACCGGCGAGAGCCTGCCGGTGGACAAGCAGGCAGGCGACCACGTAACGGGCGGCGCCATCAATGCCGAAGGGCTGATCGTGGTGCGTACCATGGCTGTCGGCGCTGAATCGACGCTGGCGCGCATTGTGCGCATGGTCGAATCGGCACAGGCCAAGAAAGCACCGATCCAGCGCATGGTTGATCAGGTCAGCGCGGTGTTTGTACCGGTGGTCCTTAGCATTGCGCTGGTCACGCTGCTGGGCTGGGGCGTGGCCACCGGCAATTGGGAGGCCGCCATTTTGAATGCGGTGGCCGTGCTGGTGATTGCCTGCCCGTGTGCCCTCGGGCTGGCCACTCCCACGGCCATCATGGCAGGTACCGGCGTGGCGGCGCGCCACGGCATTTTGATCAAGGATGCCGAAGCGCTGGAAATCGCCCACAAGGTCAAGGTGGTGGCGTTTGACAAGACCGGCACGCTGACCGAAGGCCGGCCCGAGCTGGTTGCGCTGGAGCCGCATCAGGCCGCGCGCGACGCGGTGCTGGCCTGGGCTGCCGCGATTCAGGCGGGCAGCGAGCATCCGCTGGCCAGGGCGGTGACGCAACTCGCGCTGAAAGAACACGTCAGCGTGCCTGCTGCAGCCGAGGTTCGCGCGGTGGCCGGGCGCGGCATGTCGGCCGTTGTTGAAGGCCGGCAGTTGCGGCTGGGCAGCCCGCGCTTCATGCAGGAACTGAACGTAGACCTCCGTGCGTTTTCCGATCGCGCGCAAGCGCTGGAAGCCGGCGGCCGTACCGTGTCGTGGCTGGCCGATGTGACGGGCGCGCCGCAGCTCCTCGGGCTGCTGGCCTTTGCCGACACGCTCAAACCGGCTGCCGCCCCGGCAGTGGCCCGGTTGCATGCGCTGGGCATCAAGACCGCGCTGGTTACCGGTGACAACCGGGGCAGCGCCGAGGCCGTGGCCGCGCAGCTTGGCATCGATCTGGTGCACTACCAGGTCTTGCCGGAAGACAAGGCCGGCATCATCGGCCAGTTGAAAGAGAACTTAACCCACGCAGGCGACCGTGTCGCGATGGTCGGCGACGGCATCAACGACGCGCCGGCGCTGGCCGCCGCCGATGTGGGCATTGCCATGTCCACCGGCACCGATGTGGCGATGCACGCCGCCGGCATTACATTGATGCGCGGTAACCCGGCGCTGGTCGCTGACGCGATTGATATTTCACGACGCACCTATGCCAAGATTCGGCAAAACTTGTTCTGGGCGTTTTTCTACAACGTGGTCGGCATTCCGCTGGCCGCGTTCGGCCTCTTGAATCCGGTGATCGCCGGCGCGGCCATGGCGCTCAGCAGCGTCAGCGTGGTGATGAACGCGCTGCTGCTGCGCCGCTGGAAAGGAAGCTCGCAATGACCGGCACCCTCACCGCCGCCAGCCCGCTCAATATCGGCCAGGCCTCGGCCCGCTCGGGCGTGTCGGCCAAGATGATTCGCCACTACGAGTCACTGGGCCTGCTGCCGGTGGTGCAGCGCACCGACGCCGGCTACCGCCAGTATGGCGAGCGCGAGGTGCATACGCTGCGTTTCATTCACCGGGCGCGCACGCTGGGTTTCAGCATGGCCGAGATCGCCGCGCTGCTCAAGCTGTGGCAGAACAAGCGCCGCGCCAGCGCCGACGTCAAGCGCATTGCCATGGCGCATGTGGCCGACCTCGAGCAGCGCATTGCCGAAATGCAGAGTATGAAGCAAACGCTGACGCATCTGGCGCATTGCTGCCAGGGCAACAGCCGGCCCGATTGCCCAATATTGACCGAGCTGGCGGCGTGACAAGCCCCTTGCCCGTGACTGGGGAGCTGTTTATCGACCCGGTCGAACCCTACAGCGCGCCCCAGATGATGGCGCCCGGCGCGGCGATTCTGCGCGGCTTTGCCTTGCCCGTGGCCGCTGCCCTGATGCAGGGCGTAGACGCCGTCATCGCCGCCGCACCGCTGCGCCATCTGGTCACGCCGGGCGGGCAAACCATGTCGGTGGCCATGAGCAACTGCGGCCCGCTGGGCTGGGTGTCTGATCGTCGCGGCTACCGGTATTCCGCCGTCGATCCGTTGTCGAACCAGCCCTGGCCCGCAATACCCGACGGTTTTCTGGCATTGGCCACCAGCGCTGCGGCCGAGGCCGGGTTCGCT
>JANNKV010000290.1:0-13124 GCA_031396485.1 Polaromonas sp. | reverse complement strand
AGCCTTCGGTGTAGGCCGTCAGACGACCACCCGTTTGTCTGGTTTTTGCGCTGGTTTGGAACAAAATCGGCCTGTAGCCCACGTATTACCTGCGTAAGTAGCTATTAATTCAGGAGCGGATTGTGCTGGTTCTGGTGCTGGCTGCAGTTGCGTCCGCTGGCGTCACGGGCCCGGACGCGCTTGCGCCTCGAATTCAGCCTTGAACAGTTCATTCACCCACTCGGCAAAAACGCGCACCTTGGCGGTCAGATGCCGGTTGCGCGGGTAGAGCACCATCATCGGCAGCTCGCCCGCGTGCCAGTCCTGCAGCACCGGCACCAGCTGCCCGCTGGCCAGCAGCTCGCTCACGCGGCGGGTGCGCACGGCCTGCATCAGGCCCATGCCGGCCAGCCCGGCGGCCAGGTGGGTGCTGGCGTCGTTGCAGGAGACCCGGTACGGGCGCGTGATCTGCCGCACGTCATCGCCTTTGGTGAAGTCGAATGGGAAAATTTTGCCGGTCTTGGGCGAGTGGAAGTTCAGGAAGTAGTGCCCCTGCCCGCCGTTCTGGGTGCTCAGGTCTTCCAGCGTTTGCGGCGTGCCGTAGCGCTGCAGGTAGCCGGGTGCGGCGCAGGTCACCACCGCAAAGCTGCCTAGCGGGCGGGCCACCAGCGTCTCGTCATGCACCAGCCCGCCGCGAATCACGCAGTCAACCCCCTCGGCGATCAGGTCGACCGGCCGGTCAGAGCTGCCCAGTTCCAGCACGATGTCTGGGTAACGGCTGAAAAACTCAGGCAGCGCCGGGCCCACGATGTACCGGCCCACCGCCGCTGGCACATCAACCCGCAACCGGCCAGCCGGCGCAGCCACGGCGCGCCGCAGCGTGCCCTCCAGCTCGGCCATCTCCTGCAGCATGGTGGTGGCCCGCTGGTGATAAACCGCGCCGTCGTCCGTCAGGCTGATGCGCCGCGTGGTGCGCATGAGCAGCCGCACGCCCAGGTGGGCTTCGAGCTCTTGCACGATGGTGGTCACACGGCCCTTGGGTAAATGCAGCGCTGCTGCAGCCCGGGTAAAGCTGCCCAGCTCGACAACCCGGTTGAATACTTCCATCGCCCTGTATCGGTCAACGCTCATGGGTCCTCTTTCTCGGGTGGTGCCGCCAATGTACGGGTGAAGGCACGGTTGAATGCATGGTTGACTGTACGGTTAATCGAGAACAGTGTTTTAAAGAAGTGGCAGTTTATTCTTTTTATTGAAGTCAATACAGTGGGCTGATCGTATTCCCGCCCTTCTTTGTCCACTCTTTGAAAAAGGAAATTTCATGAATACCTCGACTGTTTCACGCTCCGCCACCCCTGTTTCCCCGGCCCCGGTGTCCACCACGCGGCTGGGCACCCACGGCCCGCAAGCCGTGTCAGCCATCGGTCTGGGCTGCATGGGCATGTCGGCCATGTACGGCGCCAGCGACGACGCGCAAAGCATGGCCACCATTCAAGCCGCGCTGGACGCCGGTATCAACCTGATCGACACCGGCGACTTTTATGGCATGGGCCATAACGAAACCCTGATTGGCAAGGCGTTGAAGGGCCGGCGCGACCAGGCGCTGCTGTCGGTCAAGTTTGGCGCGCTGCGCGACCCGGCAGGCGGTTTTACCGGCGTCGATGGCCGGCCGGCGTCGGTCAAAAACTTTCTGGCCTACAGCCTGCAGCGGCTGGGCACGGACCACATCGACATCTACCGCATGGCCCGGCTCGACCCGACCGTGCCGGTCGAAGACACCATCGGCGCCATGGCCGACCTGGTCAAGGCCGGCCATGTCCGGCACATCGGCTTGAGCGAGGTTGGCGCAGACACCATCAAAAGGGCGCACGCCGTGCACCCGATCGCCGACCTGCAGATCGAATACTCGCTGATCAGCCGCGGGCCGGAGGCCGCGATCTTTCCGTTGCTGAAGGAACTGGGCATTGGCGTTACGGCCTACGGCGTGCTGTCGCGCGGGCTGCTGGCCGGCTCCAGGCCCACGGGTACGGGCGACTTCCGTGCGCAACTGCCGCGTTTTATCGGCGACAACGGCGTTAAAAATCAGGCGCTGGTGGATGTGCTGCAGCAGCTGGCCGCTGGCATGAACACCACCGCGTCCCAGGTGGCCATTGCGTGGGTGATGGCACGGGGCCGCAGCCTGGGGCTGGACCTGGTGCCGCTGGTCGGCTCGCGCACCTTGAAGCAGCTCGGCGAATCGCTCGGTGCGCTGACGTTGTCGCTGGCACCCGTTGACCTGCGGCACATCGAAGCGGCCGTGCCAGCCGGCGCGGTGGCCGGCACACGGTACGACGCCTACCAGATGGGCCACCTCGACAGCGAGGCTTGAATGCCCGGTTTGATGAGTAAAAAGACCGCCAGCCCATGTAAAACATGCGTTGCCAGCTATTAAAAACGTAGCGCGACTCTGTGAATGGCCCCAGCCAGTTCAGTGCGTGGCGTGCTGTGCGCGTCGGATGCTGTGTTGCTTGAACAGCTGTGTCGACAGCGAGCCCTTGAAAAGCGGTGTGATGTGGCAGGCCATGATGCTGTGGGCCTGCGTTTCTCCATGCAGCGACGACAGGGCCTGCATGATGTCGGGTCGCAGGTACCACAGATCTTCCATGGCCGGCGCCCGCGCCACGCGACTCAGCAGCGCTGCACCTTCAGCCAGACCGCGCTGCTTCAGCGCCTGGATGATGCGAAGCCGGACCTCGATGACCCGCGCCTCTTGCGTCAGGTCGCTGGTGGATTTGTCTTCGCCCATGAGCCAGCCCAGAAAGCTTTCCGAGAGGCTGAATTTGTCTTTTTGGCGCCACATTATTTGTCTCCACTTGCCCTGCCAGAGCCTTGAAGCCGAAGCAGGTACAGATGTTTACACAGCACGAGTTATGCCAACCTTAATGCGCTAAAAAATCCTTATAAAACAACTACCTACAAAACTGTCGATGGTCGGGCGGGGTAACTAACCCCTCGGCCAGCTATCTGATCCCCCAGTATTGGGTCATTTCCCCCAAAATTACCCACAGGGGTAGACGTATAGGTAATACTCGCGTTTATGCAAGCCCCAGGCCACCTCGCAGGCGGATTCAGTTTGACGCGCCGCTTCGCGATGGCGAGTTTCGGCGTGATCGTGGTGATTGCCATCGGCCTGAGCTGGATGCTGTCCAACATGCTGACCGACCGGCTGCTCAAGCGCGAAGGCGCCGTGATGGAGGACTTCATCCAGCTGATTCTTCGCACTGAATACGCGGAATCGTATTTCCTTGACCCTACGAATCCCGAGCTACGGCTGCGTTTTCTGAAGTCCATGGCGCATGTGGAAGAAATCACCGAACCCGTGCGGGTCAACGCCTTTCGGCCTGATGGCACGGTGTTGTGGTCGACCGATAAAGCCCTGGTCGGCCGGCGCTTTCCGGTCAATGACGAGCTGGAAGAGGCCATGCGCGGCCAGACTGCCGTCAGCAGCGGCAACGCCCGCTTCGGTCTGCCCGACAAGGAAGAACATGAGGGCCTGGCGCTCTACGGCAGCAATTTCGTCGAAAGTTACGTGCCGATTCGTCGCAACAGCGGGGGCGATGTGATCGGCGTGATCGAGTTCTACAAAATTCCCATCCAGCTCAACGAATCCATTCGTGAAGGCATCATGCGGCTGTGGCTGGCCTGCCTGGCCAGCGCCATTCTGCTGTTCACCACGCTGTACTGGATCGTCTCGCGGGCCGACAAGGTGATGCGCGGGCAGCAGGCGCGCCTGGCCGAAGCCGCGACACTGGCAACGGCGGTCGAGCTGGCCAGCGCGGTGGCGCACAACCTGCGCAATCCGCTGGCCTCCATTCGCGTGTCCGCCGAAATGCAGCAGCAGCCTGATGTGCCGCTGCCAGAGGCGGTAGAACACAGCCAGGACATCACCCAGGCGGTGGATCGGGCCGACCGCTGGATATCCGAACTGGTGCGCGTGTCGCAGGTGCCCAGCCTGACGCCCGAGCCGGTACCGGTGGCCCCGCTGGTCCAGGGCTGCCTGCACGAGATGCAGTCTGAATTCAAGCGGCACCGCATTGATCTGCGGGTTGCGGACGGGCCTGACGTCCACGTCGTCGCTCACCCGGCCATGCTGCGCCAGATCATTTTGAGTGTCATTGCCAATGCCGTCGATGCGATGGGCCAGGGCGGTGAGCTGACAGTGAGCTGGCAGCAAAAGGGACCAGAGGCCGTCCTGACGCTGTCGGACAACGGCACAGGCCTGTCGGAAGAAGCCCGGCAGCGCCTCTTTCGCCCGTTTTTCAGCACCAAGAGCGGTGGCCTGGGCATCGGGCTGGCGCTGGTCAAGCGCATGGTCGAGCAGTGGCAGGGCAGCGTTGCGCTGGTGGCCGTGGCGCCACACGGCACCTCCGTCGAGATTCGCCTGCCCGTGGCCAGCTGAAATCGAAAATCGAAAATTGAAGACCCAAGCGCGCCGATGGCCAACATCCTGATCATTGAAGACGAAGTGACGCTGGCCAAAAACATGGCCCGCTATTTCGAAAAGCTCAACCACACGGTCGCGATTGTTCATGACGGCCCCGCGGGCGTCGAAGCGGCCAGACGGGAGATGCCCGAAGTCGCCATCGTCGACTACCAGCTGCCGGGGCTCGACGGTATTGAAGTCATTCGCGCGCTGCGTGCCAATGACGACCAGATCCGCATCGTCATGGTTACCGGCTATGCCAGCGTGCCCATGGCCATTGACGCCATGAAGGCCGGCTCGTTTGACCTGCTGACCAAACCGGTCGCGCTGGCGGCGCTGCGCAGCGTGGTGGACCGCGCACTGGCCGAGTCGGGTAACCGCAAGGCACTGAATTACTACCAGAGCCGTCAGGCCAGCGAGGCGGGGCTTGACGCGCTGGTGGGCGAGTCACCACCGATGCGCGCGCTGCGCACGCTGGTGCGCACGCTGGCTGTCAGTGAGCCGACCGACAACTCACCGGTGGCGCCAATCCTGGTGCTGGGCGAAACCGGCTCGGGCAAGGAACTGGTGGCGCGGGCCTGCCATTTCGCCGGGCCGCGTTCGCAGGCGCCGTTCGTCGAAATCAACTGCGCCGCGCTGCCGGCCCATCTGATGGAAGGCGAGCTGTTTGGCTATGAAAAAGGCGCGTTCACCGACGCGCAGGCCCGCAAGATCGGGCTGATTGAAGCGGCCGATGGCGGCACGCTGCTGCTCGACGAGATCGGCGAGCTCGACCTCGCGCTGCAGGCCAAGCTGCTACGTGTGCTTGAAAACCTGCGCGTGCGCCGCCTCGGTGCGGTGCAGGACCGCCAGGTCAACGTGCGCGTGGTGGCCGCCACCAACCGCGACCTCGACGAACTGGTCGCCGCCGGCAAGTTCCGCAGTGACCTGCTTTACCGTTTGCGTGTGTTTCAGATTAATCTGCCCCCGCTGCGCGCGCGCGGTGACGATGTGTTGCTGCTGGCCGAGCGCTTCATTGCGCAGATCGCCGCGCGCTACGCCAAGCGCGCGCCCACACTCGACGAAGCCGCCCGGCGCGCACTGCGCCAGCACAGCTGGCCGGGCAATGTGCGCGAACTGCGCAACGTGATCGAGCGCGCGGTGTTGCTCGGTAACGCGCCTCACCTGGGCGTGGCCGATCTGGGTCTGAGTCCCGGTCTGTCGGCCTCCGAGGTCATGGCCCTGGAATCCCCCACACTGCCGGCTGGCGGCAAGTCGCTGGAAGCCATCGAACGCCAGCACCTGGTCGCCGCGCTCGAGCAGGCCGGCTGGAACGTCACCAAAGCGGCGCGCGCGCTGCAGATCAGCCGCGACACCTTGCGTTACCGCATCGAAAAGCACGGGCTGCGGGCGCCAGGTTAAAGACCGGCAAATGGATGGTGAGGATGGTGAAATAGCCAGCAGGCTTCAAGGCCGCGTAGCAGCCGCTGCAAGCGAGCCGGCCTGCGGCGCCGACGCCGCAGCCGTTGTCACATCCGCCACTGCACCGCCCACGACTTCAGCCAGCGCTTGCGTGATGTCCGCGCACAGCGCCGTCCACGCCGGGCCGCCCGCCACAAAAAAACGCTGGTTCACTTCCAGCTCCATGCCGACATAAGCGGTGGCCGCATGGCGTTTGCGGAGCAACGCGGTCAGGCCGTCGCCCTTGCCCTGGTACGGGTAGTTGCGGCGAAGCTTCAGGTCGGGCCGCAGGCGCTGCAGCGCGGCCAGCCAGCGCGACGCGAAAGGCCGTTCGCCGGCACGCCGTGGGTCATACAGGAAGGCCACGTCGGCCTGGCGCACCACGCCATGCAGTTCGGGCGTGAAGCTGTGCGAGGCAATATGCACCACGCGCCGACCGGCGGCAATGCGCCGTGCCACTTCTGTTTCCACCGCATCACGGTGCGGCCGGTAGTGCTGCGTGGCAATCGCCCGCCGGGCAGCCAGTGGCAAATGACGTGTCGCCTCGGAATGCAGTTGCCGGTGACCGATCGAGCGGTTCAGGTCAATCAGCAATCGCGTGGTGGTGGCGGCAAACAACGGCGCGCCGATGGCGGTGGCCATCTGTGTGGCCAGCTCCAGCGCCCCCAGGTCCCAGCCGCGATGCGTCTTCAGCAACGCCTCGTGACCCAGAAACAGCGGTTCGTAAGCGGGCGGCACCTGGTTGCCGCCATGCTCGCAAGTGATGATGAAGGTGTCGCCGCTCATAGCGCAATTATTGCGATTATCGAGCTGTCCGGCCAACAGGTTCCAGCCCCTATTGACGGTGATTCACCATTATTCACACGGCGTTGCCGTAGCTGTCGACCTCATACGTGGTGACCTGAAACTTCTGCAGCGTGTTCAGCCCGAAAGCCATCGTGATCGGTACGTCGCCTGCGTCGCGGCCCCGCGCCATCACGATGCGGCCGATGCGCGGCGTATTGTGGCGCGCATCGAAGGTGTACCAGCGCCCGCCCAGAAACACCTCGAACCAGGCGCTGAAATCCATCGGGTAAGGCACTGGCGGAATGCCGATGTCACCGAGGTAGCCGGTGCAGTAGCGCGCCGGAATGTTCATGCAGCGGCACAGCGTGACGGCCAGGTGCGTGTAGTCGCGGCACACGCCGACGCCCTCGCGGTAGCCATCGACCGCCGTGCGCGTGGCGCGGGCGGCGTTGTAGTCGAAGCGAATGTGCTGGTGCACGTAGTCGCAGATCGCCTGCACGCGTGGCCAGCCCTTGGGCGTTTGTCCAAACTGGTTCCAGGCGAATTGCAGCAGTTCGCTGTCGACTTCGCAGTAGCGGCTGGGCAGCAAAAACTGCAGCGTCTCCGCCGGCAGGTCCGTCGGGTCATGCTGCCAGGCCGCCCAGTTCACCTCGTCCGGCAGGCCCGAGTCGCGAATGACAGACTCGCTGTAAAACCGCACCTGGCTGGCGCCGGCAAATGCATTGACGCGCCCGCACTGGTTGCCGAAGCCGTCCAGATACTCGTCCACGATCAGGTTGGGTTGCACCCAGACCACCTCGGGCGCCCACAAATCGGCTTGCCGCGACGGATGCACATGCAACAGATAGACCAGCGCCATCGGCGACTGAATGGCGAGTTCGATATCGAAACCAATTTTGATGTTCATGAGGTGCCTGGATCAGACAAGAGCGGGTGAATTCGTCGGCCGCGCCTGCAGCGCTTGCCACTTGGTTACCACTGTGAAGCACCATGCATGCCAGATGCAGCGTCGGTCGCGCCGCGGCCGTGTCGGAAATCAGAGGGTTCGCAGGCAGACGATTTCCTACTTCAGCGAACTTTGCAGCCGCGCGGGGGCTCAGTTACGCCATAGGACACAGGCTCCCACCAGCGGTTGCAGCCCGGGCATTGAGCCTGTCGCGCCATGTAAAGCGCAGGTAGTGTGCTGCAACGGTGTGTGTATTGGGTCAACACCGCATCGACCAAGCCCGTTGAACAGGGGCATCTGAATTTAGATTGCAGCAAACTGATCCAAAGGACTCTCATGAACAAATTACTCGCTACCCTGATTGCTACCCTGTTTGCCGGCGCAGCATTTGCGCAAGCCCCTGCGGCGCCCGCTGCGACGGTGGCTCCTGCTGCTTCCGTGACGGCGGCCACCCCGGCTGTCGTGAAAGCTGAAGCCAAGGCCGACAAATCGGTGGCTGCTGCCGTGAAGAGCGAAGCCAAGGTCGACGCCAAAGCGGATGCCAAGGTCGAAAAGGCAGAAGCCAAAGCAGTGGAGAAGAAAGCCGAAGCCAAAACCACTGCCGAAAAACGCAAAGCCAAGGCACAGGCCAAAGTGGCCAAGGCCGATGCCGAGGACAAAACCAAAGCGGTTGCCAAGGCAGAAAAAGTCGAGGCCAAGGCCGACGCCAAAGCCGACACGACCGCTGTCAAAGCCGATGCAAAAACCGACACCGTGAAGGTTCAGGCCGTGGCTGACAAAGCCGCTGCCAAAATCGAAACCGGCGCCGTCAAAGCTGAAGCCAAAGCCGACGTGAAAGCGGTTATCAGCAAGTAAGTTGCTGCGTTAATCGCTGCAGCGGGTTCAAAGACCTGCTGCTCAAAAAAAGACAGGCCTGGCCTGTCTTTTTTTTCGCCGTGGTGATTTGTCGGGGGCTGATTTTGGTGCAAGCTTGAATGGCATGAATCGTCGCTCAAGCCGGTTCTAGAGATCAAATCGTCCTGCAGACCATGTGATACCTGCGCAAGTAGCTATGAAATCAGGAGCGTGTAGCCGGTAGCATCTTGCGCATGCGCGCGTTGGCCAACACGACACCGCACGCCCCCTGGCGCATCTCCTCGCGCACCGCCTACCGCCCCACCACCGACCAGCCTGCGTGCAGGTTGGTCTTGTCGTTCTCGTATTCCCAGGCGGTGCCGCAGCGGTCACAGCGGTAGCTGGTGATCGCGATCAGGCCGTGCCGGCGCGTCTCGTGCCGGTTGTTGCCCTGCACCAGTTCGGGGTGGCCAGGGGCCTTGCGCCAGTTGCGCTGAATGCCTGCGCAGGATTCGCACAGCGCCATTTTTTTCTGTTCGTTGGGGGGTGCGGGGTCTTGGGTCATGGGGCTGCTCTTCATGGGGGGTGGGGTTGGGCGCCTCGCTATTCGGGGCGCCACGATGGTGCCATTGTCGTCCCAGTCGCCCCTGGTCGCCCGGCGCGCGTTCACCGCTTCTCCACGCTGGCAAACAGGGGAACAAACAAGCGCTTGACTTCGAGTGCACTCGAAGTTTTACAGTGGCGCCATGCCTACCTCGTCGATCACGTCCCTCGGCATTTCCCTCGGCACTTCTGCGACCACGTCCTTGAAGATTTCCGCGGCAGCCAAAGCCTCGGGCTTGACCGCGCACACCCTGCGCTATTACGAACAGATCGGTTTGATCGCGCCGGTAGACCGCCAGAGCGGCGCGCGCCGCTACAACGCCGATGACATGCGCTGGCTCGACTTTCTGGTGCGTCTGCGCGCCACCGGCATGTCGATGCGTGACATGCAGCGTTATGCGCAGCTGCGGCGCGAAGGCGAGGTGCCTGCCAGCCTGGCCGAGCGGCAAACCCTGCTGGAGGGCCATGCCCGGCGCCTCGAGGAAGACATGCGCGCGCTCGGCGAAACGCTGCAAACCCTGCGGAGCAAGATTCGCCTGTACCAGGACTTGCAGGCCAAGCTGAAGCGCGCCTGACGCCAATCCTTTATTCCTCGCTCAATCTTGACAACGGCTCATGCCAAAGGACAAAGCACCTTATGAAAACCCGAACCCTCGGCCGCAACGGCCCCGCCATTTCCGCCATTGGCCTCGGCTGCATGGGCATGAGCGACTTCTACAGCAACCGCGACGACGCCGAATCCATCGCCACCATCCACCACGCGCTCGACCAGGGCCTGAACTTCCTCGACACCGCCGACGTTTACGGGCCGCACACCAACGAACTGCTGATCGGCCAGGCCATTGCCGGGCGCCGTGAAGACGTGTTCATCGCGACCAAGTTCGGCATTGCGCGCGACCCGGCCAACCCGGCGGCGCGCCTCATCAATGGCCGCCCCGAGTATGTAAGGGCCAGTTGCGACGCCAGCCTCAAGCGCCTGGGGATCGAGCAGATTGATCTGTACTACCAGCACCGCGTCGATAAAACCGTGCCGATCGAAGACACCGTGGGCGCCATGGCCGAACTGGTGCACGCCGGCAAGGTGCGCTATCTGGGCCTTTCCGAAGCCTCGGCAGCGACCATCGCGCGCGCCTGCCAGGTGCACCCCATCGCCGCCCTGCAAAGCGAATATTCACTGTGGACGCGCGACCCCGAATCGACCGGCACGCTGGCCGCCTGCCGCCAGCACGGCGTGAGCTTTGTCGCCTACTCGCCGTTGGGCCGCGGCTTTTTGACGGGTGCCTTCACCCAGCCCGATGACCTGCCCGCCGACGACTACCGCCGCAACTTTTCGCCGCGCTTCCAGGCCGACAACTTCGCCCGCAATCTGGCGCTGGTAGACAAGGTCAAGGCGCTGGCGAAAGCCAAAGGCGCCACCGCCGCACAGGTCGCGCTGGCCTGGGTGCTGGCGCAGGGCGGCGACATCATCCCCATCCCCGGCACCAAACGTCGTAGCTACCTTGACCAGAACATCGCCGCGCTGGATGTGGTTTTGAGCGCGGCAGAACTGGCCGAGCTGGACCGTGCCTTTCCGCCCGATGCGGCGGCCGGGCTGCGCTACCCGGAGGCATTTCTGGGCTCCGTCAATGTGTAGCTGGCGCTGCGGGCGTTTCAGGTCGCGACTGAAGTATCCAATCGGCTGCTTGCCCAATCAATAAAAGCGTAAGCAGCTATTAAAACAATAGCGCTTGATATTCGTGGACCTGCGCATTCACTGCCCCGCACGTGCGCCGGTGTTGGGCGCCCGACCGTGATTTAACGCACGGTTTGTGTGACGCGGGTCACATTCGAAAAAAAGAAAGAGTCTTACAACTCAGGCTATTCACAACAGGAGGATAGCCGTGACAGTTCGCCAATTTGAAGTCGTCGCTCTTTCGATTCCGGTCATTTTCAACAAGCACCGTGACCACGATCCCGACGGCACGATGTATGCCCTGGCGCGCCACACCCAACTGCTGCAGCATGAAGCCGAGATGTACCGCGCGTCGCTGAACCAGGCGGGTGCCGTGCAGGGCGACGGCTGCGAGTGTTCGGATTCACACGTGCATGGCCATGCGGTCGATCCGAGGGAAAAATTCAAACCGCACCCGTTGGTACGCCCGCTCGTGCTGCGCGCCGCGAAGGGCGACACGGTGCAGATCAGGTTCAAGAACCTGATCAAATGCCGCAAGGCGGGCATGCATCTGGTGGGGCCCGGCACCAACGCGCAAGGCGATGGCTCCAAGGCCGGCAACAACGTTTCCTCGCTCGCCGAATTCAACGAGATCAGGCACTACGAGTGGTCGTGTGACCATGAAGGTGTTTTTCTGTTTCAGGACATCGGCGATCCGGGTGGCGACGAGCAGGGTACCAATGCGCACGGCCTGTTCGGTGCGCTGATCGTCGAGCCGGAAGGCGCCTGGTGGACCGATTCGACGCTGGACTTCGACGACCCGCAAGCGCGTGTCGATGACGGGCTGTTCGTGGACGTGCACCAGCGCAGCGTCGAAGCGCTGAAAAGCGCCAAGCTGAAAAAGCCGCCGTTTGCCGGTCAGAAAGGCAGCAAGCGTCCGCCCAAATATCCCGACCCGAAAAGCTCTTTCCGCGAATACGTGGTGTTCATTCACGACGAACCCGAGGTCTGGGAGCTCAAACACAAAAGCGAGAAGGAGCATCGCCACTGCCATGAGTACCACTGCGCCAAGGGCACGCACGGCGGCGCCGCGCATGAGGGCGGACACGCTGCCGCGATGCAGCCGCTTGCCGGCCAGCCCCATGCCGGTGACTGCCACCACGGCCACATGATCGGGCCGGCATTCGAGGGCCTGAACCCGGTCTGCGCGCCAGATTCGAAATACAAGGTCGAGCCGCATGCGGCGGCCGTGCACAGTGCCAACGAACCCTGCGAGCCGGGTGAATGGCGTGTGCTGGCACCCCATGCCGGGTCTTTGATGTGCCTCAATTACCGCTCCGAGCCAATGAAAAACCGCGAGCACCAGATCTGGGAGCGACAGGCAGCCGGTCTGCTCAAAACCACAGTAATCAATGAAGAGCAGCACCACAGCTCGTGGATGTTTGGCGACCCCGACACGCCGATATTGAAAGCCTACATGGGCGATCCGGTGCGCATCCGGCTGGTTCACGCCGGCGTGAAGGAAACCCATGTGTTTCATCTGCACGTGTACGAATGGCACGCCGACCCCGGCAACCGCAAATCACCGCTGATCGATGCCATCACCATCGCACCCGGCACGGCGCACACCATAGACCCGCTCTTCGGTGCCGGCAATGTGCAGGCCGTGCCGGGCGATGTGATCTGGCATTGCCACCTGTACCCGCATTTCCACATGGGCATGTGGGGCATGCTGCGCAGCTTCGACACCCTGCAAACCGGTGTGAAAGGCCCGCTGCTGCGCGACCCCGGTGATGCGTACTGGGAGCGCTACATCGGCCAATACCCCGACGGCAGCCCGATTGCGCGGCTGGCCGTGCTGCCAGACCGCGCGCCGCCACCGCTTCCCACACCGACCCGGCCCGGCTTTCCGCTTTTCATTGCCGGCGAGACGGGGCAGAAGTCCCCGGTGCCACCGTGGCCGCGGGATTTCGGCGGCATCGCCCCCGCCGCGCGGCCCGAATACGACTACCGCCTGCCCACGGCGCTCGAGCTGGCCGCAATGAACGCCACGCCCCGGCTGGGCGAACTGTTCACGGTTTTTCCGCATCCAGAAAAGCGCAGCCTGTGGATAGACGACGTCATTCAAAAACCCAAGCTGGTCAAGCGAAACGCCCCCGCCGACGTCGGCATGAACGTCGCCGTTGGCCACGGAACCATCACCTACAACAGCCACGGCTGGCATGACCCCGACGGGCACTTTTATTACCTCGACAGCGGGCAGGCATCTGTCACGCCTGAAGAGCCGTTCTTCTTTCGCGCCCGCCAGGGCGATGTGCTTAACCTCACCTTCACCAACAAGATCGGCTTTCGCAAGCCCCAAGGGCCAGTCTGCGCGGCCGACGGCTCGCCGGTGCCGCGACCCGCGCTGGGGCAGCTGGAGCGCA
>JANNKV010000287.1:0-14154 GCA_031396485.1 Polaromonas sp. | reverse complement strand
GCGCGCCACCACACGTTTTTTGAAATGCTCGGCAACTGGAGCTTTGGCGATTACTTCAAGCGCGAGTCGATCCAGTGGGGCTGGGAGCTGCTGACGCAGGTGTACAAGCTGCCGCCCGAGCGCCTGCTCGCCACCGTGTATGAAGAAGACGACGAGGCCTACGACATCTGGACGAAAGAGATCGGTTTGCCGCCTGAGCGCGTGATTCGCATTGGCGACAACAAGGGCGGACGCTACAAGTCCGACAACTTCTGGATGATGGCCGACACCGGCCCCTGCGGCCCGTGCTCGGAGATTTTTTACGACCACGGCCCGCACATTGCTGGTGGCCCGCCCGGCAGCGCTGATGAAGACGGTGACCGCTTCATCGAAATCTGGAACCACGTGTTCATGCAGTTCAACATGCAGCCTGACGGCTCCGTCAAACCGCTGCCCGCACCGTGCGTGGACACCGGCATGGGGCTGGAGCGCCTGGCCGCCATCCTGCAACATGTGCACAGCAACTACGAGATTGATATTTTTGACGCGCTGATCAAGGCCGCAGCACGTGAGGTTTGGGGCGAGACCGGCGAGAAAGACCTGAACAACAAGAGCCTGCGCGTCATTGCCGACCATATTCGCGCCACCGCGTTCCTCGTCAGCGACGGCGTGAACCCGTCGAACGAAGGCCGCGGCTACGTGCAGCGCCGCATCATCCGCCGCGCGATTCGCCACGGCTACAAGCTCGGCAAGAAGACGCCGTTTTTCCACAAGCTGGTGCCTGATCTGGTGGCGGTGATGGGTGATGCGTACCCGCGTTTAAAAAACGATGCTGCGCGGGTGATGGAGGTGCTGCGGGTGGAGGAAGAGCGGTTTTTCGAGACGCTTGAGATTGGCATGCAGATTCTGGATGCTGCTCTTGCGAACACGCAGGTACTGCCGGGCGAGGTGGCTTTCAAGCTGCACGACACCTATGGCTTTCCGCTGGACCTGTCAGCCGACGTGTGCCGCGAGCGCGGCCTGAGCGTCGACGAAGCCGGCTTTCATGCCGCGATGGACAAGCAGAAGGCGCAAGCCCGCGCCGCCGGCAAGTTCAAAATGGACCGCGCGCTCGACTACGCCGGCGAGGGTCATGCTTTCACGGGTTATGAGTTGCTCGAAGAACCCGCCAAAGTCGTCGCACTGTATGCCGACGGCGTGGCGGTGCAGGCATTAACCGCCGGGCAGAGCGGAATCGTGGTCTTGAACACCACACCGTTTTACGCCGAGAGCGGCGGGCAGATTGGTGACCAGGGGCGGTTGCGTTCGGCAGGAGACCCCTCACCTCAGCCCTCTCCCCAAAGGGGCGAGGGAGCAAGTCATGGAGGCGCGGGAGCAAGTCAGGGAGGCGAGGGAGCAAGTCAAAGGGGCGGTGATTCGGATTTACTCCCTCTCCCGACCACGGGAGAGGGCAGGGGTGAGGGCGCGGACTTCGCCGTGGACGACACGCTAAAAATTCGCGCCGACGTGTTCGGCCACCACGGAACGCTGGAGCGTGGCACGCTCAAAGTCGGCGATGCGGTGATGGCACAAGTCAACGCCGCCGTGCGCGCCGCCACCGTGCGCAACCACAGCGCCACGCACCTGATGCACAAGGCGCTGCGCGAAGTGCTGGGCACGCATGTGCAGCAAAAAGGCAGCCTGGTGAACGCCGAGCGCACGCGCTTTGACTTTGCGCACAACGCGCCGGTTACTGATGCGCAGATTCGCGAGATCGAGACGCGCGTGAATGCTGAAATTCTGGCCAACGTCGCGACCGACGCCAGCGAGATGGACATGGACGCCGCACAAAAATCGGGCGCAATGATGCTGTTCGGCGAAAAGTACGGCGACAAGGTGCGCGTGCTCAGCATTGGTTCGAGCAAGGAACTCTGCGGCGGCACGCACGTCGCCCGCACCGGTGACATTGGCCTGTTCAAGATCGTCGCCGAAAGCGGCGTGGCTGCTGGCGTGCGACGGGTCGAAGCCGTTACCGGCGAGAACGCGCTGGCTTATCTGCAGTCGCTTGAATCGACGGTGCAGGGCGCTGCAGGGTCGCTCAAAGCCAGCCCGTCAGAGCTGCAAAACCGCATCGGCCAAGTGCTCGATCAGGTCAAGTCGCTGGAAAAAGAAATCGCTGCACTCAAGGGCAAGCTGGCTTCGTCGCAAGGCGATGAACTGATGCTGCAGGCCGTTGATGTGAAGGGCCTGAAAGTATTGGCGGCCCGGCTGGAGGGCGCAGATGCCAAAACGCTGCGCGACACTATGGACAAGCTCAAAGACAAACTGAAAACCGCCGTCATCGTGCTGGCCGCCGTCGATGGCGACAAGGTTCAGATTGTTGCTGGTGTGACGAACGACAGCGTCGGCAAGGTCAAGGCCGGCGAGCTGGTGAACTTTGTGGCCCAGCAGGTCGGCGGCAAAGGCGGCGGCAAGGCCGACATGGCGATGGCTGGCGGCACCGAGCCTGCGAAGTTGGCTGACGCATTGAAGTCGGTGCAGGCCTGGGTGGCAGAACGGGTTTGACGGTCGTTGGCGCCGACGTCGTTGGCGCTACTGAAATCATCGCTATTTGCGAAAGTTTTACTGAGCTACGGGTACTTTGAGCTGTTAGCACGGCGTTTTTGAACGCGGCTTTTTGAACACGGCTTTTTGACGCGCGCAGGCCATGCCGGGCGCAGCATGCTGCAGCGCGTGTCGAACATGTTTTTGTGTTTCACGCGACTGACATGAAGAGCAGATACAAAGGTGTCTTTGCCGCCTGGACACTCTCATGCACACCCACTCCACCCGTTCCTCTGCGACACTCAAGGCGCTCCTCAGTACAACGATGGCTTTGGTGGTGGCCACGCTGGCAGCTTGCGGCGGAGGCAGCGACACGGCATCTTCGGTGTCATCAAATTCGGCGGTACTGGGCAGCACGGCGGGCAAACCCGTCAGCGGCAATTTGCCAACTTGTACGGCCGTAGTCAGTAGCGCTGCGCCGCTGCGCGACATCACCGCGATTCAAGGCACCGGCGCGTTGAGCCCGCTGCTGGCGCAGACCGTGACCGTGCGCGGTGTGGTCGTCGGAGAATTTCAGAACCAGCTGACGCCGAGGCTGAACGGTTTTTTCATCCAGCAGGCCGAGGCTGACCGCGACCCGCTGACCTCTGAAGGACTTTTTGTTTTTGCGCCGACTGCGGGCAAGGTGACGGCGGGCGATTTCGTGCAGGTGTCCGGCACCGTCAATGAGTTTCCGGCAGCCCCTGCGACCGGCGCCGCGCCGGCCGACAGCGTCACGCAACTGAGCGGCGCGGTGACGGTCAGCCTGTGCGGCAGCGGTGTCAGGGTAGAGCCCACCAAAGTCAGGCTGCCGTTCGATGACGCTACCGAGCTGGAACGCTACGAGGGCATGCTGGTCGAGTTCTCGCAGGAATTGGCCGTCACCGAGCTGTTCGAGCTGGGCCGTTTCGGCCAGCTGGTGCTGAGCCTGAAGGACCGTCAGTTCCACCCGAACAATGGCAACGAGGACGTGACGGCGCTGCAAAACCGGCTGTCCCGCATCGTTCTGGACGACGGCTCGACCGCTTCGAACCCTAACCCCACGCCTTACCTGAGCGCGCCGGACACCACGGGCACGCGCCGCATGGGCGACACCTTGAGAAAGCTGACCGGCGTGCTCAGCCACAACTTTGGCGCGTACCGCGTGCATCCGACCGAGACGCCTGAGTTCAAGGTCGAAAACCCGCGGCCAGCCTTGGCACCCGAAGTGCGCGGCAGCCTGAAGGTCGCCAGCTTCAATGTGCTCAATTACTTCACCACGCTGGGCCAGCGCGGCGCCAATACGGCCGAAGAATTGACGCGGCAGCGCGCAAAGATTGTCGAAGCCATCGCAGGTCTCGATGCCGACGTGCTGGGTCTGATGGAAATCGAGAACAGCGATGTGGCGACCAGCGACCTGGTCAACGCGCTGAACGCCAGGCAGGGCGCGGGCACATATGCCTCTGTCAACAGTGGCAGCTTCGGCACTGACCAGATCAAGGTCGATGTCCTGTACAAACCGTCGAAAGTCAAGCGCGTCGGCGGCGTGGTGCTGCCGACTGGCGCCGATCTGGCGACCTACACCGCAGCCAGCGGTCGCCCGCCACTGGCCCAGCGCTTTGCCAGCGTCGCCAACAATGGCGGCTTCTGGTTTGTCGTCAATCATTTCAAGAGCAAGGGCTCGTGCCCCGCCAGCGGTGACATCGACGCCGGCCAGGGCTGCTGGAACCTGGCCCGCACGGCGCAGTCTGCTGCGCTGAACAACTTTGTCAGCACGCTCAAGGCGCAGGGTGAAAGCGATGTGCTGATGATGGGCGACTTCAACAGCTACCTGCGCGAAGACCCGGTGAAAGCGCTGCAGACGGCGGGCTTCGAAAGTTTGCTCGAGCGCATGAAGGCCAGGGACCGGTTCACCTACGTGTTCGGCGGCGAGACAGGCGCGCTGGACCATGCCTATGCATCGGGCTCGCTGGCCGGGCAGGTGCGCGGTGTCGATGTCTGGCACATCAACGCGGACGAGCCGACCGTGCTCGACTACAACACCGAGAACAAGACCAACGACCGTTACGCTCCCACGCCGTATCGCGCGTCGGACCATGACCCGGTGCTGGTCGGCCTCAATCTTGCGGCAGATGCGGAAGTGAACCTGCCGATCCTCAGTGCGACCATTTCGGCGACGGCTCAGGCGGGCCAGCCCTACCAGCTGAATATCGTCGAAGCGCTACCCGGCGGTAGCGCCACGCTGACATCGCTGTCGGTGGACTGGGGTGACGGCAGCCCGGCTACTACCGCTGCGGGTGCCGGTCCGCTTACGCATACGTTCGCAGGCGCCGGAAGCTTTGCCGTCACCGTCACGCTGGCCAATTCTGCCGGCCAGACCGTCAGCCAGACCGGCACGGTCAGTGTCAGCGCGGCGCCGTCGGCCACCAGCGATCTGTTCTTCAGTGAGTACGTCGAAGGCAGCAGCAACAACAAGGCCATTGAAATCTACAACCCCACCGCAGCGTCGATCGACCTGGCCAGCTACTCGGTCAGGCTCTATGCCAATGGCGCCACCACGCCAACCAGCACGCAAGTGCTGTCGGGCACCCTCGCGCCGGGCGGGGTGAGGGTGCTGGTCAATGCCAGCGCCGCTGCCGCGTTTCAGGTGGCCGGCAGCGTCACAAGCGGCGTGGTCAATTTCAATGGCGACGATGCGCTCACGCTTGAAAAATCGGGCGCGGTGATTGACCGCTTTGGCCAGCTCGGCGTTGATCCCGGAACCGCGTGGACCAGCGGCGCAGTGACCACGGTGAACCTCACGCTACGGCGCAAGCCCGGAGTAAAGCTTGGCGACAACAACGCCGCAGGCGCGTTCGATCCAGCGCTGCAGTGGGACAGCTATGCGATCGATACTTCCGACGGTCTGGGCGCGCATACCGTCACGCCTTGAGTCGGAAAAGGTTGGGTGTGTCAGGGGAGCGCTATTAAATTAATAGCTGCTAGCCCAGGTATTACCTGGGCTAGAGGCCAATTTGAGCATGTAAAAGCTGACTGGGTGATCAGGTGGTAGCCCAGAAAACCGCGAACCAGGCTCTTGGGTCCGTCCAGTAGCGGATATTTTTGAAGCCAGACTCACGCAGCAAAGCCGTCATGGAGTCCGGTGTGTATTTGTACGAATATTCGGTCAACATCCGCTCGCCTTTGGCAAACAGGCGATGGTGGCCGGGCCACTCGACAGCCAGCTTGCAGCTCGCTTCCAGATGCATTTCAATCCGTGATTCAGCGGTGTTGAACAGCGCCACATGCTGCCACTGCCGCAGATCAAAATCACTTTTCAAAATACTGTTGACGTTGAGCAGCAGGTTTTTGTTGAAGGCTGCCGTCACGCCCAGCACGTCGTCGTAGGCGGCCTCCAGCACGGCGGCGTCCTTGACCAGATCGATGCCGAGTAACAGCCCGCGCGCCATGCCTTCCTGCGGGTCAGCGATGTGGCTGAGAAAAGTCAACGCCTGGTCGGGATGAAAATTTCCCAGGCTGGAGCCGGGGTAGAAAAACACGCGGTCATGGCTCTGCACCTGCGGCGGCAGATGTACACCTTTCGAAAAATCCATGCCGAGGCCGACGATGTCGAGGGCCGGAAAGCTGTTTTGCACCTGCCCGGCGGCGTCTTTTAAAAATTCGACGGAGATATCGACAGGTACATACTGGCGCGGCGTGATATGCGGCATCAACGCGAGCGCCTTGGCGCAGTTGCCGGCGCCCAGATCAATCAGGCAGGGCTCGCTGATGCCGGCTTGTGCCACGGCTTCTTTGATCTGGGTATTGGCGGCCTCGAAGATCAAGCCTTCAGTACGGGTCGGGTAGTACTCGTTCAGCCCCGTGATCGCTTCAAATAGTTTTGAGCCCAGGGCGTTATAGAAGTACTTGGGCGAGACGCAGGCTGGCGTGGCGTGCAGGCCGGCGATGAGTTCGTCGTTCGCACTGGCGGGCATCGCCTGCGAGCTGTCGCTGTCCCGCTTGTAAAGGTCAATGAATTGGGGCGAGCACGGCGGCGGCGTGAGCCCGGAGATATCGAGAGGTAGTTTCACGGCGGATTGGGTGGAATTCGCGACATTCGCGACAAAAACAGACTGGAGGTGAGGCCGAGGTCGATGATCGAATTAATAACGTTTGATTGAAAAGCAATTCGACAAGGCTGTTTGTAGGACTGCACCGCCTGCCCGCCCGGAACCTGCCCGGCGAATGCGACAGAACGGGCCGCCACTGGAGCCAGGCACGCGGGGCAACCGGTCTGTGCCGGCTTTAAATCAGGCGCCCTTCTTGGCGTAAGCGCTGCACCAGGCCTTGGCTGACACGTTTTTGCCTGGGAACAGCGGACAGCCGCCTTGCGCTGAATCGGCAGCACCCTGGTACAAGACGCAATTGGCGCAGTTCTGACCATCGGCGTATTTCGGGTATTTGGCCTTGTCCGTTTTGGTCGCGTCGTTGGCATAGCCCAGCGCCACGGCAGCGGGTTCTTTCTCGTCTAACAGCGGAAGACCGGCGGTGGCTGCAGGCGCAGCGGGCGCGGCCGGCGCAGGCGTGGTGGCGACTGCCGGGGAAGGTGGAGCAGCAGGCGGGGCTTCTGCAGGCACTACCGCAGTTTCCTTTTTGCCGCATGCGGTCAGCAGGCTGGCAGCGCCCGCGATGCTGGCCAGGGGCAGGACGGGAATGATTTGAATCAGATGACGACGTGTGGTCACGGAACTCTCCTTTGGCGTTTTGGCTATGCGGAGTAGCCCGGGCGCATCACGGCTTTGATGTCGGTTTTGAACCCGGGTTGCAGATCGAATCGGATATGCGCTTTCATATTAACGCGCTTTCGCCGGGCAGGTTCTCAACCCCCCGCTTCGCTAAACCGCCATCCAGCGGCGGCTGGCAAAACTCAGGGCATCGACCAGCGCTACCAGAATCAGCATGGCCAGCAAAATACTGCCGGTCTCGCCCATCTGGAACAGGCCCATGTGAAAGGCCAGCATCTGGCCCAGGCCACCCGCGCCCACCACACCCAGCACGGCAGCGGCGCGGATGTTGTTTTCCCAGCGGTACAGGGTGTAGCTGATCAGCTGCGGCAACAGCTGCGGCAGCGTGGCGTAGATGAACACGCGGCCCTCCTTGATGCCGCGCACGCGCAGCGCCTGGCCCGGGCCGGGCGGCGCGTTTTCTATCGCCTCGGCAAACAGACGGCCCAGCACGCCAGTCGTGTGCAGAGCCAAGGCCAGCGTGCCGGCAAACGGCCCGAGGCCTGCCGCGATCAGCAGCAAGGTGGCCCAGATCAGTTCCGGAATGCTGCGCAGCGCGTTCAGCACCAGACGGGCCAGGCTGCGCCAGCGGGCCGGGTCGCCGTCGAAAGTTTTGCTGGCGGGCAGTGCCAATGCAAGGCCGAGCACGACGGCCAGCAGCGTGCCCACAGCGGACATGGCCAGTGTTTCCAGCGACGCCATCAGCAGCTTCTGGATGAAGCGCGGGTTGCCCTCGAGCTGCGTCAGTTCGGCCAGGAAGCGGCCCATTTTGCTCAACGCCCCGGTCGACAAAAACCTCGCCCATTGCAGATCCAGCGACCAGAAGCTGAGCACGACCAGCACCACCACGCCCAACACAAACCAGCAGGCCTTGCAGCGCGCGTCAAACAGGCGCGGCGGCAGCTTGTAGATCTCGTTGGCGGCGCTGTTCATACCGCTCTTCATGTCAGCTTTCATGCGAGCCACTTTCGCAGCCCGGCGCTGATGCGGTCCGCCAGCCAGACCAGCGCCATGAACACCAGCAGCATGGTGGCTACTTCCGAGCCGTTAAACATCTTCATCGACGCATCCATCATCTGGCCCAGCCCGCCCGCGCCGACAAATCCGAGCACGGCCGACGAGCGAATCGCGCATTCCCAGCGGTACAGTGTGTAGCTGGTGAGTTCAGCCGCGCTTTGCGGCAGCAGCGCATAGAAAAAAGTTTGCAGCCGGCCCGATCCATTGCGCAGCAGGCTGGCGGCGGGATGGGCGTCACCGCTCTCCAGAATTTCGGCATACACCTTGCCCAGCATGCCGGCAAAGGTCAGCGCAATGGCCAGCACGCCAGCCGTCGGCCCCAGGCCAACGACGCGCACAAACACCAGCGCCCAGATCAGCTCGGGCACGCTGCGCAGCACGATCATCAGCCAGCGCACCAGCTGGCGCACTGCGGCCGGCAGCGGTGCCATGCGGCCGGTGAGCGCCGAGACTGACAGCACCCGCACCGACAGCAGCGCCAGCGGAATCGCCAGCACCAGCGCCAGCGTGAGCCCGGCGGTGGCAATGGCGACCGTGCGCCAGGTTTCACGCGCCACCAGCCATAAAAACTCGCCCTCCATTTTGGGCGGCATAAAGTCAGCGACAAAACGCAGCGCGGGGGTGAGGGCGCCGGGCTCCCACAGCAACCAGGGCTTGAACTCGGTCAACACCAGCATCGGCCACAGCGCGGCCAGGCTGGCCAGGGCCCAGAACACGCGCTGGCGCGCCGCCGGGTCACGGCGTACCACCGCAGGCAGTGCAAGGGGCGCTGCTAGCGGCATTGCAGGGCTACGGGCCGGGCCACCGTGGGCTCTTCGGGGATCAGCGATGGGCCAGCGCCTGTCAACTCGTCCAGGTGCTGGTCATACAGCTGGTGCAGGTGTTCGGGGGTGACCTGGGCGGCCGGAAGGTCAAAGGCCAAAGCGCCGCCGCGCAGGCCAATGATGCGGGGGAAGTTGTGCAGCGCCATCTCGACATGGTGCAGCGTGGTCACCAGCGTGGCGCCGCGCTCGCGTGCTGCGGTGGTCAGTGATTCGATGGCCTGCTGCGACCGTGTCGGGTCCAGCGCGGACAGCGGTTCGTCCACCAGAAAAAGGCCGGCTTGCGACGCCAGTGCGCGCGCCAGGCCGACCCGCTGGCGCTCCCCGCCCGAGAGCCGGTCCACCCGCTCGAACAGCTTGTCACTGACATCAAAGTGCGCCAGGGCACGTTCGGCCAGGCCGATATCGCTAGGGTAGAACAGGCTGCGCACGCTGGCCCACAGGCCTTCATGCGGCAGGCGCCCGGCCAGCACGGCCGTGACCACCCGCTGGCGGGGCGGCAGCGGCGGCACCTGCGGGGCCAGGAACAGCTCACCACGCAGCCGCTGAAGGCCGCTGCGTGGCAGCGCCCACGGGTCGCGCCCATTGAGCTGCAGCGCACCCTCGGACGGTTTCAGCGCGCAGGCCAGCAGGTGCAGCAGCGTGGTCTTGCCGGCGCCGGAAGGGCCGATGACGGCCACCTGTTCGCCGCTGGTCGCACTCAGGCTTAGCTCTCGCAGCGCGGCCGGCGCCTGGCTGCGTGCCGAGGGGTGCCGCGCGCTGCAGCGTTCCAGGGTGATGTTCATGAATGATTTAGCTCTGCAGCCCAGGTTTTGTATGCGCCGAACGCTACTGATTAAATAGCAGGCACACGCCTATTTCAAGAGCCCGGCATTGCGGCCCGCCGCTTCAATGCCCTTGTAGTTCTCAAGCTTGGTCGGTACAAAACGGGTGGCGCGCTGCAGGTCCAGCACTTCCTTGCCTTCGGGCGTGGCAGAGCTCAGGCTGAGGAAGGCTTTGGTCAGCTTTTCGCGCTGGGCTGCCGGCATGTCGGCATGCACGGTCCAGTTGTAGTCAAAGTAGGGCGGCGTCGTGAAGATCACTTTCACCTTGGTTGGGTCGACTTTCTTGTCCGCCACAAACTTGTCCCACACCGAGATATTCAGCGCGCCCGCATCGACCTTGCCCGCCGCCACGGCAGCGATGGTGGCGTCATGCGCGCCGGAATACGCGACGCGCTTGAAGTCCTTGTCGGGGTCGATGTTGGCCTGCAGCAAGACGCTGCGCGGCATCAGGTGGCCCGAGGTACTGGACTGGGAACCGAAGCTGACGGTCTTGCCTTTCAGGTCGGCCAGGGTCTTGATGGCCGGGTCGCTGGTGATGAAGACCGAGCGGAATTTCTCGTCTTCTTCGCGCTGCACCAGCGGGATCACCTTGCCGCCCGAACGGATGTTCGCCTGCACAAAGGTAAAGCCGCCGTACCAGGCCATGTCGACCTGCTTGTTGACCAGCGCTTCCACGGCGGCGGCGTAGTCAGACACCGGCGTGAATTCGACCTTCATGCCGAGCTGCTGCTCCAGGTACTTGACCAGTGGCACCGCCTTGCGGGCCAGTTCGGTGGGTGACTCGTCCGGAATGGCGGTCATCTTGAAGACGGCTTGCGCGTGCGCGGCGCCGGCAAGGGCGGTGAACGCAGCGCAGGCCAGCAGCGATTTCAGGGTTCGTGAAGAAAAGTAAGCCATGGTTGAAGTCATCCTTGGATGGTGGGCAGTATTGGTATGGAAATCTGGAGTCTGGAGTCTGGCAGCGTATCCAGGACGGAATGCCGCGTGATGCGCTATTTTGGCCGCAAGGCCAATGGAGGGTTGGACTGTGCCCAGAATAACCAGTGTCGGGCTCGCGTCAATGCCCGCTGGTAGCCTGTCAACGCCCGGTCAGCGCGGCCACGCCAGCCTGCGCTGGCTCTTAAATTGCCGTGCCTCGCCCGTCACCGGGTCCGTGAAGGACACGGTCTTTGCCAGCAGTTGTAGCGGCAGCTTGAAGTCGTCATCAGGCGTGTGCGCCACCGGCGGGTACATGCGGTCATTCAAAATCGGCAAGCCCAGCGCATTCATGTGCACGCGCAACTGGTGCTTCTTACCGGTGACCGGGCTCAGCGTGTACCAAGCCAGGTCACCAGCTTTTTCGATCACGTCGATGTGCGTTTCGCTGTTGGGCGTTCCGGCTGTTTCGAGTTGGCGGAAGAAAGGCTCGTCCTGCACGATGCGGCTCTTGCGGGTGAGCGGAAAGTCGATGTCGCTTCGCCACGGCGCGATGGCTTCGTAGTGTTTTTGAATGGTGTGCTGCCGGAACAGCACCTGGTAGGCGTTGCGGTCGTCGGGCCGGACCGAGAACATCACCAGCCCGGCGGTTTCGCGGTCGATTCGGTGCAGCGGCACCAGCGTGTCGATCTTCAAGCGATTTTTCAGCCGCACCAGCAGGGTTTCCTGCAGGTAGTTGCCGGAGGGCGTGACCGGCAAAAAGTGCGGCTTGTCGGCAACGACCAGATGCTCATCCTGAAACAGCACAGTCTCTTCAAACGGAATCACCGGCTCGTTGGGCACATCGCGGTAGTAGTACACGCGCATGTGACCGGGGTAGGCGCGTTCGGGCGTGACCAGACCGCCGAATTCATCGACCACCTGATGGGACGCCATGCGCGCCAGCCAGGTCTCACGCGATATCGCCGGAAAGTGCTCGACCAGAAAATCAGTGATGGTGATCCACGGGCCGGTGGGCAGGCCGACGCAGCTAGGACCGACACCGTGGCGAGTCGCTAGTAGCGCCCCCACGCTTTTCACTGCGTGTAATGCGCTGCCCCCCGAGGGGGCGGTCCGACCTTGGGACGGCCCGGCGGTCGGACGCGCCGGCCGTTCCGCTGCAACGCGCTCATCAGGCACGCCGAAACACCACGTCCCAAACGCCGTGGCCAAGTTTGATCCCGCGGTTCTCGAACTTGGTGAGGGGCCGGTAGTCGGGCTTGGGTGCATAGCCGTCAGACGTCGCCGGTGCGGTATTTCTCAAGAGCGGTTCGGCGCCCAGCACCTCCAGAATCTGCTCGGCATACGGCTGCCAGTCGGTGGCGCAGTGCAGGTAGCCACCGGGTTTGAGACGGGCCGCGAGTTTGGCGATCAGCGGCGCCTGGATCAGCCGGCGCTTGTTGTGTTTTTTCTTGTGCCATGGGTCGGGAAAGAAAATATGCACGCCGTCCAGGCTGCCGGGCGGCAACATGTGGTCAATCACCTCGACCGCATCGTGCTGCAGGATGCGGATGTTTTCCAGACCCTGCTCGGCGATGCGTTTGAGTAATGCGCCGACGCCGGGCGTGTGCACTTCGCAGCAGAGAAAATTCCTTTCGGGCATCTGTGCGGCGATGTGCGCGGTCGCCTCGCCCATGCCAAAGCCAATCTCAAGCACCGTCGGCGCGCTACGACCGAAGGCCGCTGTGAAGTCCATGGGCGCTGCGTTGTAAGGCAGCAAAAAAAGCGGGCCAACGTCTTCAAAAGCCTTGGCCTGGCCAAGCGTGGTGCGGCCGGTGCGGCGCACAAAACTGCGGATCGTGCGACGAAAACTGACATCGGTAGGTGCAGCATCGGGCGGAGCGGGAGCGTCGGGGGCAGGCGTTGGGTTCACCAACTGATTTTAGTGCGCACGCTACGCCGGCTGATCGGCCCACCACGGCACCGCCTGCCGCAGCCAGTCTGCGGGTGTCGCGGCGTTGAGCTTCCGGGTCAGGCCCAGCAACTCACCGGCCCGCTGCAATGCGGCAACTGGCTGTCTCGTATCCAGCGGCTGCGCGCCATTTTGCTTGGACAGTTTTTCACCATCGGCACCCAGCACCAGCGGCGTGTGAAGATAAGCCGGTGTCGGCAGGCCCAGCGCACGCTGCAGCATAATTTGCCGCGCCGTGTTGTCGGCCAGGTCTTCACCTCGCACGATGTGGGTCACGCCCTGGGCCGCATCGTCAACAACCACGGCCAGCTGGTAGGCCCACAGATCGTCAGCCCGCTTGAGGACAAAGTCGCCCACCTCTGCGGCCACGTTCTGGGTTTGCGTGCCCAGCTGGCGGTCGCGCCAGGTGACGATTGCGCTGCCAGGGGTGAATGACACTGTGCTTTTAGGTGCGTCAGTTGCTATGAAGTTGATAGCTGCTTGCGCAGGTTTTTCCTGAGCTGGCAGCCTGTTTGACTTCAATTCTTCAGTCAGGAAGCGCCAGCTGCGCGGCGACCGCCCGTTGAGTCCGTGGCGACAGGTACCCGGGTAGATCAGCTCGCCATGGCGCTCAGGCGGTCGCCCGCTGGCCTGCATGGCATTGGCGATGTCCTGCCGCGTGCAGGCGCAGGCGTAAGCCAGTCCATGGGCGATCAATTGATCCAGCGCACTTTGGTACAGGGCGCCGCGTTGTGACTGATAAACCGGAGGCTCGTCCGGGGACATGCCGCAGTCGGCGAGCTGCCCCAGAATAGTTTGGTCTGCCCCCACCGCGCAGCGCGGCGTATCGACGTCTTCGATGCGAACCAGCCAGCGCCCGCCGTACGCGCGGGCATCCAGCCAGCTGGCAAGCGCCGCGACCAGCGAGCCCGCATGCAGCGGGCCAGTGGGTGAGGGTGCGAAACGACCAAGATAGCCCCCACGGTCGTTCACTTCGTGTAACTCCCTGCCCCCCGAGGGGGCCGCCCGCCTGCGGCCCGGCGAAGCCGGTTCCGCGCCGGGAACTGGGTTGGAAGGGCACCTTGCCGAAACTCTGATCCTCTAGTCAAACCAGCGCCAAAGCCATTTCCAGACCCGACACAAACCCATCCTCCACCCGGTGCCCCAGACACCAGTCGCCACACAGGCCGATGCGCGATTTCGCGTCCCAGGCGTGGCTCTTGCCCAGTGGTTCGGTGGTCTGGGCGTAGCGCCAGCGGTGCACGTCCGCATGCGGCGGCTCGGCGCGAATGCCGGTGACTTCGGTGAAGGCCTTGAGCAATTTGGCTTTCACGCGCTCAGCGTCGTCTTCCAGATGGCGTTCG
>JANNKV010000259.1:0-8755 GCA_031396485.1 Polaromonas sp. | reverse complement strand
AATTTCTCAAGAGTGGTGGATAAGTAAGTATTACGCGTCAATGTTTACAGGCCTGCCTCAGGATGTTCCCTATGTCGACGGCGCACCGCAATTCCCGGCAGGCCGTTCGCAAACCATCAACAAGGCCACGCCATCGGGCGTTTGCACTTCCCCCACCGCGCGAAACCCGGCCTTCTCATAGCAGCGGATCGCCCGCGCGTTGCGGGGGTCTGGATCGGTCTGGATGCGCGTCACCTGCGGGTCTTCGAACAGCTTGTTGACGAAGGCCCGCACCATCGCCTTGCCCAAACCGCAATTGAGCTGCGCCGCGTCGGCAATCGATTGATCGGTGCCGCGCACGCCGGGGTCGGTCTCGGATTCCCACCAGCCGCCGCCCGAATTCATCGCGACGTAGGACTGGATGTAGCCGAGCGGTTTGCCATCAAGCAGCGCGATGTGCGGCTGCACTTTCGCCGGGTCGGCAATCCACGCGCCGTATTCGGCTTCGACTTCAGCCCGGGCAGGTGCTGGCCCCCACCACTCGGTCCAGCGGGGGCGCGCCAGCCACGCATGCAGCAGGGGCAGGTCGGTCATTCCCATAGGGCGGAAGGTGATGTGTGGTGGTACGTCAGACATCAGTACAGGCCGCTTTTATGTACGAAATGACCACCGCCAGCATTCCGGGCTGGCGGCAATGCTCGTCGCTTAACCGTTCGCCCTGAGCTTGGCCTGTCCTGAGCCCGTCGAAGGGTCGAAGGGTCTTCACAGTGCAATTAGGCTAGGGCAGGCTCAGCCCGAACGGGTTGGTGCGCTTGAATGATCAGCATTGGGTTGAGCGCAATGTTCAACGTGCCAACCCCTTCACGTACCCGGCGACTCCGGCCAGTCGCTGAAGGGAAACGGAACCGTTTCGGTAGCAAACGCCACGAACGACGCGATCTGTGTCAGGTACCGGCCGACACTGTTGCCAAAGCGCTGCAGCCGCCGGTTGGGCTCGTCGTTGAAGATGGAGAACACCAGCTGCACCAGCGCGGTGAGAACCAATATCCACGCCGCCAGTTGAAAGGCGGCGCACATCAGCAGCATCAGCAGGGCGCGCACCCACAGCTTGCGGGGTTCGGGCGTGGTGATCAGGGCGTTTTCGGTCATGAGCAACTCTCCTGCAAACAAGACGACTTGCCTCTGCATTTTGCAGCGACTCACCGCGCACGGCAACCGCGCTGCTGTGTCCTACGCAGGGGCCGCACTTCGGCTGATCTGCCTTTTTTCTGGGCGGCCTACGATGGTTGCACGACAAGGCCGACCAGAAGACAAGGAGACAAGGAGACGAACATGTCAGATCTAAACGATGCCAGTAAGACCACGCCGCCGAAAGACGCCCGGGTGAAGCTTGAAAAGACCGAGAAAGAGAGCCGGAAACTCGATTCTCCGACGCGTACCAACGATTCGACAATTGACCCGGACAAGCCACTGAAGGATATTCTGGAGGGCTACCACGGCGGTTAGTGTGGTTAGTCAGTGCAGGGTCAAAACTTGTTCGACCCCGAATCCGCCCAGTCGTCAGTCGTTCACGCTGATGGGCCTTTGCCTTCGGGCCAGCGGCAGCAACGATTGCAGCGCCTGCATCCGCTGGCAGGTTGGCGGATGCGTGGCCACCAGCGGCTGGCGACCGCCATCGTTCCGGCATTGGGATTCGATAAACGCGATTTGCCTGTCGGGGTCAAAGCCCGCGGCACTGGCCAGCAGCAGGCCGAGTTCGTCGGCTTCGTACTCGCCCTGCTGCATCACGGGCTCCATCGCCATCAGCAGCGACGCATTGAAATCGATTTCGACGTACATGTCTTTTACGCTTCGCACGATCTGCCGCGGCAGCAGCAACTGTGCGTAGGTGAGAGCCTGACGCTCATGCTCCAGAATGCTGTGAATCATCTCGTGCGCCAGAACGAAAGCCAGTGTTTCGTCTGTAGACAGGTGCTGGTCCACAAACGATTCCGAAATAGCCAGCCGGCCGTTGGGCATCGCGATGGCATTGACGTCGGGCAGGCGCACGACCAGCAACGACCAGGGAAGGGTGGCGCTGCGCGCGGTTTGCACCTGGGCCTCGGTGATCAGGCGGTTGAAGACGCGATTCAGGCGCCCGCAGTGGGCGCTGCAGCCCATCTGCCCGGCCCTCTCTGCGCGCTCAGCCAGCGTGTCCATCTGAACAGCGCTGGCATGCTCGACTTCTTCGCCAGACCACCCCAGGCCGACCGGCTCATAAGCCAGCTGCACGCTCTGGGCGGCCGCGGCCGAGAACATCAGCAACAGGCTGACCGTGAAGTGCCAGAGATGAGCCATGAACGTTCCCTCCTGTGCACAAGGTACTCTTTCATGGATACGCGCGGCAAGCCAAAAATCGCAGTAAACGCGTGATGTATTACCCTTAACCTGGAAACGGCAGTTGACCGCTTGCAAACATCAGGAAAGCCGCATCGATATTGAGTTTTCTCGCTTCGATCACGTGCACTTGATAAGCGACAGCGCTATGCACCCGATTGCACCGCGCTTGACGCGCCAGGCTGCGTTGCTGCGCCTTGTGGGCAAAAGCCCAGCGCGTTGCCTCGCCTTTCCTGACGCGCCAATCACGGCACACCCGGACGCATCCAACTGGCGTTTCCAGGTTTAAAAGCCGCTCGCAGCATGATCCAGATCAAAGCCGCGGTTCAGACCGCCGCTAGCATGAACCCATGTCAGATTTCACGCCTGAATTATTTGCGCATCGCCGGCAAGGCGCTGCACTGACCCGTTCGCTGGTCTGCCGCGCCGCGCTCGTACTTGCGGCCGCAACGGTGGGGACGTGGGCCCAGGCACAGCCAACGCCCGAATCGGTTTCTACACGCGGCGAGTTGCTGTATTCCAACCATTGCATCGAATGCCACACCACACAAATGCACTGGCGCGCCCAAAGGCAGGCAGTTGACTGGGAAACGCTGAAGTTCCAGGTGCGCCGCTGGCAGGGGGTGGTCAGCCTGGGCTGGACAGAGGTTGACATTGACGACGTGGCGCGCTTCCTCAATGACACGATTTACCGGTTTCCGCGGCAGGTGAGCCGGAGCGGCCAGCTGCCTGGTTTGCTGGCTGCGACGGAGCCGAACTGCCCGCGTTGGGCGGTAGCACCCGCCACATAGTTGCTATTGATTTAGTAGCTGCTCGCGCAGGTATTACCTGGGCTAGAGGCAATATACGTCACCTAAGCGTTCGCCCTGGGTTTGTTGAAGGGTCTTCACAGTGGAATCAGGCTAGGGCAGGTTCAACCCGCACGGGTTGGTAGCGCTTGATTGACTGTCATCGGGCACCCCGCCAATCACTTCGCGTTCACGATTCCCTTGAAGTCATACGGCACGACGATGCTGTGCACCTTGCCGCTGGCCACGCCTTCAGCGATTTTCAGGTTGGCCATGGCGTTCATATAGCCAATGGCGCCGGCGTTGGCGTTCAATGCAGCGATGCGTTCGGCTTCTTTCTTGGCAGTCTGCACTTCGACTTCTTTGGTCTTCAGCTCGTTCTGGGCGCGTACCAGTTCGTTGGCGCTGGCCACGATCACGTCGGCGGGCGTGATGGCGCGCACCTGCACTTGCGACACGGTGATCTTTTCAGCCAGCTTTTCTTCGGTCAGCGTCTTGATGATGATGTCGCGGATTTTTTGCTCGATCACCTGGCGGTTGTCGGCCATCTTCAGCGACTCATACTCGCGCGCCACCTTGTAGGCAGCGTTGCGCGCGCTCAGCGCCACGTAGTTTTGCATCAGCAGAATGTCGCCGTCTTTTTTGTCGCTCAGGCCGTGAAACGCCTTGTTTTTGGTCGTCCACAGTTCCGACACAGCCGTCGGATTGATGTTGTAGACCACGGTCATGTCAAAGTCCTTGATGGTGGAGTTGTCAGACGCCAGCGGCGTCATGTTGTCTACCGCCACGGCCACGTCCTGAATCTTGAAGGTGACGATGTCGCCAATGAGCGTCTGGTTAAAAGAGCCGGGCAGGCGCTCGGTCGAGTCCGTTGTCTTGTCGAAGTTGATGCGCAGGCCCACCTCGCCGGTTTCAATTCGGGTGCAGCCGGTGGCCAGCAGCGCGGCGGCGCAGGTCAGCGTGACGATGAGCTTTTGAATGAGACGGTTCATGATTTTTTGAGTTCTCTCTGTTTTTTGTGACGCTGGATCGTAAGCGAAGCCGGGTCGCTGTCCGCCGTTACGCGCGTCAGCTGACTTCTGCGTCATCCACGCCTTCGCGGGGATGCCGCGTTAACCGACTACGCGGATACCAGCCCTGCAATTCAGGCAGCTTGTCTGAACAGATCCAGGTGAATTTCTACCGATTCAAATGGCACAAATACAGCACCTTCAGGCGTGCGTCGAATCAGGCCATGCTCTTCGAGTTTCCCGATATCGGTGTGCACATTGGAGTAATTGCGCTCCACCGTTTTAGCCAGCGCGTACACCGAGCAGGGGCCGCACTGCCGCAGCCGCTCAAGCAATTCAATTCGTGCGGGCGTGAGTTCGGAAAATAGGGCGCGTGCGGATTCGAAGCTCAGGTGATAGTCGGCACCGAAGAGGGGGTTGGCCTCAGCCACTTTCAGCTGTTTGTGGGCTGCGGTGAACACCGATCCACGCGGCGCGATTTCAATGACGGCTTTCATGACTTAGCTCCAGGTTTCAACGTCGCGCTGGAAGTCGTCCAGCAACCGGGTGACGGATACAAATTGGTAGGCTTCCTCGACGTTGGTCATATGCCGATGGTCACCCTTGCCGCGCTCGTTGTCATAGCGCACCTTGCATTCGCCCGCAGCGCCGAAATGCAGCCTGTATTTGTACAGATGAGTACACGGGGCCACCGGCTGTGCAAGGCGCCAGATCACGATTTCAACAATAGAGCCGTCGTCGCGTATCTCTTTTGCTCTGGCGATCGGTTTGGCATCCATTTATATTGCATTTTAGCAATATATTGTTTATAGGCAATATAAAACTATCAGAAGTTTATGGTGCTTGTCTCGACAAAAACGCGCGGAACTGGCGGTTTTTAACTGGATGAAGGCCGCCGCCCACTCAAAGCACCGCATTGAACAAATAAAACCAGTTGTCCTTCAGCTTGTGCCACCACCCGCGCTTGTTCCATGCCTCCAGCTCGATCTCTTTGCACTGCGGCGCGTACTTTTCGAACACCGCATCAAGCCGCGCCGCTACGGCGGCGTCAAGGATTCCCAGTGTGATTTCGTCGTTGGTGTCGAAAGAACGGTCGTCGAAATTGCTGGAACCAATCGCGCTCCACACGCCGTCGACCGTCATCACTTTCTGGTGCAGCAGCGTGTGCGGGTACTCAAACAGGCGCACGCCGCAGCGCAGCAGCTTTTCGAAGTTGCGGTGGCCGGCGTGCTGCACCATCGGGTTGTCCGAGCCGCTGGTGGCCGGCATCATCACGCGCACATCCACGCCGCGCTTCACCGCCGCGCCCATGGCCTCAATCGCTTCGGCTTTGGGGATGAAGTAGGGGTTCTGAATCCACAGGCGCTTACGGGCCAGACAGATGACGGTGTGGTGAAGAATCTTGACGGCGGGGGCCGATCCTTCCGGTTTGGCGTAAGCCGCATGGATCATCACGTCGCCCGCGGGGGCCAAGACCGGGAACACGTCTGCGCCCATGAACAGCTCGCCGGTCTGGCCGCCCCAGTTTTCGCTGAAGGCGGCCTGCACGCTGTGCACGATGGGGCCATGCAGGCGCACGCTGAGGTCGGCGTAGTGCTCGTGGTCTTGCGCATCACCCAGCCAGTTGTCGACGATGCAATGACCGCCAACAAACGCTTCGCGGCCGTCGATGACGACCAGCTTGCGGTGGTCGCGTTCGTTCATGACACCGATGTTGTAGATGCTTCGTTTGTGGAAAAAGGCGAACTTGCAGCCGGCGTTCTGCATTTGGCGCCGCGCGGCCTCGCCGACATGTTTCGAGCCGATTGCGTCGAGTAGTACGCGCACCTTCAGGCCGGCCCGCGCCCGCTCTGACAGCGCATCGGCCATGCGTTGGCCGAGCACGCCTTCTTGCCACAGAAAAGTTTCGAAGTGCACGGACTTCTGCGCGGCAGCGATGCTTTTCAGCAGCACCTCAAAGAAGGCGCCGTTTTCAAGCACCTCGACCGAGTTGCCCGCGACGGCAGTGCCGAGCGACAGGCCTGCCAGCGACGGCATCAAGTCTTCGATGCAAGAGGCGTGTTCGATCTTCAGCTTCGGGCTTCGATGGCGCTTCATGGACCAGATCACGGCCACCAGCAGCAGCGCGATGTTAAAAAACACCAACCCAACGATGGGGGAAAGCCAATCCGTCAAGGAATCGATCATCTTCTTGGTGCTCCCTGTTGAAAAATAACATGGTCGGCACGCGCCGCCTCCTGATCATTGTGTTCGCTAAGACGCGGCGGCGTGCCGGGTTTGAGTTTTAGATCAAACCCTTGCATACTTGCTATTTATTTAAGAGCTGTTCGCGCAGGTTTTATGTGGGCTAGCGGCCTGTTTGATGCATAAAACAGGTTCCGGACAGCTTTCGGGCTAAGCTGGCAGGTCTGATGACGCTCCGAACCCATCTCAGGCCGGGCAACGGTGTTTCGAAACCGCGTCGATTCGCTGCCCTCGCAGCCATGCTTGCCAGCTTCTTTCTGGCGGCGTGCAACAACGCGCCCGCCGATTCGCGCGCTGATGCCGTGCAGCAGCAGCTGGTGGGCAGCTGGCTGCGTGAATACACCCAGGAAGATGCGCGGGTGCGGCGCCTGCTGGTGCTGGGTGAGGATGGCCTGTTCACCGAGGCGGCCCGGGTGGTCGATGCGACCGGCGCCGTCACTGACTACGCGCATGCAGGCCAGTGGACTTTTGATGGCACCAACCTGAAGCGCCGCTACACCAGCTTTAACGGCAAGCAGCCGGCTGCGCCTACGCTGCCTTATGTGACGTATCAGCTGAAGTTCGAATCGAAGTACGAATTCATCGGCACGGACAACATTCGAAAACGCGAGGTGCGTTATTCGCGGGTGGCGCCGGGCACGGCGATGTAGCGGGGCTTGCGTCAAATTTCCCCTGGCGCTGTCGGCCTCCACCTACGCGGGAGGAGCCGTCGTGGCGTTACGGTGCTTGTTTAACTGCAAGCGAAACCTCAACCGGAGCAAGCCATGGCCAACGATTTTCTGGGTCAGATTTTGGGAAGTGTGCTGTCAGGCGGGCGCGCCAGTGTGCAGGGTCCGGCAGGTGGCCTGGGGGGTCTCGGGCAGGGCGGCGGCCTGGGTGATCTGCTGGGCGGCATGCTGGGACGCAGCGCAGGGCCGGCGGGTGCGCCTGCGAGTAGCCAGTCGCCCTTTGGCGGCAAGGGTGCGTTGATCGCCATGATGCTGCCGCTGGTCATGCAGTGGGTGCAGCGCAGCGGCGGCGTGGGCGCGGTGCTCGATCGCTTTCGGCAAAAGGGTTACAGCCAGCAAGCCGCGTCGTGGGTGTCGACTGGCGGCAACGAGGAACTTGCTCCGCAAGCCGTCGGCGAGGTGGTCGGTATGGACGAGCTGTCGCGCCTGTCGCAGCAGCTGGGCGTGGGCAACGACGAAGTGGCCAGTGGCATGGCGCAGATCCTTCCCGAGATGGTGAACCAGCTGAGCCCGCAGGGCGAGGTTCCGGCCGATGCCGACGACAGGCTGGGCGGCGGTATGTCAGCGCTGGAGCAGTTGATGAAACAGCTGCAAGCCCGCTGATCCAGTCGGCACTGCGGCGGGCTGGCCAGGCCGCGGGTAGCCTTGCATGGCCCCGGCCTTAAACTAGTTCGTGATGACAATTTCCCTCGACCATTTCAAGCGCTTCAGCAGCGAGCGTCTCCAGCCTTTCGCCGCCGAAGTGGTGCGCCGCCTGCGCCACCCCACGTTGCGCGGGGCGGCGCTGTCGCTGGCGGCCTTGCCGGTGCTGCTGTTGGTCTATGTGCTGGTGCTGATTCCGTTCACGCCAAGCATCACCGACATCAGCAAGACCAAGTCGCAGCAGCCTGCGCGCGTGCTCTCCAGCGACGGCCAGGAGCTGGCAGTGTTCCAGCGCGCGAACCGCGACTGGGTCAAGCTGGACGCGATTTCAACCAACGTGCTGGCCGCGCTGATTTCCACCGAAGACCACCGCTTCTTCGACCACCACGGCGTTGACTTCAAGCGAACGGCTGCTGCCGTGCTGCATACGGCGGGTGGCAGCACCCAGGGCGGCTCGACCATCACGCAGCAGCTGGCGCGCAACCTGTACCCCGAAGAAGTCGGCCGGGCACGCAGCCTGACGCGCAAGTTCAAGGAAGTCATCACCGCCTTCAAGATCGAGTCGGTCTACACCAAGGACGAGATTCTGGAGACCTACCTCAACACGGTGCCTTTTCTCTACAACGCCTACGGCATCGAGATGGCCGCGCGCACCTATTTCGACAAATCAGCCAGCGAACTGGACGTGCTGGAAAGCGCCACGCTGATCGGCATGCTCAAGGGCACCAGCTACTACAACCCGGTGCTGAACCCCGAGCGCGCGGTGCAGCGCCGCAACATCGTGCTGAGCCAGATGGCCAAGCACCAGAAGCTGCCTGTGGCGCAGCTGGCGCCCCTGCAGAAAAAGCCACTGAAGATCGAGTTTGAACGGCAGACCGAAACCCTCGGCCCCGCGCCGCACTTCACGCAGTACCTGCGCCGCTGGCTGATCGAATGGGCCGACCGCAACGACTACAACATCTATGCCGACGGGCTGGTGGTGCGCACC